>JAJZND010000003.1 GCA_021848025.1 Microcaldota archaeon | reverse complement strand
TAAGGGCATCGCAGCAGATTCAAATATCATAATTTACATGGGCTTTGCGGCAACATCGAACAATCTCTTCAATACAGCTGCAACAGGAGAGGCGCCACAGCTCTCCAGCACATATGGACAGTATGATGATGGAGCTGATGTGTTCCTTTATTACAATGTAAATCCAACTTCAACAGCAGGCTGGACTATTTCAGGTGCCGCAGGTCAAACAAGCTCAGCACCATCTGGAAGCTACTTTGATACAACAAATGCGCTGTATGCCAACTCGGCGAATGGAGATTATTTATATACATCGGTGCCGTCTCTCACTTCAAATATAATAATAAGCTACGACGTGTACACAACAGGTCTCGGAGATATGTTCTTCCTCGTCAATTCGGCAGGAGAAGGGCAGATGACCCGGCTTGAGGGCAGGAACAGTAACCCATCAGGACTTGCCACAACATCATCTTGGACAAGCTGGAATGTACCATCAGGCATACAAGAATCCGCAGATACCTGGTATAAATACGACACAATTGTTTCTGGTACCTCCGCATATGCTTACATAGGCAGCATATCCAACAACCTTGCCACCTACGGAACAGCAACCTCATCTTCGGCCTTTACCATAGCAGATAATGGCAATTATATAGGTTTAGTTGGAGATGGATTAGGTTCATCATACATAACCTATTGGAATGGAATGATAATAAGGGCCTATCCGCCTAACGGCGCAATGCCAAGCGCAAGCTTCGGAAGCATTTCGTAGCAGGATATGGAGATGGCGTGCTTCTCATCCATCTAAGTTTTTGATTGCGCTCTCATGTTTACATAATTTTCATTTAGCGCGCATCCCAATGCGCGCGCATTACTTTTTCTTCCTTGGCTTCGCACTGAAGAGCCTGACTATCTTCCTGAACTCTTCAGGCGAATCGAAGTTGTAGTATACGCTTGCGAACCTTATGTACGCCACGTGATCCAGCTTGAAGAGCTCCTTCACTATCATATTGCCTATCTCCCTGCTCTTTATCTCTGCTTTGCCCTTCGACCTTAGCTTCATCTCTATCCTGTCCACCACGCCATCTATTGCTTCCCTGCTTACCTTTCGCTTCTCGCACGCCTTGAGCAGCCCGTTCAGGATCTTGTTCCTGTCAAAAGGTTCGCGCGTGCCGTCCTTCTTTATTACCGTTATCTCAATAAGATCTGTTTTCTCATACGTGGTGAAGCGCTTCCTGCACTCCCTGCATTCTCTTCTTCTCCTGATGCTCTTTCCATCTAGCACTTCCCTTGAGTCAACTACATCCGTATCTTTGCTGTTGCAATATGGGCATCTCATGCAAAGCCACTAATATGAAGTTGATTCAGAAAGTATAATAAGCGGTTTAGTCCAAGGCTCACGCGGCCCGTGAATCAATGAAGCCTGTGCAGTTGTTAAATATGCGGGAATGGACGGCTCTGCCTGCTGCTAAAGAAATTCATCTATCCTGCGCTGCCTTATGTACTTAAGCGTTTTCCAGTACTCCCTTAGCCTGCCATTCAGCGTGCCATCGCCCAGGCTATTTCTTATTGCATCTATAGTATACTTGTCTGAAGGGTATCCTGACCCTATCTCTATTCCCAGATCTCCTTCCATCTTTTCTATCTCTGCGTCCCTTGTCACTTTGGCTATTATGCTTGCTCCAGAGACTACCGGATAGCGCGAATCTGCCTTGTGCTCAGAGACCATCTTTATAGGGTTGGCCTCCCTTTCCCTTCTCTCAGCCTTTATGCCCTTCACAAGCATCGGCTTCTTTGAGAAGAGGCTGACGCGCAGGCCGAATCTCTCCGAGATGACATCGGGGGAGTCAAGGAAGATGCAGCCAGGCTCCTTCTCAAGCGAGTCTATCAGCTTTGCGAAGTTCAGCGCCTCAAGCTCGTTTATCGAAACCTTATTCTTCATGGCCTCGTTTATCTCCGAGCTCTCTATCTTGTAGACCTTTACCTCATCTGCTATAGAGTAGATCTCATCATAAAGGAAGCTGCGCTTTTTCCTTGTCAGCATCTTTGAGTCCCTTACCCCTATCCTTGCAAGCTTCGCCTCCTTGCCCTTGCTGATGCTGACAATGCTTACGACTATGGGACCCAGCACGGCCCCCCTCCCTGCCTCATCGCCTCCAGCAATGATTATAGGGATCACCTAAACCATGTTTCTTCGGTCTACAACAATAAAATCGTTTACTGCCATTACGCTTGTGTAAGGTACGCTGAGCTTCCCGCTCTTCAGGCTCAGCTTGCTGACATACTCGCTGTCAACATTTGGCTCTATGATGAGCGTGCTGAGCTTCCCGCTGTTCTCACTTACCTCTGCATCGACGAATTTTCCGAGATCAAATCCGTCAGAGGTAACTACCTCCTTGCCTACAAGCTGTTCCGCTATTACATATTTCACCATTCCGGTCACCATTTCAAATAAATACTAAGATATTCTAGGCATACATATTTATTAAACTTCCTTAGTTACGAGGAATAATCCATTACCTGTGTTTATTGCGCGTTCGCCTAACCTGCTGCTCTTTTTCATTGCAGAATGCCCTGTCTATGCGATGATGTGGCAGCTGCTATACTCCTGCAACACCTATGAAAAAATCTCCTGCGCCGTAGAAGGTCCTTGCACCTGTTTCCGTCTCTATTAAATTGCATGAGAAGACTATGCCGCCTTTTCCCACAATATTCTTTTTCTCCCATGGCATCTCCGGCTCCAGCAGCGGTACTGGGGATCTCCAGAGCTGATTTTTAAGCCTGTAATCGAAGAGTGCGGCTCCTAGCCTGTAGACATTGCCGCGGTCTGAAGCGTGATAAAGAATGAACCATGCCTCATTGTCATCCTCCCTCTTTATCAATACCGGCGGCGCAGCCGCTCCAACCCTCCCACTCTCCCAGCGCTCTCTGGGCTCTATGAAAGATCTCGTTTCATCTGTCCATGGTCCGCCAAGGTCATCAGCTGCTGAAAGGCCTATGCTCTGCGGCTCAGCAGACTGCGTGCTCTGCCTGGGCGTAGGCCGCGTCATCATAACGTATCTGCTCTCTATTCTCTCTGGAAAGAGCACTCCGTTTTTATTGTTTTCATTTCCTCCTCCGACACCTCCTACCCTGCTGAATTTTCCATCAGAGAGCACATATATGCCTATTCTCCATGATCCTTCTGAGAGATTGGCTTCTGTGCACGTCATTATAATGCTGCCTTCGATTCTGGTCAGCCGCGGATCCTCAAGCTGCACATGGTCTGAGGGGTTCTGCACTGCCCTGCCGGTCCTCTCCCAGCTCATGCCGCCGCTGGTGCTTGCAGCTGCTTTGAGATGGGAAACGCTGTCATACCCGTCGGCGCGATAGAGCATGAAGAGCTCCTCGTCCCTTCCACCAAGCCTGATAACTCCTGGATTGAAGACACCACGCTCCTCGTCCCTGCCCATCGGCCTGAGCACCGGCTTCTCCGAAAGCCTCCTGAAAGCTTTTTGCTGCAGTACAATTTTGTCTATCCAGCTTCCATGCCCATGTTGCGAAGTAACCTGCTGCAGCATCGCCGCCATTCCATCAGAGATATTAGAATATGCAGTTGTTTATTATACCTTTTCTAAAAATTCGTTTAGCCTTGGCTCAAATGCCTTCAGGTTGGCAGATGGCGCAAGCAAAAACAAGAAGGGATTTATAATAAGCCGTTGATAAAGATATTGTGATTAGTGTGCCTGATTCTACAAGTCCGTTGCTTTTCAAAGATAAGCAGTCCAGGCTTCTTCTAGCGCTTAATGGCAATTCCAAGGAGTGGTACATCTCGGATCTCGCGCGTGAGACAGGAGTAACCTATATCCACGCTACAAAATTCATAGCCAGATGCGAAGAGGCAGGAATTATAGAATCGGAGAAGCATGGAAGGCTCAAGCGCATCTTCCTGACTGAGAAGGGAAAGAGCGTGGCGGCAAGCATACTGAGCATAATGAATAAAATAAGCGAGGGAACTGCGCAGCAGCAGGCTCCCGCCCAGAAGCAGCAGGCAGTGCAGCCTTCTGAGAAGCAGTAAATTATACTACTTCTATGACTGCCCTTTTAGTCATCGAGTTCTCTACCAATTCATAATCGCGGTAGTGGACATAAGCGGTAAGGTTTATGGTGTACTCGCCCGCATCTGTCCCTACATCACTGAAGATCTCGATCTTTGCCTCCTTCTCCTCGTTGGCAGCTATTTCGCCAAGCTTGACATCTTTCATCTTTGACATACCTACATTGTCAAATCCGAGCTGCCTGGGAAGCTGGACTGAGACCGAGCCCATCACAGGTGTTTTGCTGAGGTTTTTCAGGTTTATCATGAGTGTAGATGAGCTTCTCTGCCTTGCCTTAAGCTTGTAAGGAACAAACTGCGTCTTTATCATGTAAGGCATTACCCTTACTGTTTCACTTGGTGCGCCCTTTCTGCCGAACAAATCCATTAATCCCATATGATCGCCTATCCTTCTACGTTAATCAACTTTAAAAATACCCCTCCCCATCTCTTGTTCTTCCACTAAATGCCACAGTGCAGACTCTGCCTGGGCATAAGTTTAAAAAAGCAGACTCCATGCTTTAAATATCTAGAGCTTCACCTTTCTCCTTAGTGGGCAATCGGGAAGGGGATGGGATGGATAAGAAACCTGCTTGTTAGTATAGAGAGCAAGTTTTATAATTTATCCCATCTCATAAACCATTTAGACAAGGTAAGACAAGGCGGTCTGGGGAGCTATTTACCAACACCTTCGGTTGCCTCTGTGGGATCAGAGTGGCAGCAAACGAGTATGCTATATCAAAGCTTCATACTGGCATTAAAGGCCTAGATGAGCTGCTCTACGGTGGAGTGCCTGAAGGCAGCCAGATCCTGCTTGCCGGAGACTCGGGCTCAGGAAAAACACTCCTTGCCTTTGAGATAGCATATAATCTGGCCAAATCTGGCAAAAATACCGTTTATATCACCATAGACCAGAGCATAACTTCACTTATGAAGAACGTAGCCAATGCATTCACAGGCATGCAGGATATCGATGAGCTAAGAAGCAGCAAAAAACTAAGCATAATAGAGAAGGAGATAGACACTGCCTTCAAGAGCAGGGAGAACCTCCTCATGTTCATAGCAGACGCCATAAAAATGACTGAAGCCAACAACTCAAAGGTCCTTTTCCTTGACTCACTGAGCCTCTTCAGGTCGCTGATGGAAAATGACCGTGCGTTCACCAGTTCAATGAACTATATTTCCGAGAGCTTCAGCAATGTAGGCCTCACAACCTTCATGATAATGGAAGACTCAATGAACGAGCTGGACAGGGTGCCCGGGCTTCTGGAGGAGTCGATGTTCGACGGTATAATAAGGCTTACCAAGAAGATAGGGCAGGCGTCACCGATGCGGCACTTCGCTACCGTAGTGAAGATGCGCTATTCAAAGTACCTGCCAAACTCTGCGCCTTTTGAGATAACCTCCTCCGGGATTGTTATAAGAAGCCTGCAGGGCGTGCTATAGTGCGATTCTGGCTCTTTGCCCTTTCATGGAGAATATCTGTGTTATTACTTGGCAACTACAACGTCAACGCCCAAATCTCCAGAGTCATAACCCACAAAAGGTTTAAATACATTCTTATTGATACTATACCAAAACCAAGTTAAAGGTCGACTAGTATGAAGAATACAAAAGCGCAAAGCGCCATGGAATATTTGATGACATACGGATGGGCAATACTGA
>JAJZND010000022.1 GCA_021848025.1 Microcaldota archaeon | reverse complement strand
CTCCGGGTGCAGCTCTCCGAAGAATCCTATTTCCTTCTTTCCCAGCAATATGCCTGCGCATCGTCCTTCTATGAAGCTTTTGTGCTCTTTCTTTGTCACTTCTATATCAAGACCAAGCAGATACGCCATCCCTTCAACCACAGACTTAATGTAATTAAAATTGGATTTTGGATCAGCAGAAGCGGCCGCAAGATGGTACGACTCCTTCGGCACGCCTTTTTCAACAACAAACGCCATATCGTACTCGTATATGCGCTGCGGCATCTTCTCATGCACCGATAATGCAAGATTCTTCATAAGCGACGGAAGCAGCCATGTGCGCATCATGCTTATTGTTCTTGACTTTGGATTCTTCAGCCTTGCCGCATCTTCGCTTCGCTTGACCATCATTTTATCGTAGTTTATCTCGTCATTGGTAAGATACGAATTCATCATCTCGCTAAAGCCCATTCCGGCCATAATGTCAGATATGCTCCCTGCTATTTTTGTATTGCCTTCCAGCTCGCCCTTCTGCCACGCCATTATCGGCAATGGTTGTATGTAATCATATCCATACCCTATAGCTATGTCTTCTATCACATCCTGCTCATTGAAGACATCAAGGCGGTATTCGGGAATACGCAACCTTACCTTATTGCCTATTGCTGCAGCATCGTAGCCCATCTTGTTTGCAAGCGAGAGTATGTTATTTGGACCTATCATGACTCCGATCTGGACCTGCGCCATGTGCATCTGCATCGTGATGTAGCTTGTACTCATTTCCGGAAAGATGTGCTCTTTGTTGCCAGAAATTACCCTGACTTTTCGTACATCCGCCTTCATATCTATGAACATGCATGCAAGCATGTCTGCAGTTTTCTTGACGAGCCATTCGGATGTGCCGGTTACGTCGACCAGCATATCCTTTGTTTTCGGGCTCACGCGGGTCCTTTCCGAATTCAGTATAGGTATAAGCGAGAGCGTGCCGTTGCTATCTTTCAACGCAGGATATAGGTTCTTCCTGTTGCTAATCGTCCGTCCGTATTCGATTCCCTTCGGCTCCCCCGATACTACCTCGCTGTACTTCATCTGCGCGGTTTTATTTAAGGGAATATAATACTCATCGCCGTATGCATCATATGCCAGGCTCTTCGTATCTACCTTGCCAAGATCGTGGATGCCTATGGCAAGCTTCTTCCTGCTTCTTCCGTGAGTTTCGCAGAATTTCTCTGCGAAGTTCATCATGTCCGAGACAGATTCCTCTGTCAGCGAAGCGTTTTTTACCACTATAGCAGAAAAAAATGGGCGTATGCCCTTAACGTTCCTGCCTATCCTGATGGTAAGCTCAGGCTCGCCCTCCCCTACTGAATAGGAGTAATGCTTTGTCTTGTGCATGAAATTTCTTAGTGCCCTGGCTACGCCTACCGCACCGAGCAGGTCCGGTCTGTTTGCGCTTATCTCCAGGCTTATTGAATCTTCAGACTCGGCTTCGATGCCGATTCCCAGCTTGCCAAGCTGCGACTTTACCTCCTCATGCGTGATGCCATCAGAAATTAGCTCTGACAGATAATTCTTGTTAAGAGTTATGACAGGCATTATACCACTCTCCTTTCCCTTATCCAGCCGACACCGCCGTTGTATAGCTCCGTTATTGATTTTATGCTCTCGTCTTTGAGCAGAACAATGCGCTCCACGCCCAATCCCCATGCAAGCACGGTAGTGCTCTTCCTCGGCAAGCCAGTTACCTCCTTCCTTATAATGCCCGCGCCGCCCATCTCTATCCAGTCGTTTACCTTAGTTGAATATGCATATACCTCTACTCCCGGCTCCACGAATGGAAAATAGGCAGGCTTGAACTTCACCTTCATGCCAAAACTGGCATAGATGTTACCGAGCACGCCGAAAAGGTTTGCCAGTGTAAGATTCTTGCCTATTATTACGCCGTCAGTCTGGTAGAAATCAGTAAGGTGCTTGTAATCAACATTCTCGTTCCTGAAGACCCTTCCGACAGAAAAGAGTTTTATTGGCATCTGTCCCTCGTATTTCTCTACGTTGGCCTTGCTCAGTATATCATATACAAACCTGCTGGAGACGCTAGTTACATGGGTCCTCAGCACTGCTTCCCCTGCTTTGCTGGCCGACCAGCCTGCCTTCCATGCGCTCCTGTGCACCTTCCTTACCCTGTCGATATCAGGAGTGCCTTTTATATCGATTGTTTCCGGGTTTGAGAGGTAGAAGGTATCCTGTGCGTCCCTTGCAGGATGGTCTTGCGGCACAAAAAGGGAGTCGAAGACCCAGAATGATGGTTCTATTATAGGTCCGGAGATTTCAGAAAATCCCATGCTCAGATAAGTATCCTTCAGCTGGCTTATTAGACGGCGCAGAGGATGTTTTATGGCAGCCCGCTCCCTTTCTACTTCTAACGAAATATCGTAACCCTTGAATCTTTTTCCTTTCCAGGATCCTGAGGAGATGACTCCTTTTGTGAGCGAATCTATTTCGTCATCATTCGCAGCTTCTCCATTTTCTATTATATTTTTCCCCTCCTTTGTTATGCGTATTTCCTTTATCTCGTTCCTGGAGCTGACAGCGAGAAGGCCTCTCCTTACCAGATTCTCTATCGCTGCGCCGTATCTATGCTCCAATTCGCCGTAGAGGGACGGATTGCCATGCAGTTTCCTCAGCACGCTTGCTTCAGCCAGCTCCCCTGAAAGCGCTTTTCTGCCGTCCTCGGTAAGCTCAAGCACTCCGCCATCTTTTATCTTGATAAGCGACTTCTTCTTAGCCCACTGTATGCCTATTTGTTCCTTCCTGTCTCTGAGCTCTGAAATCCTCGTCTCCTTTTTAGAGACCTTTTCCATAAGTTCCTCTTCTGGCAGCTTTCCATTCGCATACTCGACGCCCTCGCTTGTAAGCTCGGCAGAGCTTACCTTTTCCCTTATTATCTCTGCAAGACCGCGTTGCGAAAGATTTTCAAGAGCCCAGAGCGTCTCGTCTCTGCCAAGGCCCGTAAATTTCATAATAACATCGAGGGTAGCCGTATCCAGGCCAGCGAGTGCCTCGAGAACTTTTTGCTCGTACTTGTGCATCCTTGCACCGAAGATTATTATATTATGCAGTATTTAAATGATTTTAGTTGGTACCTGTTTTGAATTTCATTTGAGTGAACTAATGAAGATAGTAGCATTTCAAGGAGAGCACGGAGCATTCAGCGAAGCAGCAGCCTTCGGCTATTTCGGCAAACGGATAAAGACACTTCCGCTGGAGTCATTCGACAAAGTCTTCGCGGCCGTAGGTAAAACTGCAGATTACGGGGTTATGCCCATTGAGAACTCGATAGAGGGAGGTGTGCTGCAGGCATGCGATCTCTTGATAGAGAGCGAGCTGAAGGTAATAGGGGAATTTGTATTGCGTGTGCACCACTGCCTTATAGCAGATCCGGGCACCAGGCTGAAGGACATAAAATATGTTTATTCGCATGTGCAGGCATTGGGCCAATGCCGCAAGTACATCCAGGAAATGAAGTTCATACCTATAGCATATATTGACACTGCAGGGAGTGTTAAAATGCTGAAAGAAAAGCGTCTCGCAGATTCTGCAGCGATAGCCAGCGAAGAGGCCGCGAAGATGTACGGACTCAGGATTCTGAAGAAAGGCATAGAGACTGATAGAAGGAATTACACACGGTTCCTGATACTTGCCAAGAAGTCAGATGTGGTGGACAGCTTCGTGAAGAAGAACAAGGGTGGATCGATTAAGGTTGCTTTGACTTTTTCAACAAGCAATAAACCAGGAATGCTTTATGATGCGCTGGGGAGATTCGCGAAGCACGGGATAAACCTTACTTACATACAATCAAGGCCGATACTTGGCATGCCGTGGAAGTACAACTTCTATGTAGAATGTCAGCTTAATGGCGGCAACGAAAGATTCGGGGAGACACTCGGAGAGCTTGAGATGGGCTCTTTTAATATAAAGCTTTTAGGGTATTATAAGAGTTGCGAGAGATGAGACGGTATGGAGTATGAGAAGTACCAGGAGATGCTTATAAGCCGCAATCCCGAGGAATGGGCAGAATTGCCCGGCGAGATTAATATCGCCTTGGAGAAAGCAGTCAAACGGCTTGGTTCGCTTGGTACAGACGACTTTGTGGAAAGCAGGCTGGCTGAACCTTCCACGCACCTGCTCAGGGCTTCAGGAAAGCTGCTGCGCCCTTCGCTGGTTTTCTTAGGCATAAGCTACCTTGGCGAAGATCCGAAAGAGTTCATCGACCTTGGAGTAGCAATCGAGCTGCTGCATGTTTCTTCACTCATACATGATGATTTTATAGACCAGGATGCACGCAGGAGGGGACTTGAAGCTGTGCACCTCAAATACGGGAACGAAGCTGCTGTGCTGGCAGGGGATGCGCTAATATCCAAAGCAATACAGATGGCATGCAAGTTTGGCGTTGGAGCCGTGGATTTTGTCTCTAAGGCAGCGATGGAGATGTGCGCCGGAGAGATACTTGATTTTGAGTACCAGAGAAATGGCAGATCACCGGATCTGAAAACATATCTTAATATAGCCAAGTTGAAGTGCGCTTCGCTTACCGGAGCTTCTGCAAGCATAGGCGCAGTGAGCATGGGGAAGAAGGATTTTGCGGGCCTTTACAACTTTGGATCCCACTTAGGCATGGCTTTCCAGATAAGGGATGACGTCCTGGAATTCGCAAGTTTGAATACAGAAAAGCGTGTTGACTCCAACAAGCTTAATGCAAACATAGTAAAAGGCCTGCTGGATCATGAGAACTTAAGTAAGGAAGAGGCACTTGACAGGGCAGTTCATGAAAACAACAAATACATTGAACTGTCGCTTGATGCACTGGAAAATACAGGGAATGCAGGTATTCTGGAGAAATACGCAGAAGCAGTCAGACTGAAATTTTAGCTTACCGGCTTCATTCCGCTAACAAAAAATGCCAGGCCGGTAGTCAGGTTGCTTATGCTCACGTCCTTGAAGCCTTCCTTCTCCAGCATCTTGGCAAACCCCTTCTTGTCGAAGTCGCTGACGCTGGAGACAAGCCACGAATATGCACCTTTCTGCACAACAGAGCCGACTAACTTTATGACCTTAAAATCAAACTTGAAAAAGGACCGGCTTATGCCGCTGTCGGGCATTGCCATGTCCAGAAGAACAAATCTGCCTCCTGGCCTGAGCACCCTCATCAGCTCCTTCGAGAAGACCTGCAGGCTATCGAAGTTGCGCAGGGCAAAGCCGGAAACAACTACATCGAAGCTGCAGGGCTTGTATTTCATTTTCATGGCATCGCCTTTCTCTATGAGCACTTCGCTTTTCAGTCCAAATCTGCTTATCTTTCCCTTGGCCAGCCTTATCATTTCTGTATTGAAGTCCATGCCCGTTATCTTGGCCGTTGCACCTTTTCGGCGTGCCTCTTTTGCAAGCGCGATTGCAAGGTCTCCTGTGCCGGTAGCAACATCGAGAATTTGGTAGCTGCGCTTCTCCTTTATCGCTTCCATTGCGGTGGCTGCACGCCATCTCTTGTCTATACCCATGCTCAGGAAATGATTCATGAAGTCGTATTTTCCGGAGATTGAAGAAAAGAGCTCGTTTATTCTATCGCTCATGCAAAGACCCGTGTACTTATATTGCAAACCTCCTGTCCTTTTTTATCACAGCTTCCAGCTCGCCTATCATGTCTATGGGCTTCAGGCGTGCCTTTCTGCCGTTTAACATGGCCATGGCCTTTCTTAAAGAATTATTGTCGTTCATTACTTCAAAGACCTCAGTGTAATTTGCATGCGAGCGTACGCCGCAATAGTCCAGAGCCTCAGATACTATATTGTCACGCACCTTTGTGATAGGATATCTGCGCTTAAGCAGCCTTTTCTTTATTGTTTCCAGGTGTTCGCGAAGCACGATGACAGAAGCCCCTTTTATCTTTATCTCACAGAGAAGATGGCCTTCAACTACTACTGAGCCGCCAATACTGCGTATCATTTTCTCAAGCTGTTTCTTCAGGGCGTTTAGCTCTACAAGCTTCGCTCCGTCTTTATCATACCCCGAAAAAAGCCCAAATTCGTTCACTATGGAATTCACGTCTATTAATCTTGCATCCAGATTTAGCGCAAGTTTCCTTGCAAAGGTGCTCTTCCCCACCCCCGGAGTACCGGTAATTGCCACTATCCTCTTCATCGCATCCAGATTATTTTTGACCAGTCTGCGGCTTTGCCCCAGATGCCTGCGCTGAAGCTGCGGGCTGGTTTACCTTAGACATATTTATAACATCGTCCACCATGTCGCTTATAGTCTTCTGGGCCTGTTCTATGGTAATTATAAAGCTGTCTGGAGGATTGAGCGAGAGCATGTAAGGCTTTTGACCAGAGAAGACCCATGAGCCTATCATGTGCTCCTTATAATTACCGGAAACATCCGCAACGTAATTGGAGATGCTTACGAGCTTGCCCACAAGCGTATCTATGCGGTCATTATACTGGTCGATTACAATTTCTTCTGTCTGGTCCTGGTTCATATTCAGCGCAAATGGCTTCATGTATGGGATCTTGTACGAAGCTGTCTTTGAAGCTATTACCTCATCTATCCGCTTGTATTGTGAGTCGATGCTTTCCAGATACTGGTCAAGGCTTTTCTGTTCGTCGTCCATATCTTCAAGCAGTCCCCGGAAATATTCTTCTACAAGCGACTTAACCTGCGTTGCCTTGTCGAGCGCTCCCTTCTTAGACGAGAATGATTCAGGATTCTCTAGCATATCCCTCAGGCTTACCTGTACATCCTTCTGAATTTCATCTTCCATAGCCGAAATGAATACATCTGTCTGATCATCCCACTGTGGCACGTTTTCCTCTGTTGCCATATCGGCACCTACTTTGTATAATACAAAAAGGTATATAAAAAGGCGCATGGGCTTATCAGAACAGGGATTGCCTGCATTTTCTGCAATCTGCAGTTTGAATATCTTTTTCCTGGTGTCTTCCTGCGGCATATGGCCTTGCAGTGCACAGAAGCGGATTCGGCAGGCATATGGGCTGTGCTGTTGGGATTTTATACTTTGATTGAGAGGCATTTGCATGGCGCTGCAGTCCGGCATAGATGAAGGAAAACTGGATTTTGCTTACAGATTTCCTTTCTCGAATGAAGCTAAGGAAATAGCTTCTGGCATAGAAGCCAGGCTAGACGAGAGATTTCTCAAGCTGGGCGGCCTTAGGCTTACTGAAGCGCTTAATGATGGAAAGGTTAGATTCTCGAAAATTGGCATGACTGATCTCAAATTCTCATCTCTTATGAGTTACATCTATGCAAGGATGCTTTTGAGCGCAGTTTATGCCCCTTGGATTGCATCGGCATTTGCTAAAGCCGAAGCTTCAAGGGCATTGGAGTGTCTGGCGCAGGAAAGTCCTGCAGACTTTGCTAGGATTGCAGTCAGGCTTGGAGTTGATCTGCTTGAGAACCGGGAGGTATTCTCAATGAGATTTGAAGATTTCCTTGAATATTCAAGACCATCTAATGAGCTTAAGCTTATCAGGCAGAGGCTTAGCGAAGGCTTTGTTTACATGGATAGGCAGAGGGCTGCGAAAGTGGTAGGAATAAAAGTAGAAAGGGAGGTTATTAAAAACCTGCCGATAGAGAGAAGGTATCTTTACCCAGAGGTACTCGCCTATTCCAAAACGCTCAAGATACCGGAACATAAGATTAAGATTCCCAGAAGTAATGGCAGCGACGGTGCCAAATATGCATGGATCGAGAAACTGCTCGATAAGCCCATACCTGACGTAAGGCATAGAACCGTTAACCTTATACTTGCACCGTACCTTACCAATGTAAAAGGTCTTGGCGTGAACGAGGCAGCAGAGGTCATAAGAGAGTATATAGAAAGGTGCAAGCAGATCGAGCCGAATACCAACGTTAATCAGACATATATAGCATATCAGTGCAGGTATGCAAAGGAGAAGGGAATGAAGCCACTTTCGCTCGAGCGCGCGAAAGAGATGCTCAAAGGCCTTGTGGAATTATGATTATCTGGTGAATGGATGGAGAAGAAAGGATTGTGCCATATGTGCGGGCAGCCTGCAAGTATGAAGTGTTCTATGTGCGGGAGGCCAGTATGCAATGAGCATTACGACAAAACTATGAATGTATGTGCAAGCTGTGCGCGTGGGAGAATGGCTGCGAAAATAGACGGAGGCCGCGCGCGCAGATGACAATTTTACAGCCCTTGAAAATCTGATGCGGATGTACCTTCGGGGAAGACTTTGCAGTTCTGGGATTCTACCGGCAGGCCTATTTCCGCCACAATCCTCTTTATTTCAGCCAGATCGACAGTCCTGCTGGTAAAAAGTTCTGTATACTCTATATTTCCGAATTTGACTTTCTTAACAGTAAATGTCAGCTGCTGGGCCATCCCGCTTCTTACGACGCGGACCTTGATTGAACCCGCATTTAATATCTGGCGCGCCTTTTCTGATATGCGCCTATCACTCTCTCCCATTTCAACATTCTTTTTTCCTTATCAAAATTTATAATACTTACAGGCCCGGAATGAAATCCGAGAATTTATCCGAAGCTTATTTTAAATTATTTATCAACACTTATTCTATGTATCCGAACTATGTGGCAATACTTGTATTCGCGTTCTTTGCCGTTTTCGTGCCTGCATCAATGATAATAGGCTCGATGATGATAAGGAAAAGGCGCAGCTCGTCACAGGTTGCAGAACTCAACTTTGAGAGCGGGGAAGAGAGCGTCGGAAGCAGGATAACCATAATGAAGGAGTATTTCCACTACTTTTCCCTCTTTCTCTTCTTTGAGATACTGGTTACAATTACTCTCTTCTGGGTTATCGCTGCACGCTCTGTCAGCTATGTTTACAATTACTTCATGCTTGCTTTCCTTGCGGCAGGCTTCCTGCTTGAGATCATAATAGTCATTTATGCCAGGAAGGATTCGTGGGTGGATGAATGAACGGAATAGATTACGATGGCCAGGAATTTGAGAATGCGCGCAAGGAGATGGACAAGCTGGTCCAGGACTCGCTGAAGGGGAGGGAGATTAAGCCGAATGTCCTCTTCGCTAAGCTCTCTGACCTCAGCAAGGGCGTGTCTGGCAAGCTTGTGAATTGGTCAAGGGTCAACTCAGTATGGCCGCTGCAGTTTGGCCTCGCCTGCTGTGCGATGGAGCTCATGGATTTTGCTTCCTCGAGAGTGGATGCTGAGAGAAAGGGCTTTCTCATGCTAAGGCCAACCCCGCGGCAGGCAGATGTTATGGTCATTGCAGGATGGGTTACAAAATCAATGATACCTGAAATAAAGCGCATGTATGAGCAGATGGCAAAGCCGAGATATGTTATAGCTTACGGAGAGTGCGCCACGTGCGGGGGGCCGTGGTGGGAGAGCTACAATATAATAAAGGGCATAGACCAGGTACTCCCTGTAGATGTCTTTGTAGCTGGCTGCCCGCCAAAACCGGAGAACCTGTTTGGGGCGATGATAAAGCTTCAGAAAAAATTAGGTGGAGACATTGAAGGTAGATAGAGAGAACTTGCACAGCAAGATAGAGGAGATGAAAAAGAACGGGTATGATTATCTGGTTAAGATAACTGCGGTGGATTACATCAAGAGCGTACAGCTTATTTATATTCTCAGGAACACCTCTGCATTGAAGGACGAGGTGCTCGAAGTTGACCTTGACCCTTCTGACCTCTATGTGCACACGATAATGAATTATTACAAAGCCGCAGACTGGTACGAGCGCGAGCTTGCAGAAATGTTTGGCGTGGAGATAAAGGGGAGAAAGGCGAAAAGGCTTATCCTTGCGAAATGGGACGGCAGGGGGTATCCGCTTAGGAAAAATTTTGCATGGAATGAGCCATACGAGAAGCGTGAATGAATGGCATTAACCAGGATAAATATAGGCCCTGTCCATCCCAGCACACACGGAGTTCTCCGCCTGGTTGTAGATCTTGACGGCGACACAGTAGTTGATGTCGATACAAGGATAGGCTTCCTGCACAGGGGCGTGGAGAAGCTTGTAGAGAACAGAAAATATATGCAATGCCCGCCATATATGGAGAAGCTTGACTATGCAGCGCCACTCTCGGTAGACGAGCTCTTTGTCGCAACCGTGGAGAAAGCACTTGGAATAGAAGTAAAGGAGCGCGCCCAGTATATCAGGGTTGTGCTGCTTGAGCTGCAGAGAATTGCAAGCCATCTTCTCTGGCTTGGCACCACATGCAATGACCTGGGGCAGCTTACAACAGGTTTCATGTGGGCATTTATGGACAGGGACCTTGTATTAAGGCTGCTTGAGGAAGCAACAGGCAGCAGAATGTTCTATGTGAACATGCGTCTTGGAGGCCTGGTGCGTGATCTGCCTGCAGGTTTTGATGAACATGCCAACAAGCTTCTTGATTACC
The DNA here is from genome assembly GCA_021848025.1 of Microcaldota archaeon. Lineage (GTDB taxonomy): Archaea > Micrarchaeota > Micrarchaeia > Micrarchaeales > CABMGC01 > JAJZND01. The sequence continues at coordinate 22,168 of JAJZND010000022.1, read as the reverse complement.
TTGAGAAGAGGCTGCCACGATACGAGAGGTTCATTGAGAAGAATCCCGTCTTTATAGAGAGAATGAAAGGCGTAGGCATCCTATCGAAGGAGGATGCGCTCGACCTGGGCGTTACGGGACAGATTCTGCGGGCTTCTGGCGTAGATTACGATGTGAGGAAGGATAATACCTATTATGTATATAACAAGCTTCATTTCAGCTCCAAGCACGCTGTCAGCGGAGACAATTTCGCAAGATATAAAGTTAGGATGATGGAGATAGGCGAGAGCATAAGGCTTGTCAGGGAAGCCCTTAGGACAATGCCTGAAGGCGACGCAGTGGGCATGCCTGTCAAGCTGGTAATGCCTAATGCAAAGAACCGCATTTCCATAGTGAGCAGAGAGGTGCCGCGCGGCGAAGAACTAATGTATCTTGTAGCTGATCCGCAGAGCGCTTACAGACTCTCTATACGCGCACCGACCTTCATAAACCTGGCAGCACTCAGGCACATTGCAAGGGGTTGCAGGATTGCGGATCTCTTTGCAATAACAAGCACGCTTGATTTCATAATGGCTGATGTAGATAGATGACCGGCATGATAGATGTATATACAATAATGCAGAACGGACTGAACTCCGGAAATATACTGATCAGCTTAGTCTTCCTTGTGATATATGTAATCTTCGTTCTCTTAATAATGTCAGTCTTCGCCTACCTCTTTGGCTGGATAGAAAGGAAACTCATTGCAAAAGCGCACTACAGGCATGGCCCCACTTATCTTGGTAAGTTTGGCATACTGCAGAATCTGGCTGACCTTATCAAGCTTATTGCGAAAGAAAAAGTAGCACCTAAGACTGCATATCCGGTGCTTTTCTCGCTTGCGCCGCAGCTTCTTGTGGCTCTTACGGTATTTCTTGTGCTTCTTCTGCCATATTCGCCGTCTCTGCAGGCTGCGAATATAGGGCCCGGCTTGCTTGCCGTATTCGTTTTGCTTGGATTTACCCCGATAATACTCTTTATCGCAGCGTTCGCCAGCGGTAACAAGTATGCAGATATCAGCGCGCAGAGGTCGGTCTTGCTTCTTCTCAGCTATGAAATACCGATGATGCTGGTAATAGCTTCCACAGTGCTCATAACGAACAGTTACAATATACAGGCGCTGATAAGCGCGCAGGAGAGGGGATGGTTCTTATTTTTAATGCCGGTTGGCTTTGTGATCTTCTTCATCGCCCTGCTTGCGGAGCTTGAGCGGCCGCCTTTTGACTTGAATGAGGCAGATTCTGAATTGATAGCAGGCTGGCTCACTGACATCAGTGCGCCGTATTATGCACTTTACTTATTCCTCGATTATTCCAAGGTGTTCCTTGGCGGGCTGCTGCTCTCCATACTCTTCCTGGGCGGATGGCTCGGCCCGTCTTTCCTGCCGCCTATTGCATGGCTGATAGGAAAGGCGTTCATAGTGGCCCTTGCAGTAATAATGGTAAGGGTAACTATGTTCAGGATGCGCATAGACAGGATACTGCGCTTTGGATGGATCTGGCTTATACCGTTATCATTAATAAACCTTGTAATAACATACATACTGTTCGTATGATTTGGGGGTAGCCATGTTGGTAGAACCGCTTGTTGAAGCTGCAAAGACTCTTGCAGAAAAGAGATTTACTGTAGAGTATCCTGAAGAGCGCGAATCCATGCCAGATACTTACAGAGGCATGCTCAGGCTGGATATGGATACGTGCATAAGCTGCACTGCCTGCGAGAAGATATGCCCAAACAAAACCATAACGATGGTTGAGGTAAAGACCGACAAAGGGGTCAAGGTCATGCCACAGGTAGGCATAGAGCGGTGCCTCTTTTGCGCGCTATGCGAAGAAGTCTGTCCGCCCAAGTGCCTAACGTTAAGTAAGGATTACAGCTTTGAAGCATACGATAAGAGGGATCTTATTAAAAGGCCCGAGGAGCTTGAGTAGATCACATGCTCGATACGCTAGCTGCTGTTGCCATAGGATTATTCACCCTCGCCGCTAGTGTAGGTATATTCACTTCCAGAAAGCTCATTTTCTCTGTTATAAGCCTAACTTTTGCATTTGTAGGAAGCGCCCTGATTTTTGCGGTTATGGGGCAGATCTTCCTTGCCCTGATGCAGCTCTTCATTTTTGTAGGCGGACTCTCTACTTACCTGATAGTTGCTCTAGCTGCTGACGAGAAAGAAAGGAGCCTTGAGAGCCTGCCTGCTTTTTTTATCATGGCAATTATAGTCTCAGCAGCGCTCATGCTTATAGCCTTCAGATATGATGCTGCTGGGGAGCAGCTTTCAACGGCCAATTTTGTCAGCGTAATAGGACAGGCAGTATCCACGTATTATTTATTATTTGTCATGGCTTCACTGCTGCTTTTCTCAGCAGCAATAGGCAGCATAATTATACTAAAAAAGTATATTCGGTTGATAGTATGATTTATGTTCCTTATATTATTGCAATAGCATTCTCTCTTGTGGGGATTGCCCTTGCCGGGATCTCAACCGACAGACATTTTGTGGTAATAATGCTTGCGGTTGAACTCATACTGCTCGCAAGCACCATCCTGCTTGTTACCTTTTTCACTTACCAGAAGAGCCCGGATCCGTCAGGGATAGTGATGCTTATAAGCATATGGACTGTAGCCGCAGTAGAAGTAATAACAGTCATTGCCTTCTATGTCTACGTGAAAGCCAGAGGCCTTGATTTTGACGTCACCAGGCTCTCTAAGATGAAGTGGTAGATGCATGCTGACCCTATACTTATTATTGCCCCTTGTATTTGCCAGCGCTTATGTGGCTCTGGACAGCAGCGGAAAACTCTCCAGGTACATCGCTCTGGCAGGATCAATTGTGAGCCTCGCACTTCTTCCTTTACTGCAGTATGGCACATGGAGCGCAGAATGGTTCAGCGCAGGGAATCTGGCCTTCACTATAACTACAACAGTCACTCCGATAAGTTTTATGCTCATTGCGATAGTGCTCTTCATAGCTCCGTTCATACTTTTCTATTCCTTCGGCTATATGAAGAACAAGGATGAGCAGAGAAGATTCTATTTTCAGATGCTGACTTTTGAAGCCGCAATGCTGCTCTTTGCAATGAGCGGCAATTTTATAGTGCTGTTTATTGGATGGGAGATGCTCAGCCTCACAAGCTATATGCTCATAGGATTTTGGTACTGGAAACCGAGAGCCGCTAGAGCTGCGAGAAAGACCTTTACTATAATACTGATCGGCGATCTTTCGATACTGGCTACGATGGTTATATTCCTGAACGTCTTTGGCAGCCTGGAATTTGCAGTTATATTCCAGCAATTGAGCTCGCATACACTCTTCGCCACCCTTGCTGCCACCATGATGGCCATAGCAATCTTTACCAAATCAGCGCAATTTCCATTCATGGAGTGGCTTCCTGATGCCATGGAAGGCCCGACTCCTGTTTCCGCATTCCTTCATTCGACTACAATGGTAAAGGCAGGCGTCTTTGCGGCGATAGTTCTCCTCCCGCTCTTTGAAGTGACTGGCGTAATCAGGATTATACTCATCGTAAGCGTGATAACAGCGGTGCTTGCCGCACTTAACGCTTCGAAGGAGAAGCATATAAAGAAAGTAATCGCATATTCCACGGTTCAGGAGCTGGCGCTTATGCTTGCAGCAGTAAGCAGCGGCGCACTTGTAGCCGCTCTTTACTTCTTCTTCGCGCAGAGTTTCTATAAGGCGTTGCTCTTCTTCGGTTCAGGCGTGGTGATGGATGCGAACGAGACTACCGATATTGACAAAACATCAGGCCTGAAGAGCAGCAGGTTAGCATATGTTACTACGCTATTTGGTGTGCTTGCGCTTGCCGGCTTTGTGCCTTTTGACGGGTTTTTCGCCAATCTTGGGCTCGGCGCGTCATTCTCCGCAAACCTCTTGGCATATGCAATAATCTCAGGCGTAGGACTCTTGACAAGCTTTTATATCTTCAGATGGCTGTTTCTGATTTCGAGAGATACGCACAACAGTGATGTAATAAACAGGTATCAGTCTACGCCAAGGAGCATGACTTCTGCAATGGCCGTACTGTCTGTATTTACGCTGCTTGCTTCCGGCGCGTTTTTTTATTTCAATAGATATCTCTCCCTGAATTCCAATTATTATCTAAACAGCTTCCTAGGCTCTTTCCTCTCATCCTCACTTCAGCCGATAGGCGCGGCCACGGTCATGGCAATAGCGGTGGCTGGCCTGATCATAAGCTACATTGCATTCAGTAGAAGGATGGCAGTAAAGCAGAGACTCTTGAACTATCTGATTTACAGCAGCATGGCCATAAACGCGCTTTATCTTGCCGTAGCCGGCTTTATCTACGGATTTGCGGAAGGCCTTGCTCTTTTCGACCTTTATCTTAGCGATTTATTTGATTATGCAGGGCGCCTGGTCTCTGATTTCGGTTCTTACCTGCGCAGACTTTCCTCAGGAAGCATCAACTTCTATGCGCTCCTGTTTGCCATCGGACTTGTGATACTGACAATTTACATTTATATTGTATAGCTTTGATGTGGAAATATGGTGCTTATATTTTATGTATTTGCATTTCTCTGCGCTCTTCTTGTGCTGGGAAACCTTGCTGTAAGGCTCCTTGGGAGAAAGAAGGCACAGCTTGCAGTCAACATCATAGCCATGGGCCTTATAGGCATAGTATTGGGATATACCGGCGTGGCTTATGGGAATTTCACCGAATTTCATCTGGTTAGCATTAATCCATACGGGCTCTTCTTTTCAATACTCTTCACTGCATCGATGCTGCTTGTAAACATACTTGCATTCGAATACTCGCGCAATTACGGCGATTTCTCCGTTCTTGCCAGCTTTGTGCTTATCGGAATGTTTACCGTTTCACTCTCCAACTCGCTTATAAGCATCTTTATCGGCCTTGAGCTAGCATCCATACCTACTGTCTTTGTCATATTGCTATCGAAAAAGAGCCTTGAGGCTTCTGCGAAATTCTTCATAATGTCATCCATAGCGATAGCGATGCTCTCGCTCGCCATTGTTCTTGTTTATGGAGGAACAAACAGCCTGTCAATCATGCAACACGGCAAGAACAGTATAATGATGTTTGCTTCGGTTCTTTTTATAATTGCACTGGGCTTTGAAACTTCAATGTTCCCATTCAATGTATTAGTGCCTGACGTGTACCAGGGCTCAGACGCATATGTCACTGGAATGCTGGGCGGTGTGAATAAGAAGCTGGGCTTCGCCGCACTTATACAAGTGCTGATACTGGTATTTGTCGGATATGGTTCTGCCTTTTTAGTGGTGGCCGCGCTCTGCATCCTTACTATGTTCTATGGAAATATAGTGGCCCTGAAGCAGACGAATCTTAAGCGGATGATGGCGTACTCTTCGATCTCGCAGGCGGGATACATTTTAATAGGCATTGCTACGCGTTCCCAGCTCGGCATTACAGGATCCCTTTTCCAGATATTTGCGCACGCATTCATCTTCATAGGCTTACTGGGCATTATTGCCTGGCTTGAGAAGAATAACAGGAGCAGCATCGATGACCTGATAGGATTGAATGGCGAGAACAGGTTTGCCGCATTCGCTATGGCCCTGCTCATGCTTTCCCTGGTGGGCCTGCCTCTGACAACAGGTTTCGTGGGCAAATTCCTCCTTTTCTTAAGTGCTATAAACTCCGGGCTGCTTGTGCTAGCCATACTCGGAATAATCAACAGCGTGATCTCAATCTACTATTATGCAAGGCCCATACTTGCAGCATACACTGGAAAGCAGAACGAAAGGAAACTGGAAATGGAATTAGGATTGCAGGTAGTGCTGATTGCCTGCATTTTCGCGACTCTCTTCTTTGGCGTATATCCGAATGCACTTATCAACATAATAAGCCATGCGAGCGCATATCTCTTCGGCATAATCTAATGGCAAAAACAGAGAAGAAAGCTGCGAAAGGCACTTAACAGACCTAACACTTCAATCTCACGCTACTATCCCTCATGTTTACACCCTGAACACCGGGTGGAGGAAGAGGCATCCGAAGACGCCGGAAGACGGCATGCGGTAAGCAGATTATTAACAGCTAAACACTTGCCTGCCTTCACATATCATATTGTGAATAATGAGATATATACTGCTTTCTCAATGGTTTGACGGATGGCTATGCGGTTATCTGCCAGTATAGGTGGCATATAAATGCTTAGGATGTATTCCTGTAATGTAGATGCAGGAAGCAGCAAATCCTGCTTTACGCATGTAGCAGGGTTAAGGTGTAATTATGAAGATACTTGTGACTGAGCCAGAATACTTTGATGGCGATGCTGTAAGAATATTGGAAAGCTGCGGAGATGTTGTAGCGAAGAGGATGGGAAAAGAGGAGCTTGCAGAAAAGATAGCTGATTTCGATGCAATAATTGTAAGGATAGAAACTCATCTTGACAAGAAGATGCTTGCCAGGGCTAAAAGACTCAGGATTATAGGCTCTGCCACCACTGGCCTGAACCATATAGATACAGATTATGCCAGGGAAATGGGAATCAGGATAATAAATCTCCATGGAACGCATACAATTCCAACTGCAGAGCACACAATGGCACTTATGCTAAGCCTCTCAAGAAAGATACCATGGGCATACTTAAGTGTCTCTGAAGGTAAGTGGGAAAGATACCGATTTATCGGTGAGCAGCTGGATGGGAAGACACTCGGCATAATAGGCATAGGCAGGATAGGAAGCAAGGTAGCAGAGTATGCAAAAGCCTTTGGAATGAAGATCATAGCCTATGATCCATATGTAAAGAGCAGCAATGATGCGAAACTTGTGGATCTCGAGTCTCTCCTAAAAAATTCTGACATTATAACTTTGCATGCGGTTCTAACCGGGGAAAGTACCGGCCTAATCGGCAAACACGAATTTGAGCTCATGAAGAGAAATGCACTTCTGATAAACACTGCAAGGGCAGGCCTGATAGATAACACAGCGCTTATAGAGGCACTAAAGAGCGGCAAGATAAATGGTGCGGCGATAGACGTATTTGCAGACGAACCGTTATCTGAAAAGGACCTTCTTATTGTAGAGTATGCCAGAAATAATTCTAATTTAATAATAACCCCGCATATCGGCGCATCTACCGCTGAGGCTGCGCATGAGGCAGGCCTGGAGATAGCAAAAGGCGTAGCCAGGGCACTTGAGAAGCAATAAATGCGAAATCTTATTATATCTCATTACATCTAAGATAACTTAGTATATGGACAGCAAACCCTTCGGGCTGGCCTATGAGGCCTTGAAAAGCAATTTCGCTGCGCTTGACAAGCCTTATAAGCTGACGTTTGCGATAACCATGAACTGCCAGAGCAGATGCCTTACATGCAACATCTGGCAGCTCAAGCCTTCGAACGAGCTTAGCTTGGAAGAGATACGCACATTTGCGCAGAAGAACCCTTATTTCAGGTGGGTAAGCATTACCGGCGGAGAACCTTTCCTTAGGCAGGATATTGTTGAAATAGTAAGGGCCTTTAAGGAAAACTGGAAGGGACTTTATCTGGTCACAATACCTACAAACTCACTATGCAGGGAAGGCAAGATAATAGACAACCTCAGGGAGATGGCTCTGCTTGGAGTCCCTAAAATCACCATAACAGTAAGCCTTGACGGGTACAGTGAGCTGCATGACAAAATAAGAGGCGTTCCTGGAAATTACGACAGGGCACTAAGCCTATTTAGGGCCATACGGAATCTCTCCAAGGAATACAAGAACCTGGGAGTTGTCTTCGGCTACACCATAAGCACCATGAACAATGGAAGCTTCGAGGAGACATACAATAAAGTGAAGCGTGACGTTCCCGGGTTGACACTCAACGATTTCCACATAAACCTTGCACAGATCTCAGGAGCATATTACAGGAATGAAGGCGCGAAAATAGTGGCTGATAAAGAGGCAGCGCTGAAGGATCTGAACTTTGCATATTCTGGCAGGGTATTCAGCCTTAATCCTGAAGAAGTCATAGAGGCATCTTTCTTAAGGAATCTTATACGGTTTGCTGATACCTCGAAGGCGCCTATGAGATGCAGGAGCATGGATTCGTCCTTTTTTCTGGACAACTGGGGCAACATATATCCCTCGATAATGTGGGATTATAAGATAGCCAACCTTAGGGAGATTGACTTTGATCTCTCAAAGGCATGGAATGGCGAACGAGCAGCAGCAGCAAGGAGGATTATAGCCCAGGGCAAGGATCCGCAACACTGGACCTCGTGTGAAGCATATCAGACCATCCTGGGAAGCGCGCACAGGCTCTTCCTTTGAAGGCTCGCTGCTGAAGGGATTGAGGATAAACTTATAGAGTTTAGCTACTGCTACAGGTTCAGATAATGGGATGTTGAACTTAACATGGGAAAAACACCATGATGGCTCTAGCCGATGGACTTCGGATAAAAAGGCTGAACGGGAAATGCCTGGCTCACGGAATGATTTGCAAGGTGCCACCAGGACCCAGGGAGGAGCACGTGCAATTTCAAGATACCGGGAGTTACCTTCTAATGGATTCAGATCTGCAGAAAAGCTCTTGATTTCACTCTCGGCTTACATGCCAGATATGGACATTGCAGGTGACATAAGAAACATAGTGAAGCTAAGACGCCCCGTAAACCATTCCTACCTCGATGACAAAACCAGACAGGCATACCATGAAGAGCTGGATAGGTTTTTCCACATAGCAAGGAAGTGACTTGAACGCCATGATATATGGTGAGACATTGATTATGCAACAGAACGCTTTCAGAAGCCTTTAAATATCTGAGTAATTATAACATTATTAAAAGCAGATGCAGTAGTACAATACAACTGGACTAAAAAGTTGGCTTAGATAGTTGATTTTTATAAGAAAATCTGTGCATACTACTTCTTTTGCTTCCATACACAGGTGCTAAATTGAAGCCGTTTTCAGAGATGAATCTAGATACCTCGCTAGTCGAGGCGCTAAAGAGAATGAATTTTATAAACTCTACAGAAGTACAAGAACAGGTCATACCGGTAGCCCTACAGGGAAAGGACGTGATAGTCAGGGCAAAGACTGGTACAGGCAAAACCGCCGCATTCCTGATACCGATAAGGCAGATGGGTGCTAACGGAAATGATACTGAAGCATTGATAATAGTGCCCACTAGGGAACTTGCGCTTCAGATAGCAGAAGTTGCAAACAAATTAAGGCATGGAAGCGGCAGGAATGCAGTAGTAGTCTATGGCGGAGCATCTATAAACGTGCAGATGCAGGCGCTTAGCAGGAATCCGAATATAGTGATAGGAACTCCTGGCAGAATAATAGATCTTATGGAGCGGAGGGCGCTAAATCTGAATAAGATAAGGTTCCTGGTTCTTGATGAAGCAGACACAATGTTTGACATGGGTTTCATAGAGGACATAGAATTTATACTTTCCCAGACGCCAAAAACCAAACAGACGCTGCTCTTCTCCGCAACAATGCCTGAAAAAATTATAACCGTGGCAAGGAGGCACATGCACGATATATCGATAATAAAGGTTGGTAGTGACGACGAATTGGTTGTTACCAAGATAAAGCATTATTATACAGTAGTAGACAACAGGCTCAAATTTGCAGCTCTCCTGGCTTATATTAAGCAGTATAATCCAAAGAAGGCGATAATATTTGTGCAGACGAAGTTCGCGGCTAGTGCGCTTTACGATGAAATGCGCAGGCAGGGATTTGATGTAGCTGAAATACATGGCGGGCTTACTCAGGCTAAAAGAGAGCACTCATTAAGGGAATTTAAGACAAGCAAAAGATTTCTCATAGCCACCAATGTAGCAGCGAGAGGCATAGATATCTCAGGCATATCCGACATAATAAGTTTTGATATCCCTGATGATCCACACACTTATATACACAGGGTAGGCAGATCTGCCAGGATGGACGCTGATGGCAGATCCTTTACTATTGCATCCACAAGCCAGATAGAGAATGTGAAGGATTTGGAGTATATAGCCAATATACATATGGAGAAGATAGGGTTGGATACCTCGCCTTTCCAGCACATATCCCTCTTTAGAAGCAGGAACAGGGAGGGGTTTAGAAGCAGCGGCGGTTATGACAATAGGAGCAGAGGCTATGATAATAGGCCGGGAAATGGCTTCAGGCCTATAAAAAGGAACGAAAATCGAGGCTATAGGAATAATTGGGGAAACAAACGGCGCGGAGGACGCAGGGATAGCCGCAGATATTGAACCTCACGGCGCGCCTATGAGCGGGTACCGGTTTACCCATGCATTAGAGAAATACGAGTTATATACATATCCATTAAGGTTGTCTCCGCTTGAGTCATTGGCATTTCCATCAAGAGGCCACCATCCTACGAGAGACTGTAAATTTATGGGGGCACCGTTAATCCCCTCATTATACAGAACCTGTATGTCTCCAGGAGTCAGCGTTGAGTTGTATACTTGCACATTTGAGATGGTGCCATTAAACCATTCTGCTTCACCGTATCCGCTAAAGTCGTTGGAAATGGCACCTATTGTGAAATTGGCATCCGAATACGTGAGGCCACCGGTAACGGTAATGTTTCCAATCTGCACACCGTTCGCATACCAATATTTCTTCGAACCGGACATCGTGACTGCAAGGAACATCCATTTTCCAAAGGTTCCGGAAGGTATGGGAAAGCTATTTCCAGCCCAGTTATTTGAAGTATCCCACTCTAGGCACAACCCGGTATTGCCGCTCGGAGTGCATGCATGAGGGTAGTTGTTGTAATCTATTTTCATGCCGTACTGGCCTTCTTTATCTATTATATCATGGTATGGCGAGCCGGAAATAAGAACCCATGCGGAGATAGTTATGTTATTTCCCTCTATATTTAACATGCTGGAAGATTCATTTGAGCCACGCACTATCACAAAATCGCCTGCGCCTTTAGATCCCATCACCCATTCTGGCAGGGCCCTGCCGCAATTCCCCACCATTGCTATAGGTACTGTGGACCCTGGCCCATTTGGCCTTACTACCTGGCATGAGCCCGGAGGCTCCCTCGGCTCTATATACACGTAATTAAATAAGCCTATCTCGTACATGATGGCAATAACTATTATAATTAGCAGCAGAGCCCACCCGTATGTCATCAGATATTCCATGGCAGACTGGGTTTTCTCCTGCTTTCCGGCTCTTTGATTCTTTAAGTGCACATGTTTAATTGAATGAAAAACGTTAAAAATATTTTCAATTATATCGCTAGCACTGCACGGTATGCGATTGAGACATTTTTCTTATCCGAATGAAAAAGCAGTTACCAAGCCTGTAGAGCTAAGTGCTAATAACGTTTCCTGGCAATTAGTAATTATATGGTGGAAAATGACAAGATCAGATCCAGAGCGTCAGTTGCTTATTTGGTGTTATATATAGCTTCACTGCTTCTGATTTTCGGCTCAGTATATCTGCTGAGAACGCTCTCGCTTTTATATGGCATTGGACTTGGCGCGTCATTGCAAGTATCGCCCAACATAGGCAACGTGATACCTTTGATACAGCCTATCACGGCCCAGCTGCAGATTATAGGGATAAGCCTTACTGAATCTTATGTTATATTCATTGTCTCGCTGATGCTTACCGGGATTTCATTCTTTTTGCTGATAAATCGGAAAGAAAGGCCGGGAAGGGACACCAGCAAGTACACATTCCTGCACGCCGGCCTTACACTGGTTTATGTGCTCCTCTTTTATATTGCATCCGAAAGCCTTTTTGCAGAATTAGCCAGCATCTACATATACGCGCCATACTTAGGCGCAGCCGTTTCTTTATCCGCGAGCCTTTATATAGAGTATCTTATAAGAAGCCATGTTGCCAAGGCCGCTAAAGGCGTTACCATGCTCTCTATAGATCCTTCTCGGCCTTTTGCCAACTATATGGCATTGCAGGACAGGCTCTTTCCCGGCATGGGAGGGCACCTACGTATAATAGATAAGCATTTCAACTCTACTGCACTTTCAAATCTATACCGTTTCTGCATGCCCAGCATACATAATTTCAAGAAAATAACGATACTCACTTCAGTAGAAATGATGGATTCGCATTTCTCTGAAGATGTGAAGGATTTCAGGAAAGAACTTACTATTCCTGGCGTAGATCTTGAGACGAGAATAATGAATGAAAGTGATGCTATAGAGCAGCATGAGAGGTTTCTCATGGATGATCATGTAGCTTACAAGATACCACCATTCAATATAATAAACAAGAAAAGTGAACATATAACAAGGATAAATTTCAAAGACGCGGCAAAGAGATTTGCGTACTTGTATGACCGTTCAACAAAAATAGAGAATTATGAAGCTGTCAAAGACAGGAAATAAATACGCAGTAACACCTTTGCTATATCAGTCTAATTAGCAGGAACGCCTCTTCTTTGCTGCTTTTCCTGTATTGTTCGCGCGTCATTACAGGGCGTCTTAGCTTCTTTTTGTTGTCCAGCTTTCCGCCTCCTTTATTGTAGATTCATGCGCAGTTATTTCATTTACCGCGCCTTTTGGAACACAGTCTTGCCACCTTTTTCCGTTCTTTATCAGGCCCCTTATCCTTGTTGCAACAAATGTCTTCCGTTTATACCATTCTGGAGACATTATCGGGATTCCATGACTTAAAAAGATCTTCTTTACAAGTGCATTCCTGGAGAATATAATATCTATTTTCGGCTCTTTTTTAATTATGTATTCGAACCATGCATCATTGTCGCGGAAATCCGGTATTTCAATAAACTTTAGATTGGAAGTTTTAATCTGTGTTCCTCTAATGCCGGCTTTTATTATCCTTATACGGGCCTCTGCTGAAAGAGGATTTGCCGCTGTGCCTCTTTCCTGGGAACTTCCTATGCCTATAACCAGTTTCTTGCAGAAAGATGAGGCAACTTCAAGCGCGTATAAATGACCTTTGTGGAATGGCTGAAATCTTCCTATAAACAATCCCTGATTAAACTTTTTTTTCATGAAAATCCGCCCTGAACGGCATTTACTTTACAGGATGCCATTCTAAGATTTGGACCTGCAGGCATAATAGCGTATCATCAGGCTACGGCATAATTTATCCTTTTACCCTGAACCTGCCAAGAAGAAGGGAATTTACCACGACTGTGACCGAACTAAATGCCATTGCAAAAGCAGCAAGCAGAGGCAGGAAGTTATAGATACTTACCGTAAATATTGGGATAAGTGCGCCAGCTGCAACAGGGATAAGTATTACATTGTAGCCAAAGGCCCAGAGGAGATTCTGCCTTATCTTGGACATGGTGCTCTTTCCAAGTTCAATTGCCACATAGGCATCATAAATGCTGTTCTTTATCAAGATTATGCCGCCTGCCTGTATGGCTACTTCAGTTCCTGCGCCTATGGCTATGCCGAGATCTGCTTTTGTAAGTGCAGGTGCGTCATTGACTCCATCGCCAATCATGGCCACCACTTTGCCTGATTTTTGCAGCTCGATAATTTTTTCCATTTTCTCACTGGGCTTTGCCTGTGACATGACATTCTTTATTCTTAGCTTTCTTGCAACTGCGCTTGCGACGCGTTCGTTATCGCCTGTAATCAGCCAAAGGTCAATTTTAGAGCCTCGAAAAGCATTCACTGCCTTTTTGCTATCTTCCTTAAGTGCATCTGCGAGAGATATGAGACCGGCAGCTCCGTCATCTACACTTACAATCAGGGCTGTTTTTCCCTCCGCCTCCATTTCCAGAAGCTTCTTTTCTAAGCTATCTTCCAGTTTAATATTGGCCATGCCCTTATTTCCTACGGCAATTTTTTTACCCTTTTTATTGACTGCGCTGACTCCGAAACCTTGCCTGTATATAAATTTTTTAGGATGCCCTATTTTTATCCCCTCTTTTTCTGCCTTAGCTACTATGGCCTTGCCCAGTACATGCTCTGAATTCAGCTCTGCGGTCGCTGCAAGTTCAAGGATCTCCTTATCATTGTAGCCGGATACAGCAACTATGTCTGTAACTTCAGGCTTGCCTTTAGTAAGGGTGCCTGTCTTATCGAAGACTATCGTATTGACTTTGCTTGCGACCTGCAGACTTTCTCCTGTTTTCACGAGTATGCCTTCCTTCGCTGCCTTTCCGGATGAAACAAGCAGGGCTGCAGGAGTAGCTATGCCTAGCGCACAGGGGCAGGCTATGATAAGCACGCTGACGAATATCAGTATGGAGGTATTGAGCCCTACTGCACCAACAAAATACCATCCAAGGGCAGAGATTATGCCTACTAGCACCACTACAGGGACAAAGTAGGATGCTACCTTATCAGCAAGTTTCTGTATCGGAACCTTGCTTGAGGTTGCATCCTGTACTATTTTTATTATCTGTGCGAGCGCAGTGTCATTGCCGACTTTGTACGCCCTGATCTTCAGCGAGCCTGTTAAATTGATTGTCCCGCCAGTAACTTTATTGCCGTTTCTTTTTGTGATAGGCATGCTCTCCCCGGTAATCATCGATTCGTCTAAGGAGCTTTCTCCTTCGATAACTACAGAGTCGGTAGGAATCTTTTCTCCAGGCTTCACAAGAAGTATGTCTCCAATTTTTACTCCCTCGATGCTAACATCAGTTATCCTGTTTCCTTTCACAAGATGTGCAATCTTCGGCTGCAGAGCTACAAGGGCGGAGACTGCTGTTGAAGCCCTTGACTCTGCAATTCTCTGCATATATGTTCCGGTCAATATTAACGAGATTATTATTGCAGATGTATCAAAGTACGTATTTCCTGCGGGAAAAAATGCAGGTAATAATACAACAGCTGCGCTATATGCCCATGCTGTACTCGAACCTATTGCTATCAGCGTATCCATATTTGCTGATTTATTATTTATGGCATCCGCTATTCCTGCATAGAATCTTTTGCCGGCATAGAACTGCACTATACTCGCGAGTACAAGCATTACGTCGTTGCTATAACTGAAATGAAGAACATACGTCATTATTGCAATTGCCACAGTCAACGGCCATGAAACTGCAAGTGCTTTCTTCAGAACCTTCATCTCAAGTTCAGGCCTGTCGAATTGTATTTTGCAGGTAGTGCTGCAGAAATAATACTTTCTGCCTTCCTTCTCACTAGTTAATGAGGATTTCTTCTCATCGACATACATTCCACATACAGGATCGTTTGCCATTTATTACGCCTTTCGCTTGCCTTTCATACTGGCATTTCATTGCAGCGCATGCTGCAGTTGAGCCCAGCTTGACACGCATGGCAGAACTTGAATGCCATCTTACTACAGAAATGGACATCGTCTGACATGCGCAACAGACTTTCATTTCCTTTTCACATACTTATCAGGCTCTTTTTCGAAACTCTGCTTGCAACTTGCAGAGCAGAAGAAGTAAACCTTGCCATTATAGCTGCTTTTGAATTTGGACTTTTCGTTTATCTCCATATTACATACCGGATCTATCATTTTTTCACCAATTTAACATTTACCTTGCATTTTTGCATGCATATTTTCAGATGCCATTCACAGGCACCCTATTTTTTCCGTAATTGTTGAAGGGCATCCGCCGCAATCTGCTTTGGTTCCTTTATTTGCCATTTTATACGCTTCTTTGATTTATCCCAAATTCAGGTATCAGCCTGTAACCTTTAGCGCAATTACTGCAACAGAAGCTCAGATATTTCCCATTGATCTTTTCCTTGTAGCCTCCTTTGTATATCTCGCAGCCGCAATGTGCGCATATGCTAATGTTAGGCTTTATTGCAATTTCGAAGAGGTCCTCAAGTTTGCTTGATAAGCGTTTTACGAATTTTATGCCTTCTGGTGTAAGGTAGTATATCTGTTTGTCTCTTTCCCCTTTCACCCCTTTTGCATCAATGTATCCGTACCTTTTTAATTGCCTTAAAAAGGGATAAATCTGCCCCGGGCTGGGTTTGCTGCCCAGTCTTGCTTCTATTGATTTCATTATGTCGTATCCGTGCTGGTTCTTCTCATTGAGAAGGAGTATTGCAAAAAGTTTCGTCAGATTCTTTATCTTCATATCGGAATGCATATATCATATTATGATATATCATAAATATAAGTATTACGTTTTTGCTGTGATTAAAGGGAATTGAAGAAATGGTATCAATGCCTTGCTACAGCAGGGTTAGTTGATGTGCAATCATCCCTATAGAAAACAACACTGAAAAGAAAAATGCAATTCTCGCAACAAGCTCTGCAGAATTCTTACTGACATTTGCATGCATGGAAATGCAGAGCCTTACGGCCGGAAGGGCACTGACCAAGGCGATGAGAGAAAGAAGGGGTAGCACACCTGTAGCTACCAGCATTACGAACAGAAGGTATGCCAAAGCCATAAAGGCATAAAACATCAACACAGATTTATCGTAACCGAGGAGAATTGCTATTGTCCTTGCACCTGCCTCTCTGTCTATTTTTATGTCACGGATATTGTTTGCCAGTAGTACCAGCATTACCAGTATGCCGATAATTATGGACATCGCGATTGCGGCAGGACTCACCCCGCCCGATTCTACGTAATACGCGGCAATAGTCATAATAGGGCCAAAAATTATGAAAACCAATACTTCTCCAAGTGCCAGCGACTTGATGCTCTTTCCTGCACTGTAAAAATATGCTGCTGCAATGCCAATCAAGCCCAATAGCAAAATTGTTATGCCACGGTACATTATTAGATATGTTCCGGAGAGAACAGCTATACCCAGCGCCAATATGCTTGCTGCCCTTATGTCTGCAAGGCTGGCCGCGCTGCTTGCTATTGGATTTGGCTGTTTAGGCTTTGGGCCGTTTTTCCGTCCTTCGCCCTTTTTAAAGTCGTATATGTCATTTATGAAATTGGCAAACGCATTTATCGAGATTGTGCTTATGAGCATTGCGATATACAACGCTGTGTTGAACTCGGAAAGGGCCAGCATGCTACCTATCGTAACAGCTATAAAATCAGTAATGTAAGACCACCACCTGCTTAGTACAAGCCATTTGCTTATGGTTTTTAGGCTTAACATGATTGAACCTGATTTAGTGCCCGATAAGATAATTATATGAAGTTTTAAATATCTAAAATCTAAATAGGGATTAGGTTAAATGAAAGCAAAAAGTTCGAACTTGAATAGTTTGCATGCAAAACCGAAGGAAGAACTCAAGCGCAGGATAAAAAGAAAATATAGGTCCAGTGATGCGCATGCAGAGCTTTACAAAAAGGAATACCACGAAGCAGTATACAAGCACGTGTGCCCTATATGCGGAAGCAGGATTGACGAAAACGGAATGTGCGCCTGCGGAGCCGGAGATTCTTAATCATATCACGGTCCTTGCGTCTATGAGTTTATCCAATTCAGTTATTGCTAATCCGTTATCTTCTATTTTTTGCATCGCAGGATAATTTTCCATATAATTTGGTATATTTGACTTTATGCGCTCCTCGTATGTAGGCACTAGCTCATTCTTGTAGAATATGCCCAATGGTATCTTTTCTTCTTCTATATAGGCATTCTTCAGCGCCTGTGTCACCTTTGCCAGAGTCTCTGATTCATTGTGCACCTCCGGATCATCTTCCAGTGTGTATATACGTTCCCTGTACCATTCGTTTGTATTTATGTCATTGTAAGTCGGACATGGCTGCAGGACATCCACCAAGGCCATCCCCCTGTGCATGACTGCCTGCTTTATCAGCTCTTTTGTCATCGAAGTATCATATGCAAAACTGCGTGCAACAAACGTGTAGCCTGAAGAGACTGCAAGTGCGATTGGATTTATAGGGCCATTTATGTTTGGCTTTGGCAGAGACTTGGTACGCTCTCCAAGCGGCATCGTAGGCGAAGCCTGCCCTTTTGTCAGCCCGTAGACCCTGTTGTCGTGAACTACTAATGCAATGGATGCATTGCGTCTGCCTGCGCTTACAAAATGCCCTACCCCTATTCCAAACGTATCTCCGTCTCCGGCGTTGACAATTACTTTAAGGCTTGGATTGGCTAGCTTTATGCCCAGTGCAAACGCAAGTGCTCTTCCGTGAAGGGTATGAACACCTGAGATAGGGCCCGAGACAAAATGAGGCAACTTTCCGGAACACCCTATTCCTGAAACTAGAACAGCATCAGTGAAATCAAGTTTGAGCTCTCTTAAGGCTGCTTCCATACCGCGCAATATGCCAAAATCCCCGCATCCCAAGCACCAGTCATTGAATTCTATTTCCTTATTTGCCTCCATTTAAAACCACCATTTTTGTATTGTTCCTGACAACGTCTTTTATGGCTTCGGCGAGTTCATCCCTGGCCATGGGTCTGCCATTCCATTTCAATATGTAGTTGGTCGGCATTATTCCGGTCTGCTCGGTCATTATTTCAGCTCCTTGTGCATTCCTGTTGTTCTCTACCGCGACTATCTGCTTTTTTCCTGCAAGTGCCTTTTTCAGCAGCTCAGATGGATATGGGCTGAACACCCTTACCTGTATCATTTCTATGTCTATTCCATCATCTTTTAAAAGCTCCATGGCATCGGTTATTGCGCCTTTCGGAGAGCCCCACGTAAGCAGAACGGTAGAACCTGCACCTATTATGTTTGCCTTTTGCTTTTCTGTAAGATAATTTTCAGCCTGTTCCAGTTTCTTTATTCTTTTTTCGTACATTGCAGTTCTATTGAACGGATCTTCGGCTATGTGCCCGCGCTCATCATGCTCGTCCCCAGTATAATACATCTGTGCGTGGCCAAGGAACGCTCTCGGAGATACCCCATCAGGGGTTATCTCAAAGCGCTTATAATTTTCAGGATCTTCCGGATATACAATCTTGCCCCTTTCTATCTTGGCGTCTGTGAAGAATGATTCCTTATCCATTATAGAATAGGCATTTGCAAGCGTCTTTTCTATTATGTGCACTGCAGGAGTTTGGCACAGTTCTGCCAGGTTCATTGCAGTTATTGCGTCGCTGAAAATTTCCGCATGCTCTCCTGATGCTATAACTATTCTTGCAAATTCACCGTGTCCGGCGTTTAACGCCAGCTTCAGGTCCGACTGGCCGCTTCTGGTAGGAAGACCTGTCGCAGGCGAACCCCGCATGTAGTAAGTTATAAGGACAGGAACCTCATTCATTCCTGCCCAGCTTATTCCTTCATTCATTAGAGAAAAACCCGGACCGGATGTGGCGGTGGCAGATCTAGCTCCGGTTAGAGATGCGCCTACGGCGCTATTTATTGCGGCCAGCTCATCTTCCGTCTGCACTACAATTACGCCTTGCCTTTCAACTTCAGATTTAACCTGCACAAGCTGGTTAGCCTCTATGTATGTGCTCTCATCTGAAGCAGGAGTTATCGGATAATATGACTGAAAGCGCAGGCCACCATAAAGTTTGCCAAGAGCAGAAATGGTATTACCATCAAGCTGCACCCTGTGGCTGTTTGCTTTGATGTCTTTAAGTGAATATGCATTGGTTACGGCTTTTGTGCCGGCAGTAGCTGCCAGCTTGTTTAGTTCAAGGAATTTCTGTTTGCCTGCAAAAATCTGCTCTATTGCGCCGCTTAGGTGATCCAAGTTGGGGCAGAGCATTGAAAATGATGCTCCGATGCATATCATATTCCGTGCGCGCTCTGCAACGAATGGGTCTATCTTCAATTGATTTATTATATCCTTCATCAAGGGCCCATAATTTATCGGAACTGCCTTGACTCCTTTTTCTGAAAGATATTTTATCACATCTGCAACAGTAATGCCAAGCCCTGCCTTTTCAAGTATGGCTGCCTGTCTCTTTGCTATTCCGAATTCGAGAGAACGTATCTTATCGATACCCGTCTGCTCCTGGGCTTTATCGTATATCAGGTATCCAGTTACGTCATCAAAGTGCTGAAATATGGTTTCAGCATCGAATGTTGCAAGTATATCTACTTTGCTATCTATGCTCAATTGAGCCTTGTCGCTTATTACGATGTTGAAGTAGCTGTGCCTTCCCTTTATATTTGAGAAGTACTCCCTACTGCCGAATAGGTAATACCCTGCCCTCGCAACCGCGGCACCGAAAACGTTTGCTGCCGTGTCAACGCCTGTTCCTTGAGCCCCGCCTATAAGCCACCTTATCCTCATTTTCAAACCTTCAATTGTGCTTGCTGCATAAACAGCTATTCACACAGAAATTTATAAAAACAGTTGCCTTGCATCTTTTACATTGCTTGGAACGGCACGTGCCAGCAGCGCACCGTCCAGCTTAAAGACATTGCGAGTGTTGTTTAAGCATGAGATTCCTGGCTTGGCATCTCGAATATCTTGTTGCCACCCCTACCGAGCATGGCAGGTCTGCCATTGTGGAGCAGGCAGGCCAGGTAAAGGCAGAGAATGCACTTCTCGTATTTGCAAACTTCGAGAAAAACGACGAAGCCAGGCAGATGGAGATTGTAAATAAAGCTGTGGAGGAGATAGCTTCAATAGCTGCGCAGCTCAAACTTGATACGATAGTGCTCAATCCTTTTGCACACCTTTTTGCGGAGCCTTCCGGACCAGACATAGCCAAGAGCATGCTGGATCAGCTTTATAAAGCACTTTCGGAGAAAGGCTTTAATGTGCAAAAACTCGCATTTGGAATGTTCTATGAGCTGGAACTTAAGGCAAAAGGGCACCGGCTTTCCAGAATAGCAAGGAGCATTATTTGATGTTCCTGGCAGCAGCATGGATGCCGGACCCTGCAGGCTCATGCAGATGAGATTATATGGGAAATGGCGTGGAGCAGCAGGCAGAGATTATTTGCAGCTGTAATCGCCATAAATAAAATTAATTTGAATCCGAATTTGCATGCAAAAGTATTAAAGCTTTGAAATAGATAGACGGGCATGCAGATAAAATTTGGCGGGGGCGTAGATTTTGATGCTTCTATAGAAAAAGCGCGCGCATTCCTGCGAGACACCGAAAAGGTAGCTTCGTGCATCCCGTATTCGAAAGGCTTTTCCAAGAAGGATGATACGCATTTTACTGTAAATGTAGAGATGGGAATAGGCGCTGTCAAGGGAACCATGGCAATGGATTGCAGGCTTGAAGAGTTGGATGATAACAAATACATTTATACTATAGAAGGAAGCGGGGCCGGCAGTAACATCAAAGTGGTTCTCGAACTTGAGCTTTCCAGCAAGAGTACATCTCTTACCCAGCTGCAGTGGTCGAGCACCTCGGATATCAGAGGCATAATGACCGGGATAGGAGAGCCCATAATACGGAGGATATCTTCAGAATATATAGAAACAATAATTGCCAATGCGAGACAGAGGCTTAGCGAGATTCCAGTGGGATGAGCATATGGAAGAAACATTCAGGGAATCGTTGGAAGACGCAAAAAAGGCGTATAAGATAGACGATGAGGAGCTTGAGGTCATAGAGGATGCGAATAGCGCTGCCGAAGAACTTGCATTACCCGAGTATGAGCATTACCTGAAGCATGAATTCAACAGCGAAGCGCCAGGCATACTTGCAAAATACGGATTGCTAGGCGTGCCTATTGGAAAGGAATACGGCGGACTAGGCATGAAGCCGCTTATCACTACACTGGTAAAGGAGAGGTTAGGCCAGCTTGGGCTGGGCATATCGAGTTTTATAAACGTGCAGTCGTTCTTGACTGCCCAGACAATAGAGAGATGGGGCACTTCTGAACAGAAGCGAGAGCACCTCCCGATGGCCGTTAAAAGCAAGAAGGTATATGCTTTCGGGCTTACTGAGCCTGATGCAGGAAGCGACCCAGGAGCGATGAAGTGCACTTACGAAGAAAAAGATGGTGGCTATGTTATCAATGGCACCAAGTACCTGATATCCAATGGAACAATATCTGATTATTTGCTGGTCTTTGCACGCAACAAAAATGCAATGCAGGAGATCAGCGCCTTCATAGTTGATACGCGCACGGATGGAATAGAGAGGATGCGGCTCAGGGAGAAGATAGGCTTATTCACATCTGATACCGGCATGATAGAAATGAGGGATGTGCCCGTTGCAAAAGATAGTATACTGGGAGAAAAAGGAAAGGGGTTGCATGTTGCGTACTCGGCCTTGCTCAATGCCAGGCTCGGTGTCGCTTCGAGCTGCGTAGGCGTAATAGAAGGTGCGCTGAAAGCTTCTGTATCTAGGGCGCGGGAGAGAATTCAGCACGGAAAAGAGATAGGCAAGCACCAGCTCATACAGCAGCACATCGCTGCCATGAGGCAGAATCTTGAGAT
>JAJZND010000025.1:44717-104313 GCA_021848025.1 Microcaldota archaeon | reverse complement strand
TCCCCGGCTTCATCATATTTTATGTCCAGCCTTAGCGCCTGCCAGTCAGTGCAGTTGGAGCACGAGGCCATTTCGCGGTACTTCCCCTGGCCCGGCATGAAGGCTTCCAGGTCAAACTTCTTTGCAGCCACAATGCCTATGTCGCCAGTGCAGATGTTGACTATCCTGTACGGTATGCCAAGCTTTTCGAAGAGCTGCTCCGTGTTTTTGATAAGCTCATCAAACATGCGCCAGGAATCCTGCGGCTTAGAGACGATAAACTGCTCCACCTTGTAGAATTGATGCACGCGGAAGATGCCTTTGCTGTCCTTCCCGTGCGAACCTGCCTCGCGCCTGAAGCACGGGCTTACGCCTACGTATCTCTTCGGCAGCTCTTTCCCTGAAAATACCTTCTCCGCATTCAGCGCCGCGATAGCATGTTCGGAAGTTGCGATAAGAAAGAGCTCATCTTTCATCCTCTCCAGGTCATTGCCCTCCTCAACCTCCGTGGGGTCCTCCACCTTGTAGAGCGACTCCTCAAAATCGCCTATCGCAGTGACTCCCCTGTAAAATTCATTCCTCAGCATCAGCGGCGGCGCAATAAGCATGTAACCCTTCTTTACCATCTCATCTATTGCAAACCTGATGAGCGCCTGCTCTAGCAGTGCGAGGTCTCCCTTGAGGTAATAGAACCTTGCTCCTGAAACTTTTGCCGCCTGTTCAAGGTCAAGAAGATCAAGTGCAAGAAGCGTCTCCTCATGAGTAGGCATTTCCTTGGCTTCTGACCTGCCCACGCTCTTCACCACCTTGTTTTCGTTCTCGTCCTTGCCGTATGGCACAGAATCGTCAAGCACATTCGGCATATTAAGCAGGTAGTAAGAGATCCTCTCTTCATATGTGGGCATCTTTGTCTCTATCTCCTCCAGCCTCTGCTTTATAACGGAAAGCTCCTCTATCTTGGAATCTGCGTCCCTGCCTTCTTTCCTCGCATCAGAAACCTCTTTGCTGCCCTTATTCCTCTTCTCCCTGAGCACCTGCGCTTCTTTCTGCAGTTTTCTGTACTCCTCGTCAAGCGCAAGCAGTTCATCAATCGGGTATGTGCTCTTCCTCTTGTCTAAGGATTTCCTGATGGCGTCGATATTCTCCCTTACATATCTTGCAGTTATCATAATACAACACTAGAATATGCGTGGTATACTAATAAATACTTTACAACAAAGTATCTTTGTTAAGTGCAGGGGTGGCAGAGCCTGGCCAAATGCGACGGGCTTAGGACCCGTTTCCATAGCGGATGCGAGAGTTCAAATCTCTCCCCCTGCAAATAAAAGCAAGAGTATGCAAAGCAGGCTAGTGCATGTACGAACTAAAGCGCACAATAACGCTCTTTGATGCGGTAATGATAAACCTGGGCGCCATAATAGGCGCAGGAATATTCGTAATAATAGGCATAGCGATAGGCCATTCAGGCCCATCTATATTTATTTCCATATTGATATCAGCGATAGTCGCTACGCTTACCGGTATCTGCTTCTCCAGAATAGCAATGAGCGTAGCAAAGGAAGGTGGCACATACGAATATGCAAAAAGTGCGTTTTCTCCATTCGCAGGATTCATAGGCGGCTGGATGTGGATATTCGGAAACATAATAGCCATAGCTGCGGTCTCGCTGAGCCTTGGAAACTATGCCAATGTACTTCTTGGAACCTCCTTCCCTGTACTGGCATTTGCGGTAGGCACAATAATAGCATTCGCCCTGATCAATATTTACGGGATTAAAAATTCTGCAAAGACGATAACCTTCCTTGTATTCATAAATATAATTGTGCTTGTTGCTTTCATAGCCTTCGGGCTCGGTGCATTCAAGCTTGTAAATTTCGCTGAACTCTTCCCGAACGGATTCGCAGGAACGCTCTTTGGCGCATCAATAATCTTCTTTGCCTTCACTGGCTTCTCCAGGGTGACTACCATAAGCGAAGAGGTCGTAGATCCGGAGCGCACAATACCAAAGGCGATTATACTCTCAATAGCCATTTCTACAATATTTTATATTGCAATAGGGCTTGTTGCAGTCGGTCTTGTGCCGTACAGCACCATGGCGCACTCCTCCGCTCCGCTTTCTGTCGCAATAGCCGTGCTGCACAATAATCTCCTTGGCTCGCTTATAGCGCTGGGCGGCGTCACCGCAACAGCAGGCGTAGCCTTTACCGGAATACTGGGCGTTTCCAGAGTTTTCTTTGCCATGGGGCGTGACAGGGAGTTGCCGGGTTTTCTCGGCTCCATAGACAAATTCTCAACGCCAATAAATGCGATACTCGTTACATTGGCGCTCAGCATAGTCTTTATGGTGCTGGTGTCTTTCGGCACCATCGTGGAGGCATCGAACTCAGCCATACTCATCGCATATGGCATAGTCGATATCGCTGCACTGAACATAGCTCTGAAGAAAGACCATGCAGGCAGTCGCGGTTTCATATATTCACGCAGATTCGTAATTGTGCCAGTGCTCGCGCTTGGAAGCATAGGGGTTATGCTTGCATATCTCTTTGGCGAAGGCTTTTCCATAGCTTTGGCGCTTGCAGTAATAGCCCTGCTGTTTTACGCATTCAGGAAGGTTTTGGAGAGCAACAAGATCATAAAACCTGCGGCAACTGCGGTGCCTAAGCGCAGCGAAGTAAGAGCCTTTGGGGAATTGAAGAAGGTATTCGGCAGATTCATTTAGTTGAATGGCAGAGTTGCAAAGCCTGAAATCCGTAAAACATATAAATATGATTAGCCATTCATATATTATGGGCAGAATAAATGATGCAACGAATGCACTGCGCCTTGTATTAAGTAATGGCGCATACCTCGCAGCGTTTCTTCTCATGGCAGTGCTTTTCTTTATTGCATACGGTTATCTGATTTCATCTTCTTCTATAAACATTGCACAACCAAAACTTGCCTTGGGTCTGAACATATATTCCCTGGCTGCCTCTGCAATAATCAGTACCTTATTCTCACTGGCCATTGTGGTAAACGTATTTGCATTTGCAAGAAATGCCGCGTCGAGCGGAAAGCTTGGCCTTGGCGCGGCAATAGCGGCAATAGCGGCAATAGCGGCAATAGTTCCTAGCAGCCTTTGCTGCAGCACTCTAATACCAAGCCTACTCGCTGTCTTGGGCTCTTCAACATCTACAATAATAAGCACTTCAGGAGCATTGCAGGGTCCATTCGCCACGTACGAAACGCCTTTAATAGCTGTCTCAGCGGTCCTGCTTGTTCTGGGAATCTTCCTTACATCAAGGAATATTGCAAAATGTTGTATAGTGAGAAAATGAAAAATAATAAGATAATAATTGCTGCGATAGTGGCAGTTGCAATTGTGGCTATACTCGTGTTTCTAACTTCAGGCCGAGCCGGAACAGCTACGGGTGTGCAAAACGTAACTGTAGGTTCATTGGCTCCTAATTACCACTTTATAGCGGCAAACGGCTCAACAGTCAGCCTATCTGCATACAGAGGCCATACGACGGTGCTCTGGTTTGTTACAACATGGTGCCCTGGATGCGTTCAGGGCGATGAGGTTCTAAACCAGAGCTACCAATTTTTCAGGCAGCGCGGCATAAAAGTTATCGAGGTTGAGCTTTACAAAGATCTCGGTTACAACGGTCCGCTCATATCCAATTTTGTAATGTCATATGCTCCTGCTGCGTACTCCAGCGGCACAGTGATACCTGCGATATCCGGATACAACATGACAGCAGCGTATGACCCCAAAGGCTACCTTGACATATATTACGTAATTTCAAGTAATGGAAGAGTGTTGTATTCCGGCAGCCCGCTTGCTTCCACGCTGGGCCAGCTCGAGAATGCAATAAATGTTTCAACATAACATAGTGAGTTAATGGATAAACTTGGAGTAAAGACGTTCTTTTTTGCCATCAGTGATTACAGCCGTTTTAGCATACTTGCTGCTTTAATGGAAAAAGATCTGAGCGTTAATGAAATAGCCGATGCGGTCGAAACTGAGCAGAGCAACGTGTCCCATCACCTCGCCTGCCTGCTGAACTGCGGTTTCGTAGATGTAAGGAGGGAAGGAAAGATGCGCATCTATAGCCTTAAGGATGAAGCCAGACCGATAGTGGGCAGCATAATTAAGCATATACAAAAGTACAATTCTGAAATAATAGCCTGCGACATAGCCAATAAGGAATATATTTCAAGGGTGATTAAATAGAGAGTTTTGAATACGTGATACTTGGTCAGGGATCTGCAGCCTTTTCAGCCGCCATAAAAGCCAACAGCCTTGGCGTCAAGACCGCAATGGTCGGGAATAATGCTACCAAAGGAGCTCTTCTGGGAGGTACCTGCATCAATGTGGGATGCGTGCCTAGCAAGAGGCTTATAACAGTAGGCTCATTCGCAAGAGAGATGGCGCAGAGGAGGTTCAAAGGCCTGAACTACACACTTGGAAAGCCTGATTACGCAAGGATCGTAGAGGAAAAGACCATACTCATAGATTCATTAAGGGAGGAGAAGTACGAAAATGTGCTTGAAGCATTGGAAAATGTTACATACATCAACAAAACCGCTTCATTTATCGATAAAGAGACGATAAAGGCGGGCAAGTCAGAGCTAAAAGCGAAGAACGTACTCATAGCAACCGGTGCGCAGGCATCCATGCCCAAAATAGAGGGGATAGAAAAGGCGGAATACCTTACCAACGAGGAGGCCCTCTCGATCAAGGAACTGCCTGAATCGCTGCTAGTGGTCGGCGGAAGGGCGCTCGGATTGGAATTTGCGCAGATGTTCTCAAATTTCGGAGTAAAGGTGACCATTCTGCAGAGAAGCAAAAGCATAATACCGAACTGGGAGCCTGAGATAAGCGAGAATCTTGCTTCTTACCTGGAAGGAGATGGTATAAAAATAGTCACTGATGCAACACCAATAAGCATTGCATCACGCAAAGGGCGCAAAACGATAACAGCGCAGGTAAACGGCGCAGAAGCCTCTTTTGAAGCAGAGGAGGTGCTCTTTGCAACGGGCCGTAAGGCGAATACCGGCAACCTGAACCTTGGCAATGCCGGCGTGCAGATAAGCGAAAAGGGGTTCATAAAAGTCGATAAAAAGCTTAAAACCAATATAGATGGCATCTATGCTGCCGGAGACGTAACCGGCGAACCAATGCTTGAAACACTGGCGGCAAAGGAAGGCAACGTAGCCACTGTAAATATTTTCAAGCGTGCGGGGAAGGAAATAAATCTCAACGAGGTACCCAGCGCAATCTTTACCTATCCTGAGGCGGCCATGGTGGGCCTGACTGAAGAGCAGGTTGTAAAAAACGGCATAAGATGCGCGTGCAGTCCGCTTGAATTGAAGCTGGTTCCGAAGTCAAGGCTGATAGGAGACGAGAGGGGCGTAATCAAGATAGTCATTGACAATAAGACAAGGAAGATACTCGGGGTGCATATGCTCGCGCCGCATGCTGCAGACATGATACATGAAGGTGTACTTGCAGTAAAATTCGGCCTTACAATAGACGACATAATAGACACGGTCCACGTTTTTCCAACACTAAGCGAGGGATTCAAGCTCTCAGCGCAGGCTTTCTACGAAGACGTTTCAAAGCTGAGCTGCTGTACAGCATGAGCCTCATGGCTTTTCAAGATAAGCCTGCAGAGCCGAGGCCCTCAGCACAGCCATCATTACACTCGTACGGATAAAAAATCCCAAATGCATGGTGGAAGATTTTTAAATCCAACCGTACAATAAACTGGTGGAGGGAATGCAGGGCTACAAAAAGAAACACCTATCCTAGATAGGTTTTTAAATACTACCTGTAGTATCTATAAGGCTCGTTGGGCACAACTTGTTGTATAATGCGGTGCCCCTGCGCTCTAATATTAAAAATGGTGTTTTGATGGTGGCCGGTGAGAAAAAAACTGAGAAAGCAGAGGAAATTGTGAAAGATGTTGCTATAGAGGAATCATCAAAGGCAGTTAGCCTGCCAAAGGAGACCCTCGATTATTTCAACGGTGATGAGATACGGGCACGTGTCTTCTATGAGAAATATGCGCTAAAAGATGCTGAAGGAAGGACTGTGGAAGTTGTGCCTGAACAGATGTGGGACAGGATAGCACGCGAAATATCTGGCGTGGAGTCAGATGAGTCAAAGAAAAGCGAGTGGTATGAAAAATTCAAGTGGCTACTCGGGGATTTCAGGTTTCTTCCTGGCGGCAGGATAATGTTCGGGGCAGGACAGGCGCGAAAGAGCACCCTGCTAAACTGTTATGTCATTCCGATAAAAGACGATTCAATAGAAGCCATCTTCGACTGGTGCAAAGAGGCTGCGAGGACATACAGCTACGGCGGCGGCGTAGGGACAGACATAAGCATTCTGAGGCCCAAGGGTGCGCCAGTGAATAATTCTGCGGTGTACTCCACCGGAGCCACCTCGTTCATGAACCTATTCAGCGAGACAACGCACACCATAGGGCAGCATGGCCGGAGGGGCGCGCTCATGCTCACAATGAGCGTAGACCACCCTGACATAATCAATTTCATAAACATAAAGAAGAACATGACTTCGGTAAGGTACGCCAACATAAGTGTAAAGATAACAGACGAATTCATGCGGGCGGTAGAGGCAGATCAGGAATTCACACTTAGGTTTGGGAATGGCGTTATAGGCGGGATAGAAAAGAGGGTAAGCGCGAGGAAGGTATGGAACGAGCTGGTAAGCTCGGCAAGGGACTGGGCTGAACCTGGATTAATCTTCTGGGACACTATGAAGAGATACTCTCCAAGCGAATACAACGGCATGGAAATCGTAAGCACAAACCCGTGCTCAGAGCAACCGCTCCAGCCTTATGGCGCATGCGACCTGGGCAACATAAATCTTGCCGAGTTCGTAATCGACCCGTTCAGCGCAAATGCAAGGCTTGACTGGGAGATGTTCGAGAAGGCGACAAGATACGCAGTAAGATTCCTTGACGACGTACTGGACTACAATGGCTCAAAGCATCCGCTCAAGGAACAGACCGAAGCGGCAGCGAGGAGCAGGCGGATAGGCGTAGGAGTTACCGGCCTAGGCGATATGTTTGTGAAGCTCAAGATAAAGTACGACAGCCAGGAAGCGTTGGACTTCGTAGACAAGCTTTTTGCAAGGATGACTCATGTGGCTTATGATGAGAGCATAGAGATAGCAAAGGAGAAAGGCTCATTTCCGCTTTTCGACAGCAAGAAGCATCTCACAATGCCTTTCATCCAGAGCCTTGACGAGGAGATAAAAGAGAAGATAGGCAGGATAGGGCTGAGAAATGTTGCAATACTTACTATACCTCCTGTAGGAAGCGGCTCAGTTCTTGCAGGAACATCAAGCGGGGTCGAGCCGATCTTCGCATTCAGCTATACTAGGCGCTCAGAATCGCTCAGCCAGGAATACTTCAAGGTATACCATCCGCTGGTTCTGGAGTACATGAAGGTTTCCGGATTAAAGGAGGAGCAGGAGCTACCTGAATTCTTCGTGCCTGCACATAAGATAAAGCCTGAGTTCCGCGTCAAAATGCAGGGAGTTATACAGAAGCACATAGACAGCGCCATCTCCTCTACCGTGAATCTTCCCGAGGATACCACTGTAGAGCAAGTAGGCCAGATATACATGCAGGCATGGAAAGCAGGATGCAAGGGCATAACAGTATACAGGGAAGGCTCGAGGGAGGGAATACTGATAACAGAAGAAGCGCAGAGGAAGAAGGAAGAGAAGAAAGCCAAGGCTGCATCGCAGGAATTCAATGCAGCAGGCTCCTCTGTTTTAGAAGAAACCCAGGCACAGGCTCTGGAAAACTGGGAAAGGCCCAGGCTTCTAAGCGGCCATACAATAAGGCTGAACCTTCCGCAAGGGGCGCTTTATGTAACTGCAAATTTCGAGAGCAACAATAAGCTAAAGGAGGTCTTCATAAATCTTGGCAAGACTGGCAGCGATGAGAAGAGCTACTGTGAAGCCATAGGCAGGCTGGTCAGCAAGTACCTCCAGATAGGCGGAGATGTCAGCGAGGTCATAAAGAGCCTCAAGGGCATAAAGGCCAACTCCTCAATCTCGTGGGATCGCGGAATAAAGCTTTACAGCATTCCTGATTCGATAGGCCAGGCCCTTGAGATAATGTCCTGTGAGAAAAGGCCTCTCTTTGCTGTTCCGCTGGTAGAGAGCGAAGCCACAGCGGAAATAGCCCGCGGACAGCAGCTCCCGATTTCAGAGCCTGGTCCGGCTGAAAAAGGCCAAGATCAGGGAGCAATACAGCCTGAAATCTGCGTCTCATGCGGAGAGAAAGGAGTCGTGCATGAAAATGGCTGCTATGTATGCAAGATGTGCGGCTATACCAAGTGCGACTGAGCTGAAATAGCAAGCGCTTAGTCGTCCATTACGCACGTCAGCCTGGAATTGTCCAGTTTTACCATCCGCACATTTGTGTCGTAAAGGTCTGAAAGCAGCGCGCTGCTTATTATTTTGTTTCTTGCCCCGCTGTCTATGATGCTGCCATTTTTAATTGCTATTACCCAGTCGCTGATAAGCGCTATGTCCAGGTCGTGAGTGGCCACCACAACAGAGAGCCTTCTCTCTGCCAGCATACGTATCATCTTCATTATCCTTTTCTTGTTGCTGATATCCAGGCCGGAAGTGGGCTCGTCAAGCATTACTGTTGGAGCACCAGATGCCAATGCCCTTGCAATAAGCACCATCTTCATCTGCCCGCTGCTGAGCTCGCCAAATCTCTTCTGCGCCAGGTGTCCTATATGCAGGTACTCCAGCACCTCTACTGCTTCATCTTCAGTGATCCACCGCCCGGAGACTCTTGCGCTTGATACGATATTCAATGCTGTAAAGCCCATCTGGTCTTCGAGCCAGGCGGGAGCATAAGCCACGTAATTGGGCAGCTCACTCAAATGTATCCTATCCAAGTCCTTTCCTTCCACAGTGATAGAGCCGCCTTTTACTATCGTATATTTGATAAGCGATCTAAGCATGGTTGTCTTGCCAGAGCCGTTCTGCCCCAATATGACGGTTATGCCCGGCCTGGGTATCTCTGCATTAATCTTCCTCAGTACCTCTCCAGACCTGTAACCTGCGCTGAAGTCATTGAGCTTAATATGATCTGCCAAAGTAATCCTCCTTCTTTATCAGGTACATCAGCATGGGAACGCCGAGTATGCTTGTTATAGCAGTTATTGGTACTGTAGTCTCAGGTATTAATACCTTTGATAAGAAATTCGAGAGCAGCAGTATAGATGCGCCGAGAACGGCTGCAAGCGGTATTACTGCAGTGTTATTGGCGCTCCTCAGCATCATCCTTATAATGTGCGGCGTTATCAGGCCCACGAACCCTATTATACCAGTGAACGAGAGCGCAGCAGCAGTAAGTATGCCGCTTACGACAAGCATAATCAGCCTGAACCTGCCCGGATCCACGCCAGAAGACTGCGCGACCTCATCGCTTATCATTATCAGATTCAGCTTCTTCGAAGAATAGAGTATGTAGACAATGGCGGGTACCGTCAAAAGGGCCATTATTATGTCTGTATTAACATTAAGCCCCGAGAGCGTCCCGAAAAGAAGGAGCAGTATGGAAAGCGAGGAAGGTGTTTTCGTAAGCAGGTATGAGTCCAGCAGCATTACAAATGCAGAAAGGAGTATGGAGATTGCGATTCCGGCAAGTATCAGGCTGAGCCAGTCGCCTCTCCGGCTGAAAATTATCACAAGCGCAGTGGCAGCCATGGCTCCTATGAAGCCAAAGGCCGGTTCGAAGATAAGTGCGAAACCGAAAAGGCTTCTGGCAAATATTCCTATGCTGAAACCCACAAGCACACCGAAGACTGCACCGCTTGCGGTCCCTGTCACGTACGGCTCAGCAAGGGGATTCCTGAATACCGACTGCATCACTGCTCCTGCAACTGCGAGATCAGCGCCGACTATTACTGCTCCTACTGCTTCCGGAAGCCTTATAATATAAATTATCTCCCGGTATATACTGGTAGGGAAGAGGATTCCGCTCAGCGGTATATACACGCTCCCTATCATGAGATTAAGCAGCACAAGTGCAAAAAGGAACAGGAGAAGCACTGCTGCCGATAAGATTACATGCTTTTTACTAGATCGCTTCAGATAAACACCACCATGGAGGTTGTCGGAGAAAGCATTCAGACATCGAGTTAAAGTCTTATATTGTGGGGCTAACAGGCCTTTTATGCGGCTACATTATTTGATTTGTGAACATATAAATATGCTGGCTACAAGATTTAGTAGAAAACATACAATAGCACCACAACCTATTGTGTTTTGACTGGTGGTAATAATGAAGAATATTATTGCAGCATTAGCTTTCCAATTCCTGATACTTGCACTTGCATGTGGATACGCATTCGGATTGTCATCGAACACAAGCAGCGCAACAGGCACAGGCTCATGGCTCGGCAGCCAGCCTGCGTCCGTAACCCCGCCGCTTCCTTCAAGAATTTTCTCCTTGCAGGAATATGCACCTACTTCAAACTCTCCCCTCTCAATTGCTCCGAACTCGTTCACCAGCGCAAATGTTGACCTTGGGCAGTACCTTCAGTTCAATTTCAGCGTAAGCGGAGGGAACCCTCCATATAACGCCATGCTTGAATATGCACAGCAATCCGGTATGGCAGGGACTACTTCTGCCTATCCTCTCTCAGGAAATTCAGAATCACTTAAGATAACGTCCCTGTCAGAAAACATGCTGCAAGTAAGCATGGGAAGCAACTCCATGAATATCACTACTGCAAATGCGATATACGGTCAATGGTCATTCAATGTAATAATCACGGATTCCAGCGGCAGCGAGGATACGGGTTCGATAATGCACGGCGTAGGCATATACCCTGCCCTGCACGTAATAACAAATTACAACTCTTCAGGTTACTACTATAACGAGCCTTTTCCTGCAATAAACATCACATACGGCCAGTCATACACCTTCAACGCGCTGAACACAACGCAGATAACAGGAGGCACAGGGAAATACAATTTCAACTGGACCTCCTATTACACATCTGTTCCGGCTAATGGGATAGAGCTTGGAAATTCATGCAATTCTGGCCTGCCTACATGCACAGTAACCGATACTGCAAGCAACCACACTGAGCAGGGCACGCTGGCTGTTGTGATAAACGACACGTCAGATGGAATCAGCACGACGGGTTCTGCGCAGAATATACAGTATTACTTTATAACAGCTAATCCTGCCCCATCCATATACAAGGACTGGCTGGGAAGGAATATTACGAGAGTGAACAATCCGAGAATAGGGATACTGCTGCCATCAATAGGCCAGACAATATACTCGCTTGGCCTGGGCAGCGACGTCGTAGGCATGAGCTCCATATCAAAGAGCACGTTATCGCAGTACGGCGTAAATGCAAACTCAAGCATAGCCAACCTCGGAGACTATTTCACGGTCCCGGACTTCACTTCCGGGCTTATCGCTTCAGGGGCAAACTATGTGCCAATAGACTCCGGTGCATTCTATAGCAGCCTTACCAGCGGCATCTCCGATCTGAGCCAGGCAAACATCACTGCTGTTGCGCTTGGCGGAGATTTTGATTACAACATAAGCCAGGTGGAGAGCGACATAATGCTTATTGCAAACACTACGGGAAGAACGCAGCGCGGATTTGGTGTAGTAAACGGAATGAATAGGATAATAAGCAATGTAACAGGAGCAGTTGCGGGATTGCAGGAGCCTACTGTCGCAATGCTTAGCTATTACGATTACGGGGTGCTTTATGTAGATGGAAATCAGTCCTTCATAGGCTCTGAGATAAGCACGGCCGGAGGCAAGGAAGTATATCCTGGATTCTATCCATCCCCTTCATCAGAATCACTTCTTGCTGCAAATCCAAATGTGATAATTGCCAGCATCTTCATAAATAATATAACCAATACTTCGCAATTGCTCGATTCAATTCCCGGAATAGAGAATACAAACGCGTGGAAGAATGGCCAGGTGTATATCCTGGGCAATCTCTCCACCAATATAACCGATGAGCCAGGTCCTCTTGCTGCCTACGGGGTTGAAATATATGGCATGATACTCCATCCAAACGCATTCGGTTTCAACAGCAGCGCAGTGCCGCGCAACATAACCGATCAGTGGGTTGAGCAGCATATACGCCCGAATCTTTTCGGAATCTCAGAAAGTCCTGCCCCTGCACCAGCCATCTCGAAGTCCAGTTCGCCTCCTCCACCTCATTATTCTATAGCGAACTTTACCAATGCATCATCAACAGGCTATGAAATATCGAACATGATGCAAGGGCTGCAGTTTAACCTAACGCTTCCAAAAGGAGCCCTTAACATCGTTGATGATTATAACAGCAATGACAAGGTCATACTAAGCGTGAATGACACAGCATATACGCTTGTCGAGGGAGTCCCGCAGCAATTGACTCCTGCAGATGGCCATATCTATTACGTTAAGCTGCTCAACGTATCGCATGTGTTTTATACCACTGCAGAAGCAGTTGTGTACACGCAAAAAAATTCAGTCCAGAATATAGCGGCAAAAACAACTACAGTATATGCAAATTCAACTGCAGGCACATTAAGCCTTGTGATACCCGGAAATGGAAGTATGAAAGTGATATTCAACGGATCAGCATCTCTATTGATAAATTCATCGTCTCCGTACAGCGCAGGGCTAACTGTCAGAATGCTCAACATGGATGCAGACTACGGGCAGCTCGGAAAGCTAGCAGGATATGCGCCCTTGTCAATAATCAATGCAAGCGTAAATACCACCGCAAACGTGACCATACTGCTAACATTCATGCTCGGAAACAAGACGAATTCCAGCTTAGTCCGCCTCTATGAGCTGCTAAATGGGAAATGGGCGATGGTAAATAACTTCTATCTAAATGCCAGCTCTGGGACGATTAGCATTGCGATACAGAGGGATCCGATAATCGGGCTCTTCTATCCTGTTTTCAATACAAATGACACTGCACAGTCAACAAGCTTATCCACCACTATTCCAAATGCCTCACGCAGTTCCCCTACAACTACATCGCATCAGGCTACAATCACGGTAGGCAATAGCTCTGCAAGCCAGAAAGGAAATGCTGGAAGTGCTTATCCTGGCAACGGAACCGCCCAAAAAAGCCAGATCATAAGGATAGTTGTCTATTTCGCAGGCATCTTCGCGGTACTGGTAGCCATATCGCTTATAGTTTACTATTATGTTTTCAATAAAAAAGGCAGGAAACGATATACCTGATGCATACAGAGAGCGCATACAGCTTTATTTTATTGCAGGCTAATGTTATTATGGCAAAATTCTATACCGGCTCCGGAGATAGCGGGTCGACCGGCACATTGACAGGCAGGAGGCTTGCCAAAGACGATAAGCTAATAGATGCAATAGGATGCGCCGACGAGCTGAATAGTTACATTGGAGTATGCATTCTCTACCTTCGCGAAGAGAAGATAGTAAGTGAATTAAAGTTGATACAGAACGACCTTTTTATAATAGGCGCAAACCTCGCCTCGCTGGGATATTCAGGGATCAAGAAACCAATTCTTGATGAGAAGCCGCTCAAGAGGCTTGAGACAGGAATAGATGCACTTTCAAAGGATCTGCCTGAGCTCAGGCAGTTTGTAATTCCAGGCGGATCTGCCGGGGCAGCGCATCTGCATGTCGCAAGGTCTATTTCAAGAAGGATGGAGAGGGCGATAGTCGCAGCTGCAAACCAGTATAATCTCGACAGATCCATAATAGCGTATGCAAACAGGCTTTCATCATATCTCTTCGTGTCTTCGCTCTATGTAAACCAGGCAGAAGGCACTGAAGAGAGGCATCCAACTTACTGACCTGCAAAGGGCAGGTCTGATTTATAAAAACTATTTTGCAATTAGTAATAGAATGGAAGGATTAGTCTGCAAAAGCATATACAAGACATACGATGGAAGAACCAGGGCGCTGAGCAATATCAGTTTCAGCCTTCCTGATAAAGGCATCTTCGCAATGATAGGCAGGAACGGAGCAGGCAAGACCACGCTGGTAAGGATACTTTCTACCGAGCTGCTCCCCACCAAGGGCAGTGCTGCAATAAAGGGCATTGATGTAGTGAAGGATGCAAAGGCTGTAAGGGATATGATAGCAATAGTCCCGCAGGAAGCCAGGGCCATACCCTGGCTCACGCCAAGGCAGACAATAATCTCCTATCTTCTCTACCGCGGCATGGGCTATTCCGAATCCTCAAAAAGAGCCGACGCAGCCCTGAAAAAGCTCGGTATCCAAAAATTCTCAAATAAGCTGAACAGGCTGCTCTCAGGCGGCACGAAGAGAAAAGTGCTCGTAGCTACCGTGCTGGCTTCCGAAGCAAAAGTGATCTTCCTGGATGAACCTACTACCGGCCTGGATCCGATCTCCAGAAACGACCTGTGGAACTTGCTCAAGGAGCTGAAGAAGGATTATCTCATCTTCCTTACCACGCACTATCTCGAAGAGGCCGAGAAACTGGCCGATAAGATAGGCGTGATAGAAAAAGGCAGGCTCATAGCGATGGGTACAATGGAAGAGCTCAGAAGCAAGGTCGAGCATCAGTACAGCATAAGGATACTTGAAAACAGCAATCCCATAAAAACGAGGAAGGGGGTAACAGTAAAAGGAATCGACGGCTCATACCAGATACTCACCAGCGAGTCAGATGCATTTGAGATAGCAAGGGAGCTGATAAAAAAGAAAATAAAATTTTCGACCAATCCTGTCTCGCTCGAAGACATCTTCTATTATCTGGTCAGGAAGCCGATAGATGAAGATGCAGCAGGGGAAGGGGATGGCCGGAGGTGAGAGCATGGGAAGAAGCAAGCTGAGCCAGATTTTCGCTTCGGTGCTTGTGAATGCAGTCTATGCGATGCAGAATTATCCGGTGACGTTCATAAGCACGCTCCTCTCTCCTCTCTCGATACTCATAGTAATAACATTTGTAAGTCATGGAACGCTGATAGGCGTCGGGGTGGTTGGCGCACTCATAATGGCCATGGTCTCAAGCGGAACAGGCCTTCAGGGCGATCTCTCCCACCTCAAGAATGACTTCAAGCTGCAGGATATGGTGGTAAGTTCTCCTACACGCGAGGCTACCTACGTATTCGGCATGGCCATCTCAGAGATTATCTACTCGCTGCCTGCAATAATCGTCCTTACCATACTTGCAGCCATCTATGTGCATCCCGGCGCCTTGCAGGCGCTTGCAATAATACTGGTGATGTGCGTGATGTTCGCTTTCTCCACAGTTCTGGGGTTCCTGCTCTCAACATTCACTTCTGACGTGATACAGAGCTGGGCGTTCTCAGGAATAGTTTCGCTCATACTCACCACCATACCTCCGGTATACTACCCTATAAGCTACATACCACTGCCTTACCAGTACCTTGCATACCTCTCCCCTACAACATACGGAGCCGAGATCGCCCAGAGCGCGATGGGCTATATTCACATAAGCCAGCTCAATCTCGTAGCAGATTGGGCCGTGCTTGCAGCGGTAATCGCAGTCCTCTTTCTGATAGCGTACAAAAAGGCCAGATGGCGCGAAGAATAGCCTATATGCTACTACTTAAAAAGCCTTATCCTGATGATCCTTTTGTCCTCGACTTCCCTTAGCACGTAGTAGATCACAATCAGCGAGAGCACGATCGCGACGTTTATCACAAAGGCTTCGTGCGGCAAACCATACATGAAGACCATCAGCGCAGCAATAGTGATTATCTGCAGGTAAGGGTAGAAAGGCAGGTGCATGCCCTCGGTCTTTCCTCGCCTGTGGAAATGAACGATGGCTATCAGTGACATTATGTAAGAGAAGAGCAGCCCAAAATTGGAAATTGCTGCAATTACGTATACGTTGCCTGCGAAGAGCATCACGATCCCTATTATGGCAGAGGCTATGACTCCGCTATAAGCCACATCATTCCTTTTATTGTATTTTCTAAGTATATCCGGCAGCAGCCCGTCTTTGCTTATCTGGTACATTACGAGGGAAGATGCAAGGATCATCGCTAGAGTAGCAGACGCAGTGGCAATCAGGGCGCCGAAGTTGACAAGAAGGAAGAGCCATTCCGGTGCATGGGCCGAAGCGAGTGCGAATGAGAGCGGGTCTGCATTTATCTTGTACGAAGATGCTGGCACTAAGACCATCAGCGCAATTACCACTGAAATGTAAAGCACGATGCTTACTATCACTGCCGTATAGATTGCCTTTGCAGCAGCATTGGCTCCGCCGGCCACCTTGGAGGTGAAGGTGCTCACTGTCTGGAAGCCGGTATAAGCAAAGAAGATCGCTATGCTTGCCTCAAGTATGTTTGCTATTACCGAGCCTTTGGCCGTATAAGCGAAATTAGACGCTTTAAAATGCGCCTCTCCGAATGCAAAGAAAAGGGCAAATGCAACGAAGCCAACCAGTATGCATATTTTTATTATAACAAGCGCGGTGTCAGTCATTGCAGCCTTCCTTATGCCGCGCAGATTTACCAGGCTGAGTATAAAGATAAGCAGTATGGCAAAATAATAGCTGAAGCTCGCGGAGGTTCCGAGCATGCTTGCCAGCGTGGTCCCGAAGCCCAGTGCCACTACCGATATCGCGGTGGCAAAGCTGAAATAGAGCAGGATGCCGGTAAGGAATCCCAGTTCGCTTCCAAATGCCTCATACACGTAAGAATAAGATGCCCCCTTTGCCGTAGGCAGTATCCTGCCCAGCACGCCGAAGTTCAATGCGACCGAGAGTGCTACCAGCCCTACTATCGCGAAAGCGAGTATTGCGTACGAACCTGCTATCGCAATCGCAGTGCCGCTTAATACAAATATACCTGCGCCTATTATGGCTCCAAGCGCCACAGCGGTAGCTGCAAGAGTACTTATCTTGCCCTCCATGAATGTAATATATACATAAAACATTTAAATGAGATACAGCAAAGCTCATCTATACTGCAAGCGATAAGATGGATGGAAACGGATTTGAGATAATAGCAGATCTGCTTGAAAAGAGCAGGGAGGGAATGGTGGAGACCCTCTCCAAGATGATTTCGGTAAAGGCAATTTCTCCAAAGAGCGGCGGCGACGGGGAATCAGACAGGGCGCGCTTTCTGAAAGCCCTTCTTGAGTCATGGGGGTTCCAGGTAAGGGAATACATATACAAAGACGATACAGGCACAAACCGCCCTAACCTTGTGGTAAAGTATGGGCCAACCAGCAGGACCATCTGGATTATTCCGCACATGGACACGGTATCTGAAGGCGATCCTGGATTATGGAACAGCGATCCGTTTATCGCAAAAGCCGATGCCGGAAAGATATACGGCAGAGGCACCAATGACAACGGCCAGGCGCTTGTCTCAAGCATCTATGCGCTGAAAGCCTTAAAGGAGTCTGCAGCAAGCCTGGAATACGGCGTCGGAATAGCCCTTGTTGCCGACGAAGAGGTAGGCAGCAGGTATGGCATTGCCAAGCTAATGAACGAGGGCATCTTCTCTGAAAACGACCTCTTCCTTGTTCCGGACTGGGGCGATCCAAGCGGCAGCCTGATAGAGCTTGGCGAGAAGAGCCTCCTCTGGCTGAAGATAACCGTGCATGGCAAGCAGGTCCATGCAAGCACGCCAGAAGAAGGCGCCAATGCAAATAAATACGCGGTGCGCTTTCTCTATTCAATTGATAACTTCCTCTACGGCAAATATACTAAGGAAAACAGCCTCTTCTCCCCTCCAGTCTCCACGTTCGAGATGACAAAGAGGGAGAAGAATGTGGACAGCACGAACATAATTCCAGGCATAGACGTCTCGTATCTCGACTGCAGGATACTTCCGGAGTACAGCGTGGATGAGGTGCTTGCCGATCTCCGCAGGATTGCATCAGGTCCTGAATTCAGCAGGGTGAAGATAGAAATAGAGGAGGTGGTGCGGGAAGATGCCGCCCCTTCCACAGGCAAGGACTCTGCCATAGTTGCGCTATTGTCGCACGCGATTGCGAAGCTTAGGAAAGTGGAGCCGAGGTACATCGGGATAGGTGGAGGAACATGCGCGGCATTTACCAGGAGGGCGTGCTTCCCCACAGCGGTATGGTCAACTATCGACGATGTTGCGCATAGGCCAAACGAGTATGCAAAGATACGCGACATGATCGAGGATGCAAAAGTCTTCGCATTTCTTTACCTCAAAAACTGATAGCTAAACTTTTACCCGTGTGGCATTTTCAGGTCCAGATCCGGAGAGCGCCTTCATGATGTTTCCTTTCACATTGCCATTAAAGATAATGCCTTCGCATGAGGATTGCCTGCACATTTCGTAGAGAAGCGTTATCTTGGTCTTCATGCCTCCTGTCACATCGACTTTGGCAGAGCTTCCTGCAGCTGAAAGCACATTCCCTATATTCCCGCTCCCGACAAACCTTATCAGTTCTGCATCTTTGCAGGATGGTTCGCGTGTAAAGACCCCGTCTACGTCAGTAGCCAGGAGTATCTTCTCAGGCCTGAGCCTGCCTGAGAGATACCTGAATATTTCTTCGGTTGAAGCTATCGAGACGCCCCTGTCCAGATCAATTACAACATCTCCGTGCGTTATCGGTATGAAACCTCTTTTCAAGGCCTCGCTGATCTGGGATATGTCGCCGGTTTTTATCCTCCCACGATCCCCAAGCGCAAAATTTAGCGGAGAAAAAGGGAGGGCATTGAGGCCGGATTCTATAGCTATTTTATTTACTATGAGATTAAGCTCTTTTGCAGTCTGATGGGTAACTGCTGCGCCTTTCATGCTGTAACTATATCTGAGGCCTTCATTGACCCTGTACTTCTTTGCAGGTATGTGTGCGAAGGATCCGCTTCCATGCCCTATTATAAGATTAAAATCCCTGCTTGCCAGTGAACGCCTTATCTCCCCGAATATTCTCCTGATGACATGCTCCCTGGCAACATGAGCTTTCGATACATCGGTTATTATGCTGCCGCCCAGCTTCAAAAGATAAAGGTCTTTCATGCTTTGAATATAACACTATATTCTATTAAAAGCTGTCATCTAAGCGATCCTGCAAAAGCCCGCAGGACTTCCTGGTCTACTTTGCTAATCCTGTCAGAAAAACCTGGAAGCAGCACCTGCGGCATTACTATTGCACTGCCACCTGCAGTCTCTCCAGTTGGCCTTAATTCTTTCAATTCTGTTTCGTCAAGCCGCAGTGTAAATACGCTTGCATATATCCTTATATTATAATCCATATCCTTTATCCTTATCCTTCCCAGCCCCTCCATCCTTTCAGGAGCAATCCTGAGGCCAAGCTCCTCGCTAAGACCGCGCAGCGCTGCTTTAAGCGGCGTTTCTCCATGCTCTAAATGCTCGGTAACCTGATTCATCTTGCCAGGATAGTACCTGTCGCTGCTGCTTCTCAAGGTAAATACGAAATCTCCGGAACCTGACCTTACTATAGTATGCGCTACGATATGTGAAACCAGGCTCTGCTCTCTAAGAGCTGCGGCTCTGGATTCACGATTCATGAGCATTTGCATAATCTCACGTACATTCTCAAATTACCATGCTTGGACATGCTCTATAAATCACGTCAACGTGTTCGTCAAATAACGGTTCAAGCAACTTTCCTTCCTTCTTCGTCTATCTCGCCAAATGCTATCCTTGTAGAAGAGATCGGCTTTTTGTCGTATGCAAGAGCATAACTTACCTTGGCTATTTTTAACTGCCTCAGTCCTTTTGCCTTTCTTATCCTATTGATTTCCCTGGCCGCACTGAAAGTCTCCGGGCTGACCACTATCACATCAAAGTTGCCTGTGGTAGAAGGCCCGTATCTGTCATTTATTCTGCTTATGCTAAACCTGGCTCCAGTCTTCTCAGCAAATCTTTTAGCAATCGAATAGAGTTCACTTTTTCTCTTACTATATTCCTTAATAGGCATTAACTTGTGCCGTAGTACATATGCATCTGAGGTCAGGCCGATATAGACCCTATCGCCCAGCCTGAACGCCTTCCCGATAAGCTTCAGGTGCCCCCTGTGTATTATTGAAAACGTGCCTCCTATTACCACTCTTGTTGTCATATCCTCACAATAGAATCATTGTTAATAGCTGCGATCTGGTGTCCTCCAAAAGCTTTCCGGATGCATAAGCACGGATCGGGACCCTTTCATTCAATAACAGCTCAACGAAGTAATAAAAGCATTTTCAATCAGTAAAGCAATTTATTCCTTCCAGGCACATACGTAAGCATGGAAGCGCAGAAGCGCTGCAACTGGCCCTCCTTGGAAGGAAATGCCCTTTACCTGAGCTACCATGACAACGAGTGGGGAGTGCCGGTTCATGACGACAGGAAGCTGTTCGAATTCATAATGCTTGAAGGCGCGCAGGCAGGCCTCAGCTGGCTTACAATCCTTAAAAGAAGGCCGAATTACAGGAAGGCTTTTGACAATTTTGACCCTAAGAAGATTGCGCGCTACGACGAAAGGAAGATACGCGAGCTCCTGAATGACAGTGGTATAATCCGTAACAGGCTAAAGGTGTCTTCAGCCATAAGGAACGCTCAAAGCTTCATAAGCATACAGGAAGAGTTCGGCAGCTTCGACGAGTACATCTGGCAGTTTGTGCCAGGCTCGAAGCCTATAAAGAACCACTGGAAAGACATTTCCCAGATTCCACCAAGGACCCGGGAATCAGATGAAATGAGCAGGGATCTGATAAAGAGAGGTTTCAGCTTCGTAGGATCTACAATCTGCTATGCCCACATGCAAGCTACTGGCATGGTGAACGACCACATAACCGATTGCTTCAGGTACAACGAGATATAAAATACACAATATTATCATTTCTTGAAAAATCTGAGCAGCTTCTCCAGTGGCAGGGTATTGATCACGTCTTCCTTGGTAAGCCAGCCCCGTTTCGCAGTCCATACCCCATACTTCATAAGATCCATATGTGCGGTTCTGTGCGAATCCGTGTCTATTGAAAACTTCAGCCCATACTTTCTTGCCCTGAAGATGTTTTCATCGTTCAGGTCAAGCCTGTTGGGAAACGAATCAATCTCCATCACCACATTATTTTCCTTTGCAGCCTCAAAGACCTTGTCGAGATCCAGCTGTATCGGAGCCCTCTCATTTATCAGCCTGTCTGTGGGATGCGCAAAGATATTTACCCTGCCGCTTTCCATGCATTTTACCACCCTCTTCGTCATCTCCTCCTTGCTCATGTTCAGGCTCGTGTGCACGCTTGCCAGCACATAGTCCATTTCATCCAGCGCCTTGTTGCTGAAGTCAAGGGAGCCATCTTTTAGTATGTCTGTCTCTGCGCTCTTCAGGACCATCACTTTGCCTTCTGACTTCCCGTTAAAATCGTCTATCTCTTTGGAGTACTTCTGGAACCTTGCCTCATCCATGCCATGTGCAACATACTCGCTCTTCGAGTGGTCGGTTATCCCGACATATTCAAGGCCGCGCCGCTCCGCCTCCCCGACCATCTCTTCAAGCGTATTGTTTCCGTCGCTGTGCAATGTATGCACATGGAGGTCGCCTCTAATGTCACTTAGCTGCACTAGCCTCGGAAGCCTGTGCTCTAGCGCAAGCTCTATCTCTCCGCGGTTTTCCCGCATCTCCGGTTCAGGCCTCTGCATGCCCAATTTTTCATATATTGTCTCCTCATCCTCTGCAGCTATTATCCTGTCCTTCATGTCAAAGAGGCCGTATTCATTCAGCTTGTATCCTTTCTTTATTGCAATCTGCCGAACCTTCACGTTGTGGTCCTTGCTGCCTATAAAATACTGCATGCCAGCTCCGAAGCTCTTCTTTTCCAGCACGCGTATGTCGCAGCTTATTCCTATTTTAAGCCTTACAGTAGTCTTTGTGGGCCCTTTTAGTGTTACGCTCTCGACTTCGTCAAGCTTAGCAACGAAGTCCATCACCTTTTCTGGCTCTTCAGAGGTAACAAGTATGTCCAGATCGCCCACGGTCTCCCGCCTCCTGCGGCATGAGCCGGCCAATTCGACACGGCTTGCAAGCCCCGAGCCTTTTAATCTGCCAATGATTGCCTCAGCTTCAGGCAGCGCGGTGCCAAGAAGCATGCGCCCGCTGCCTGATTCTATAAGCTCAAGGCCTTTCTTCAGCTCAGCCTCGCTCTTCTGCCCGAAGCCTTCAAGCCCCATTATCTTATGCCCTGAAATAGCCTTCTTTAAGTCCTCAACATTGCGTATGCCCAGCAGCTTATAAAGCCTGAAGGCTTTCTTTGCGCCAAGCGACTGTATCTGCGTCAGGCCTGCAAAGTCTATCGGATACTTTCTTTTATACTCTTCATATTTCTTCATCCTTCCTGTCTCTATGTATTCTATTATCTTCTTTGCCAGCCCTTCTCCTACTCCTGGAATTTCCATTAGCCCCTCAATTCCCTTCTTTTTAAAGACCTCTCCAGCATCCTCCTGCATGGTTTCCAGGGAAAGTGCCGCCTTCCTGTAAGCGCGTATCTCAAATATTCTCTTCTCATCTTCGATCTCCAGCATGTCCGCTATCTCGTAGAACATGGATGCGATCTTCTTGTTATACGTGCGCCCACCGCTTCTTCTGCTTATTTTTCCATCCTGTCCTATAAAAACATTGCTGAAAGCAAGCAGTATGTCTGGACAAGCATCAGATGCTTATCTCTTTTTCAAGTTCGATGTATGCATTCTCAGCGTACTGCTTTGGCACTGAGTTGACATACAGCCTGGAACCCTTC
This sequence comes from Microcaldota archaeon, assembly GCA_021848025.1. Lineage (GTDB taxonomy): Archaea > Micrarchaeota > Micrarchaeia > Micrarchaeales > CABMGC01 > JAJZND01. Next base: position 81,600 of record JAJZND010000025.1, on the reverse strand, counting down.
AGGCTTATCTCCTTATGCCTGTTGACAGGCCTGCCTGAAGCCACCTCCCTGAATATGGAGAGATGATCTCCGGGTTTATTCTTCTCTATCGCATAGAGCACGGTGTCCCTTATTATAAAGCCCTCTGCCTTCCTGTGCTTTTTAATGAACTGCCCGCATGCCTTGCCCATAAATATATCCGGGCCTTTCAGTATCCTTGCCTTTACCGATTTTTTCTGCACTACGAACATTATAAGCCCTGTCTTTCCCTGTTTCCATGAAGTGGCAATCCACACTTCCACTCCGAAGCGCCTTAAATACTCGGTTATCATTACCGATACCTTGCGCAGCTGCGGCCAGATGACGTCTTCGCTCTTGTCAGGAACCTTCGCAGCTATCAGGTAAAGCTCGGTGCCTGTGCGGTTAAGGAAGTCGGCCATATATCCGCGCACCTTCTCCGCATCGAAGCCAGTTCCATATATGAGCTTCACATCAGGATTCTCTATGAACTGCCTGGCTATAAGCACAAGCCTTGCAAGAGATTCCTCTGAAACGCCAGCAGCAACATTCCTGTCAGGGTCCACCGGATCTATTACAACAAATCTGGAATTGAACTTTTTCGATACAGACTGGTCGTTGCTTATTTTCCCGCTTCCAGGTTCCAGCACAAGCGGCAGCTTCGCTTCGGAAAATGCCTTAAGTACAGCAGGAAAATCCCCGAATTGAAGAATCAGAAGCTCGCAGAGATAGCCGGAGAAGCCGCCAACCTTTACCTCCGCGCCGTATATGCCGTGATTCCTGAGAAGGAATTTGAGCAGCCTCACATGATCCTTCTGCCTGCTGCTCATGCGCGAATTTATGAATTCTGTATGCAGCGGTGTCCTGTCTACGGATGTGGCCAATTCTTCTGCGTTGCTTATCTTATAAGCAGGAACAAGGTCAGCCTTAAGCCCTATATTCTTCATGTATAAGCGCGTATAAGCGTGCTCTGCATATTTTACCTCAAAACTTTCGCCAGCACTCTTATCCACTATCCTCTTGCCATATAAAAGCCCCTTCCTGGTTACGTCCTCCCTGCTGTAAGAAGGATTAAAGAGCATGAAGATATCGATGTCAGCATTGCCTTTAAGATTGGTGCCGCGCGCAACAGAGCCGGCAACCCTCAATTCCACATCAGGAGGCACTATCTTCTTGAGCCTCGCCATAAGCATGTTTATGCTCTGGACAGTGGCGCCGGCCTCATCCGGCCCTGGTCTTATCTCCCCGATAACCCTTTCGAAAATACGTGAATAAGCCCTGGTATTATCCTTTGACATATAAGCGCAGTAATTATTATAAAGTAAACAAATAAAAAGCATAAATAAGAGTGATAACTTATTTATCAAGAGGGCTCGTAGCGCAGCAGCAGCGCGTTTCGTTCGCAAGAAGCCTTTTCCAAAGGCTTCATCGAAATACGAAAAGGCCGCGGGTGCGAATCCCGCCGAGTCCACTAACATTTCCTTCGTGGCAGGATGTGATGGACTTCCTTTTCAGGTTAATAGAAAGTTTTGCGGTGTCATAAAACGTCTTTTTCAGCTTCCTTATGGTGATAGAGCACATCATTTAACCTAAGCCCTAACCCGTGTTTGTGCAGTTGCTCCTTTACAATTTTATCGAGCGCGTTTCTGTGCCTATCCGTAGAGGCATCGGCATAAACTTCCTGCAATTCCTTATTGCCTTCTAAAGACTCAAACATCCGCTTTTTAATGTAGGGACTGAGGTTTATGTGTTCAATATAAACTTGGTTGACGCCTGCTTCGACCAGGCTTGCGAATAGGTTATCCAATAGTTCTGGTTTATATCTGAAGTGGGGTAATAAAGGTCCTACAAACGCATACGTACGTAATCCTGCCTTGTTCAATTCACTAAGCGTTTTTATCCTCATGCTTGTTGCAGTTGCGCGTAGTTCTAGAAAACGGCCCAATTCATCATCGGTTGTGGTTATGGTCATGCCGATATCAGCATTCGGTATCTTTTTCAGGACATCCACATCACGGGTTACCATGGAAGACTTGGTAAGGATGCCTATATTGCCCTCGTATTGTTTGCGGGCTACTATATCCAGAATACCTCTAGTTAATCCGTATTTTGATTCGATGCCTTGATATGGATCAGTTACAGAACTTAGCAGGATAGTTGTGTCTTTATCAGGAATTTTGTCTATCTCCTTATTGAACAACTCAACAGCATTAATCTTCACATAAACATAATTCCCCCAATTATCTATCCTCTCGTTTACAAACCTGCCCATAAAGCTGGCATAACAGTATATGCAGCCAAACTCGCATCCCGTGTATGGATTTACTACATAATCAGCATCTGGCAGCTTTGACTTGACTATAATGTTTTTTGCCTTAATTTCCTTTATCTCCATAAATAAGATTCACCAGTCCGACATACGCATTAGCTAATGCAAGTTTTTGTTATATAATGCTTTCTGATGGACTGCATGAAAAGCTGCAAGGACGCCGAGTCCATAAAACTTCTTGGGAAGAAGTTTTATCAAGAACTCGACGCTAATTTAAGTGGCAAGCCCGCAAGCGCACCAAGACGATTACGGGTTGGGACCTAAGGTAGAGGTCAAGCCTGCATATCAGTAACGAATCCTCCCGTATGGGCTTATACAAATCCATACCACAATAATCCTATCCCGATTACCTCGGCCAGATAAAGGAATGCTGGATATTGTACTATGTAGAGAGCGCCTGATACGCTGACTATGATAACACCTGCTATTATGCTGAGCATGCGTATGTCCTTCCTGGCTTTATAAGATACGTACGCGGTTGCCACAAGTACGATTGCTGCAGGAACCGTTACCAGGGTAGATGCGATGGTAACCAGAACAGGCGGCTGGCCTGCTACCACGTAATCGATAATCATGTTGTTCATGCTGGATTCAAGAATCGAGTATAAGAGGAATACTGTAGAGGCAAGGACAAAGGCATAGTAAGCACGTTTCATGGGCCTTGATCTGGACAATTGCATGGAACCGAGTGCGAGGAGCTCGACCAGCACCGCCACGATAAGCAGATACGCCTTCATCATTATGTCTGAATACGCACCAAAAGCGAATATCAGTTCCATAAGCACTCCTATCGAGAAGAGCCATAGTCCGGCTGCCCAGAATGCAAGCGATGCATGTCTCTTAATGACATATCTCCTAGTTATGGTTATGGAGAGCCCAGCCGACAGCAGGAGCGTAATCACCGATGTCAGTATAGCAGAGAATTGCGATGCAAATATTCCTGTAGCCATGTTAATCAACCATCATAATCATATCTTTTTCCTGCCTTTGCCTTTCTGGGATCTAAGCTCCGGCACTGTGGAGCCGTTCCAGAAGAGCTTGTAGAGCTTAAATCTGTCAGGCACGTCTCTCAGGTAAGGTATATACGGAAGAAACATCAGTATGGCGAATGCAATCAGAGCTACAGTACCGTTCTGCAGGTCGTTCCACCATGATATTCCAGAAGTTGCAATCTCCATGATATTATACGGCAGAAGCCAATACATCATATACTGCTGCCATAAGGCGCCATTTCCTATGCTAAGCATGCCTAGTTGCGACACCTGCAGTCCGTTTTCTGTGGTCTCGTTATCGAACGCCTCCGAATCAGAGAGTAAGAGGAGAGAGTAAGTACTGTTGGATGAGCTAGAAGACTCAGATCTGAGAACCGGGCCGTATATGCCGCTCTGTGCCATCCCTGTCAGGGTTTCCATTACGCTTATCAGTGGATCTGTCTGGTTCTGGCCCTGCGGGAATGCAGCGTTGCCGCTGAAATACCCGAACGCCTCTGATATGCTTGCATTCTGTTCTGCAGGAGTTTCGAGAAGGAATGCCTGCAGCTCATTCGGCTGATGCGTTGCGTTTATGTATTCATCGTATGGTTCCGTAACGTACACTTCCCTGGTGCTGAACCTATACGGATTTATAGTATCCAGGTATGTGGCTGTTCCTGAGCTGTAGTTAAATTCGCTAAGAAGCGTAAGCGCAAAGGTATCTGGCGATGATTTTGCCCATGACTGCATGGTCATCGGAGGGGAGTATGGAGCATGTAACAGCAGTGCGAATAGCAGTACAATAGCAAAGATGTATCCGGTGCGCCTGTACATGGCTTTGTGATCTGCAGCGACCATGCTGTACGGTATATCTTTCCTGTAAGGCGTGCTTATGCCTTTATTTTTCACAAGAATATAATGTGTGAACATCAGAATAACAAGCAACAAAGGCACTATTGCTATATGCCATCCCAGAACCGCATTCCTGTTTAGCGGGTTTATCCAGAATCCCAGTCCCATTCCATTCCATAGGTCTGCGCCGGATCTGGCATTGACTTGCGCGACGAAATCGTTTGGAAGTGCGATTCCGAAGGCAAACTCTAGCAAAACCAGGAACAGCATCGCACTGCCGAGTATCCAGACTAGCTTCCTCCGCTTGAACATCGAGGTAGAGAAGTTCACTAACAGGTGAATGAATATGAGCGTAACAAATGCCTCTGCAGCCCATAAATGCACGCTGCGTACAAAGTTGCCTATTCCGGAAGTGTAACCCCATTGGACCCCAAATATCATCATTACCATTCCGGTAATGGCAAGAAGGCCGAATAGTGCAAGGAGATAAAAGCCTATTGTAAAGAAGAAGCTGTTTCCGTACGAGGGTACTTTCTTTATGTAAAAGAAACTGGCTACCGAACGGAAATCTGCCAATACGGAATTGCCCGGCCTCTTTTTTCTCTTCAAAACACCCATCCGTACCGTGCCTCCATGCTAACTACTGCGCTGCATCTTAGTAGATACTTGGCGCTGGGTTTATTTAGCCTATTAAGTATCCAATTGGATAGCTGCTACCTGGAGTGTAAAATCGCCTGCTCTTTCATGGAACTCTGCTGTGCCTCTCCACAGATAAAGGCCGTGCATGTACTGCATTTAGTGTTTGTGCAGTGCTGCCCCAACCCATACCAAGACAAGCCTGCCTGCTTTATGGCTTTTACAACCTCTTCAGCCCCTTTTCCGCGCTGCGTAAGAAGATAGACAATGCGCTGATCTCCACGTGCACCAGTCCTGCGCTTTACCACGATAGACTCATCCTGGAGTACCTTTAGACTTTTGCTTAGGTTTCTGGCGGTTATGCTCCGCAGCGATACCTGTATCTCGTTAAATTGCATTCCCTCCCTGGAGTAATATAACTCTTCGATTATAGGAATTGTCCATTTCATCCCTAATACATGGATGAATGATAACGTGGGACATGTGTTTGCCATAGGTTTACTCCCGTATGGATAATAGAAATATATCTTTTTACGCTTATCCATGAGAGGCATTATCATTGCAATGCATTTCTTATGCGTCATTTTCAGGATATCCCTGTTGTATGGTAGAATATTTCCCGCAATGGCAGGTATCTGCAAAGAGATGGCATTCGTAATGCATGCCATTTTACCTGACCTTTCAATTGCCTTCTGAGAAGAGGTGCGGAATAATGCGCTGTCTTTTCGTAACAAATGCGCGCACTCTGCCAAGAAACAGAAATGCGGCACACTCTTTTATATTTTTCAAGCGATATATTGAATGTGTTTGGCATGGCGAGCATGAGATACATAAAAGTCGGAAGCACAGGAGCTTATTCCTCTGTATTGGCATTCGGGGCAATGACATTCGGAACAAAGAACACTATGCAGCTTGCAGGTGTGAACCAAGAACTTGCCAATAAGATGGTTAAGGAGTGCATAGATGCTGGTATCAATTTCTTCGATACGGCAGATGTTTACGATGAAGGCGGCAGCGAAACCCTTCTTGGCAACGCACTTAAGGATTACAGGGAGCAGGTTCTTCTGGCTACAAAAGTAAGGGGCAAAATGGGTCCCGGAATAAATTCTGTGGGCCTTTCCAAGCATCATATAGAAATAAGCATAAAAAAGAGTCTGGAGAGGCTTAAGACAGACTGGGTTGATTTTTATCAGTTTCATAGCTGGGACGCGCATGTTCCGCTAAGCGAATCTATCGAAGCTATGCAGGGGCTTGTGGATCAGGGTAAGGTGCTCTATCCCGGAGTCTCAAATTTCTCTGCATGGCAGATGGCATATCTGCAGGCACAGTGCGAAGCAAAAGGCTATTCGCGCTACCACACAGCGCAGATGAACTACAGCCTTCTAAATAGGGACATAGAGCATGAGGTTTATCCATTTCTAAGCTACAGCAACATGACTCTCTTGGTATGGAGCCCGCTTCATGGAGGAATACTGTCTGGAAAATATGACAAGGACTCGCAGCCTAAACCCGGTACAAGGATGGCAAGCCGAGGCGGAGTATGGGGGAAGGACAATTTCCCTCCATTCGACTTCGAGAAAGGCTTCTCTGTAGTTGAGAAGGTAAAAGAAATCGCAAAGGAGCAGGATGCAACTCCTGCCCAAGTCTCGCTTTCATGGCTGCTATCCAGGAAGAATATAATTATACTCGGTGCAAAGACTATAGAACAGCTCAAGGAGAACATAGCTGCTCTGGACGTGAATCTGACAAAGCAACAGCTTGAGGAGCTTGATTCCATCACAAAGCCTAAAATCATGTATCCTAATTGGATGATAGAAAGGCAGGCTAGCAGAGGAAGGGAATTCAGCAAGGTGGAGTAAAATTAATCAGGTTTTGCTCCAAGTCCATATATGCGGAATGGAAGCGTCTGCGCAAATGTTTATGCATGTCTGATGCGTATAGTGTGCGATGGATTTTTTGCCACCTATTCCACATGCATGATCCACACGCAATACTGGTATAGTCAAGGCCAAGTCAATCTTCTCCCACATAACTTGCTATCAGCGTTTGCAATTGATACCTGCGGCATACGATTTCATATGCTGCCCGCACTTTAATGTGAGCGCGTGCGCATCACATTGTCTTCTCCGCCCATCAATGTAGGCAGAATCAGGGAAAGTATTACCGTGCCAAGTATTACTATTGAATAAAGGTCAGCGTTTATATCGCCTTGAAGTAAAGCTATATTTGCTATTATGATTCCCACGGCTCCTCTGCTTCCAAGGAGTGCTACTGCGGTAACCGGCCTCAATTTTCTAAGTAATTTCGAACCAGCAAGGTAACTAAGTATTCCTCCTATTGATCCGCTCACAATTATAAGCAGCACCATAAGCCACAGGTAATTTGACGGCCTGACAACCTGCAGGCCGGCAATGCTAAAGAACAGGGGTATAAAAAAGCTGTTTGTTATTCGGCTGAAAGTTCTTTTCAGTATGCCGTATATACGCTTGCCTACAATCGCATCGTGTATAAGGAGCCCTACAAAAAATGCCCCTAGCACGTAAGTTATGCCTGCTATCTGAAGAACTGCAGAACCAATAAGGCCCATCAGTATTATCCCTGCAAAGATCAATTCCTCCCCTCCTCTGGCCCGATACTTGGTAATCAGCCGCCTTCTGATAAATGCGGCGTGATAGCGTATCACCCTATCTATGGCAAGAAGTACCAGGACAAATGCGAGAACAGAAATGATTACTATATAAATAGGCACCGAACTGACGCCTATAGCTGCCAGTACCACAAATGCAATAACGTCAGTAAGAACAACGCTTGAAACTATTCTGGCTCCATCTTCCGTTCCCAGAAGGTTATACCGCATTACCAAAACAGATATTATGGATATCGAAGGTACGCCTATTGCAATCGAAGTAATTATCGCCTGTGCAGTATTAAGATGAAAAACAAATGCAGCTATCAGTATCATTACCGATACTGGCGCAATGAAGCTTGATGTCGACAATATTACTGCACTCCTCATGTGCTTTGTAAGAAGCTGTGTTGTCGCCTCTATTCCAACCAGAAGCATTATGAAGAATAGTGCCATCTCCGAGATTCCTGACAAGCCGCTATTGTAGTTCAGCAGGCCGAATATCGCTGGCCCGAGAACAATTCCGGCAATTATGTTCCCCACCACTGTAGGTATTCCAAACCTCTCAGCTATACTGCCAAGTATCAACGCAAATGAGAGCAGTGCCAGAATAGCTAGTATTATTTCCATATGCACTCAGCTGATTTCAGGCGATAAACATCTAATCGATACGCCCTGCTAAAAAGTTATTCTTTAATTTCTTAATACTTTGCCCGAAGGCTCTCCGGAATGAATATAACAGCGGCATGGATATACTCATCAAATAAGCGGCATTTCAAAGCGCAGAGAATACAAAGAGACACTTCCCATGTTTTGGTAGAGGCAGCGTCTTTTACTTTTTGTAAGATAGCTCTCAGTCGGATCAGGCGGGAGCACCGAGCTTAAGAAAAGACGTACACTGGAGAATATCTCAACTACAATATCTGCTACTGCCATACCAGATTAGGTACACTTGTAAATGTAAATGTATTTATACCTTCCGATTTATTGTCAAATCAGGCATGGGTGATAGCGCTGGAAGCAGAGAGTAAAAGCGGGGACCTCGAAGTAAAGTATTATGATATATACGGAGAGAGCGGCATAACACCAAACAAGTACAACATGCCGCACAAAGGCTACAAGCATTCCATGAAGACATACGTTTGGATAACGCTGCTTATAATTGGAGTCATGTCAGCTCTCTGGTTCCTCCTGGGCGTAGTTCCTAATGCAGATGGCACAATACCTCCTTCATTTTCATTCGGCCCATCTGATATGTTCTTCCACTCAATTGCCATAGGGATCACGGCATTGGTGGTGTATTTCGTGATTATGGCTTTCGACCTAGATAAATACGAGCCAAACATAGACTTCCCAATTGCATACCGGGCGCTGCTCGCCACTATTCTGGGGGCGATCGCAGCCGCCTTTTATTTATCTCCGATCTTCAACGCAGCCACAACCCCTATAACTGACATTATAATGTTTGCTGCACTACTACTCCTTGCGGATGTGGGAGGAGCGCTCATAGTGCAGCTATACCTGCTTCCTGCAAAGCAGTCCGGTAGATACGATCCATACGATAACACAATGGGGATGTTTCCCAAGCTAAATCAGCTTCCAACATGGAGTGACCTGAAGAAAATGGATTATGCATACTGGCTTGTCTTTACTGCAGTGGTAGTAACGTTTATAGCAGGAATAATGGGCTTCATAGCGCTATGGATCAACCCATACCATATCTTCATAGCCGCACCTGCATTCCTGAATGGCTATGAAGCATGGCTTGGCGGCGCTTCAGCATTTTTCGATGCACTGATAGGATCGCATTCCCATGTAATAGGCATCTCAATCATACTCGGGATAGTAGCCGTTACAGCTAAGAGATTCGATGTATTGAACCTGAAAGGATTGGGAAGTAGCGTTGCTAAACTTGGAATTCTGGTAAGCATATTCGGACTGGTGATTATGACTGTAGTATTCCTGTTCGAAGCTTTTGATGCATACGTCCCGCCATTAATATTTGCCAGCAATCCTGGAGGTCCACTCCAACTCTGGTCATTTACCGCAGCTAACGGAATGGCGGGGGATGACAGTACGATGTTCCTGGCCAGCCTCGGCGCAATGATAATGCTGCTCCCACTCATGCTCACTAAAATAAGGGACAGACCTGCATGGAAAGACCCTATACGGCTCTCAATATTGGCCATGTGGATAATTGCATATATAGCTACTCCCATCGAGGGATTCTTTATAGAATTTCACGAAGCCACCCTGAGCGGCACTCCGGTAGACATAGTCTTCGGCAATTTGCAGTATTTCTCGCTCTTTGCAGTCTCAATGGTTACTCTTGCCTTCCTTGCTGTAGATTTCTTCCAGGGAAGAGAAGATGTAAGAAAGAAAATTGCAGCATCAGGGATTACCGTAACCGTATTTGCACTGATCACCGGCTTTATCTACGCCTTCTATAATCCTGGTGTGCTTGATGCAACCGGCGGCTTAGCGGGCTTGACGATATGGGGGTGGGTATTCTCAGCCGGATTATTCCTCATGTCGGTCATTGTAATAGCTGCAATGTTTGTCGTCCGCTCCGGCATTAAATGGGATAGCACTGAAAGCACCGCAGTAGTCAAAATCGTCAGTAGAAATGCATAAGATACGTGTTGGCGTTTCCTTGCCTATATCTTCATGCGAGCCTTGCCAGAATTACCGCTATAAATACGAACATAAGGTACACTGAAGAGAACTTGAAGAGCGGCCATGCTCCTGCGCTGTTCAGGAATGCCTTAAAGCTGAGGTAGAGTATTAAGGCAAGCGGTATTGCTATTATTGCAGCATAATACATTCCGAGTTCCAGCGCAAGGTATACCGAGAGAAGAGCCATGAAAATGTTGAAAAAAGCAATAATTGTTGCACCTGTCCTGGGGCTAACTACTGCGGTAAGCATGGGTACTCCTGCTTTGTTATAGTCTTCCCTGTACTTGATTGCAAATGACCATATATGCCCCGGAATCCAGAAAAGCACAAGGAGACTGAGCAAGAGCCCCGGAACGGTAATACTGTTTGCAGCTGCGGTTACGCCTGCCAATACGCAAAAGCTTCCGGCGAGCCCGCCTATTATAACGCTGAACCTGCTCCTTCTCTTCAACACTTCTGTGTAGACTATGATGTAAAAGGCTACGCCTAGCACCATCATCAGCGCAGTCAGCGGATTTACTATATAACCAGCAGCGGTTCCGAGTGCGGTGAGAGCTATTCCATATGCCATTCCGTAATTGGCATTTATCTTCCTGCTCACTGTTAGCCTGTTCTTGGTCCTCTCCATCTTGCTGTCAATATCCCTCTCCAGCACCTTGTTCATCAGCTCAGCCCCAGAGGCGCAGGCAGTTATTCCAAGGATTACCAGTGCAATACTCATCAGCGGGTCCCGTATGCTGCCTTTGTAAGCTACAAAAAAGCCTCCGATAGAGGAAATCACAAGGAGTGCAACAATCTTAAACTGCATTAATTTCAAGTAGTTGCGAAGAGATCCCATAAAATCAACAAGATTCAGAGGCTCTGAAGATTCCCTGGTCATTAGAGATAGTCAACCTCAAGCCTAAAATATGCTTCTTTTTTCAGAGGCCCTTTAAATGCCATCTGCAAACTGTCATGGCGCGTAAACACCATGATGCAATATTTATAGATTAGATTTTTGCCTTTGAGAAGATAAGCATATAATGGGTTCCAAGATCCTGCTTCTTGATAAGAACAAGGCCCTGCTTTTCTAACTTGCCTATTACGTCATTTTCAGAGAATCTTATTGAAACCGGCGGGCCAAATGCGGTCTCTTCCTTCTTCCAATCAAGGTCTATGAATCTGCCATCGCTATTCAGAACCCTGCTTATTTCTCTTTCATATCCAGTCTGAACATCATGGAAAGAGTTTGCTGCGAAGACAAGGCCTATGCTGCTGTCTTTAAATGGCAAGGCATCTCTTGGCACCTTAATTATCTCTATATTTTCAAGCCCTGCCAGGTTCCTGCGCATTGCTGCTATTGCTTCGTCAGACACATCAACGCTGTACAACTTTCCTATGTATCTGCTCAGTATCTTTGAAAACCTTCCACCGCCTGCTCCTAAATCCACGCCTTCAGAGGCTCTGATATATCTGCTATTTTCTTCTATCGCATCTATAAACTGCTTTTCTACCTGGGTAACTTTTAAGATGTCATGCGCATGCGAATTTTTGTCATTATTCATAATATTACTCTCTTCTCATATCATATGTCTGTAACATATAATATTGGGCAATGCCTATTTGAAGATTATACCCTCTATTCGCAATAATGCATATTTATCTAACATGATAGCTAAACTTCATATTCTCGGCGAGGATAGAAGAAGAGCAATATATGTTGGAAATATGTTTCTTGATGCAGCATTCATAAGATTACTAGGAGGAGATGCAAATTATAGTTTTATACTGTCATAGATTACAATATACTTAAACAAGTGGAAAAGATAATGAATGGAAATAATTTGGTTTTTAGGGTAGAGCTAAAATTTTCTTATGAAGCAGAGAGTTATCAAGAAGGAAACCAACAGCCTACTTTTACTGAAAATCAGGCATTTACTAATTATAGATTATACGATACCAAAGAGCATATGGATAGAAAATATTCTTAGTATATTAAACTACAATGAGGTTTTTCTGGTAGAAATACCAAAATTAAATGCTGAGGCATGGCTGGACCTCGTAAACTACATAAACTTCAGTTGGAGAGATTTAGCTGATAGTGATTATCCAAATGTGTTGGCTAACTGCCAGCGAGCTTTAGAGAAAATAAAGGGAATAGTTCAGCATACAAAGCCAGAGTTTATGGCATATGGTAAAATAAATTTTGATGCAATTTATGTTGACTCTGAGACATCAGCAGACACTATAGATAGCATATATTCAAAGCTATGGGCTTTCTTACAGCTTGGTGGTAGGCATATAGGAAGAACAATAAATCCGGAAGACGCAGAGTTTGCCTTTTTCACAACCTATAAAATAATAAACATCATAATAAAGAATCTTGTGCTAAAAGAATAATTGTTTCATTTGAGAGAAGCAGGGAATCAAAATGATAAATGAGCTGTATAAAGCATTTGATAATGAAGACGTCAAAAATAAGATGCAAAAGAGACTTCCGCACATGTTCCATCTTGCCGAATTAGAAAGTTCCAGAGCGGGAAAAGTAGGCATGCAAGTAGGGTCGATCAGAGAAAGCATAATCAGTGCTTTCTTAATATACAAATTTGGAGAAAAGAACGTTGAAACAGAGCTGCCTATAACCGAAGCTGAAGTAGATGTAAAACTATTTGGAAAACCAATCTCAATAAAAACTATAACAGGAAAAGAACCTAGCGGAGTAAAACTTATCTGGACAGTAGATGCAATAAAGGCAAAGGAGTTTTCAGAAACATATAATCCAAGCTGCGATATGATATTTGTTCATGTAAACTGGGAAGGAGAAGGCGGCATATACAATATACCACTAGAAGTCCAGAAGAAAATTTTTGAGAAACTAGGTAGAGAAAAATACATAAAATTGCCTAAGCCAGGAACTAATCCACGAGGAGTCGAAATAACTAAAGAAGCACTCAAAGCTATAATAACCGATAGCAAAACAAAAGAGATAATAATTAAGTGGACTAAAGCTATAATACAGTATAATCCATACAAGAGATGGGTTGATTTATGGGGTGAAGAATGAATGTCTTCAGAACCTAAAAAAAATGGAAGTTCAACGAGTTCTTTCGGCAGTCCGAGTCGAGCTAATCATGACTCATCTAAATTTTATAGCGGCAGGCTATACGAAAATCTACCTAAACAGAAGGAAAATGTAGACTTTACTGAGAATCCGCTACCTACTAGCTCAATAGATAAGATATTTTGTAAATCATCTGAAAAAATGGTAGAGCTGCCAGACAATAGCGTTCATCTTATGGTAACTTCACCACCATATAACGTAGGCAAGCTCTATGACAAAGAACTATCGTTAGATGAATATAGAGAATTTTTGTCAAATGTATGGAAAGAAGTAGAAAGAGTGCTTGTGCCGGGAGGCAGAGTTTGCATAAACGTAGCAAATTTGGGAAGGAAACCATACATACCGCTACACGCCTTCATAATTGAAGACATGCAAAAGCTAGGCTTCCTTATGCGCGGTGAAGTAATTTGGGATAAAGGAGCAAGTGTAAGCTCTTCTATCGCTTGGGGTACATATTTATCAGCTAAGAATCCAGTCCTAAGAGATGCTCATGAATACATACTAATATTTTCAAAGCAAAGCTTCACAAGAGGTATTAAAGAAAATATGAAATCCACTATTTCAAAGGAGGAATTCATAGAACTCACTAAAAGCATCTGGTCATTTAATGCCGAGTCAGCTACCAGAGTTGGACATCCAGCACCATTTCCACTCGAGCTACCTCTAAGGTGTATAAAACTGTATACTTTTGAAGGTGAAAACGTACTTGATCCATTCATGGGAAGCGGTACAACTGCTTTGGCATCAATGCTACTCAACCGCCACTACATTGGCTATGATGTTAATAAAGATTATGTAGACCTTGCTCAGAAGAGGATAAATCAACTGCAAGATAAGAATAAACAGCAAATCTTGCAAGATATGAAGTTTTACTAAAATATTCCATTTTTAGTAACATAAACAAGTCGAGTGATGGGATGAACAAGCCACTAGAAGAGGTACTTAACAAACCTTATCCACTCTCAAAGCAGCAAAAACAAGCGGTTGTTTCTGATTCTAGATATTTACAAATTGTAGCAGGGGCAGGTTCAGGTAAAACTGAAACAATGACAAGAAAAATTCTATATTACTTAATAGTTAAAAACTGTGATCCTAAATCTCTTGTAGCGTTTACATTTACCGAGAAAGCTGCTGAAAGCATTAAAAGCAGAGTACATCAGCGACTTAATGATTTTAAGAGAGAGGACTTATTGAAAAAATTCGGGCAAATATACATCGGCACAATACATGGATTCTGTTCTAGACTTTTAGAAGAGCATGACCATTATTCAAATTACTCCACCTTTGATGAAAATCAGGAAATGGCTTTTTTACTTAGAGAAGGATATAATATCGGATTCAATAGTAACGAATTAGATGTCCATGGGGGATACTTCAAAAAATGCAATGCTTTTCTAGAAACACTTAATGTAGTTTATGGAGAATTGATCGAAAGAGGTGTTTTGAAAAAACAGTCAGAACATACATTAAAGATGATAGAAAGATATGAAAAATTACTTGAGGACAACCACAAACTTACTTTTAATCTGCTTATATATAAAGTTATAAATGAAATCAGAAATGATCCAAAACTGATTAATTTTATAAAAAATCTAATAGTAGACGAATTTCAAGATATAAACAAAGCCCAATATGAATTAATTAAGATAATAGGCAAATCTGCATCCGTGTCTATCGTAGGCGATCCAAGACAAAGTATATACCAATGGAGAGGAGGCGATTCTTCTTTTTTTGACAGGTTCTATAAAGATTTCAAGAATGTTAAAAGGATACAAATATCCCAAAATAGAAGAAGTGCGCAAAAAATAGTTAAAGTATCAAATTTGATATCTGGAACTTTGGATAGTACAGCGTTTGAAGAGATGACTCCAGAGAGGTCAGAAAATGGACATGTAGTAAAGGCAATATTTCATACAGAAGCCGAAGAAGCGCGAACAATAGCTCAGAAGATAAAAGAATTGGTAATGACTAAGAAAGCAAATTACTCCGATATAGCAATCCTTTATAGAAGCGTTAAGACTTCTGCATCTCAACTAATTAGCGAATTAAAAGAAAATAGGGTGCCATATTTAGTAGGTGGTGCTATCGGTCTCTTTAAAAGAGATGATACACAAGCTGTTGGAAGGTTTGTTGTTTGGTTATCGCAAAAAGGTTACTGGCAGACGGATGCATATAATTGGAAAAAGAGAGATGAAAAGGAAGTCTTACTTAAAACTGGTATAAAATTGTGGTGTAATTCTGTAAAGTTTAAGATTAATCCGGTTGATCTTGAAAGAAAACTTAGGTTATGGAAAAATCAAGTAGTTAATAATGGAGTTAGTGACAAATACCAGTACAAAGATATTTTATATGACCTTTTTGATATACTCGGATATAAGAATTTTGATCCTAAAATGGATTTTGACGCATCTATAATGGCTAATCTAGGTAGATTTAGCAATATAATTGGTGATTTCCAGTCAACTTTTAGGTTGGGCGGCTACAAAAGAAATTTTGAAAGTGAGTTATGGGAACTCTGCAAATTTTTAAACAATTATGCAATATTATCATATGAAGAAAAGCAGGCAGATGAGAGAATCTCTAACAACTGCGTTAACATAATGACAATCCATCAAGCAAAGGGACTTGAATGGCCTATTGTTTTTATTCCGGCTATGATTAATAGAAGATTTCCTTCAAATCGAAAGGGAGATGCAGATACAAGATGGATGATACCTAAAGCGCTTTTTGATTATGAGCGTTATTTGGGCAGTGAAGATGATGAAAAACGTCTATTTTACGTTGCAACTACTAGGGCAAGGAATATCCTAGTACTATCTACATTTAATAGTTATCAGAGCGGAACAAGTTGTAAAGAAAGCAGTTTCTTCAATATTATAAATGGCGGATACGAAACACTAAAAAATCTTAAGACTTTGAACATAAGCAAATCAGAAATTGCAAGTAAAGGAAAAGAAGAATCTCTAGAAGCATTTCCTGTAAAAGAACTAATAGATTATGTGGTGTGCCCATTCCATTATAGGCTATCTAAAGATTGGGGATATGTACAAAGAGTAGGAACTTTCGAAGGTTATGGATCTGCACTACATGCTAGTTTAAAACAAGTATCTAGCCTTATAAAAGATGGTAATAATATTAAGGATTCTGTTAATCAGGCAGTAAATGATTCATTTTTCCTTCCATATGCTGCTCCGGCTATAAATAACAAGAAAAGAGAGCAAGTAAAGACAAAACTGAATAAGTTTGTTCAGAAGCATTCAAGCGATATGAAAAATATAAAAGAAACTGAAACACGAATCGAATTTCCTACAGAAGGAGCAACTATAACTGGGAGGGTAGATGTGATATTGAATGCTGGCTATCCGGATAAAATAGAGGTTAGAGATTATAAAACATCCGAAACAGTAATTAAACCTGAACATTCAGAATTACAAGTGCAGCTATACTCCGAAGGATTAAAAAGTTTTGATTGGGATGTAGTAAAAGGCTCCGTGTCAAATTTAGATGAAAACGAAACGAAACAGATTAATGTATCTTCAGTTGCCATAAATTCTGCTCTTGACCAAGCAAAGGTTATCATTAATAAAATAAAAAATAATAAATTCGAAGCTAAACCATCCAGTTTCTGTAAAAACTGCGAATATAAAACGATATGTAAATGGGCATCTAAATAAACCGTTAATCATTATTCTTCCTTAAGAGTCTTGGATAGCCTTTTAACGGAGTTATTTTGTCTGTAAATGCCAAATCTATCGTTCTATATAAATTCTCTTTATCTTTGGCTATATAGCGCATTGGTGGTACTTGGATTTGCGCATCTAGCAAATCTAAAAACTAGAACCAAGTTGCCATTGGTAGACTTAGCAAAATGTGTTATTGCGTAGTGGCGCAAGCTATGTGTTGTTAGCCTGTGTAATTACCTTGATCTATGCGTGGAAAACACTTCTTCTGTCTGCCTAAACTTTCGCTGTTTATAGTAAGTTCTCGTTTGTAGAAGTCTATGTTGCTTGTGTGCAATTTGCAGACTTCGCCAACTCGAATACCCAAATTTGCTTGATACTTGAACAGAAGGATGAACTTTTCGTTTTGAACGTTTCTTAGGAAACGTTGTAGCTCAATTTCAGTAAGGCCTTTGTTTATCGTGCCGTATCTAGACTCTCTTCTTCTTTTGAAGCGTTTTTCATATGCCCTTGTAACTATTGTCTTGGGTTGTTTTAATTTGCTCTTTGAGACTGTGTTGCTAAGCTCAGTCATGTACTTTAGGAAGTCCTGAAAATCCAACCACGAACTCTGTTTTTCAGGCCTTTGGAGCTTTTGAAAACGCACCCTGAACCGCCCTTTCATTTCTTCCAGAATCGAACCTAAAATCTGGATTTGAACCCCTTTTTTGTCGTCGATTGTTCTAAATGGGCCCGATGAGATTTGAACTCATGACCTCTTCCTTATCAGAGAAGCGCTCTAACCAAGCTGAGCTACGAGCCCGTAACTTCCACTATTTATTAGGTAGTCGTTTTTATAACCCTTGCTGGAAGATTATTTTTTCCTCAGGAGCCGGCCCAGCAGCCTGAAATCATCCTCCATCATCCTGCCTTTCTTTTTGAATCGCACTACTGCGGCAGGATGCAACGTTACCAGATACTTTACACCATCCTTCTCAATAATCTCTCCGTGCCTTGTTTCTACGCCTCTGAAATCTAGCATGGATTCGGCTGCAGTATTGCCCATAAGAACAACGTATTCCGGCTTTATTATCGCTATCTGTCGGGACACAAAGTCCCTGCATAATGCTATTTCCTCTTTCGTAGGCTCCCTGTTCTTAGGAGGATAGTACTGCACTGCGCTAGCTATGTACACCTTGCTTCGCTTCAATCCAGCTTTCGATATCATTGTATCGAGAAGCTTGCCGCTCCTTCCTACAAAAGGCCTGCCCAGCTTGTCTTCGTTCAGCCCCGGCGCCTGGCCCAGTAGGAAGACCTTTGCGTCCAGTGGCCCTTCTCCAGGAACAAAGCGCTTGCTTAACCTCCATCTCTCCGCCTTGGCGGGAAGATTCGCGTATTCTCTGTTGAGCTTAAGCATAAGTTCGTGCTTTTCTGCGTATTCGTCAGCCTTGGCTACCAGCTCCTTCATGTTTCTGTAATGCAGCTTCCTGATTGCGGCAGCGGCCTCAAGCCACTCATAGCCTTTATGTTCATAAGAGATCTTAACATGAGAGCCGGATACTTTTGAAAGGAAGTACCTGACCTTCTTGAGAACCTTTTTCCCATCCATATAGAAATAATACTCGGTGTAGGCCATGAAGCCTGGTATGAATTCCGCCTCTATTCCAGATTCCTCCAGTATTTCCCTCTTGGCTGCCATTTCTGCATTCTCTCCTTCTTCGACATGCCCCTTCGGTACGTCGAGATCATTGTTTGGCTTTATAAGGAAGAGGAAGAGCCTCTTTGCATTCCCGCCATCTCCATCATTTCTGTATATGAATGCGCCTGCGCTGTATTCGAACATCATACGCCTGTCACCTTTGAAAAGAGGCAGTAGGCGCTGCGCATCCTGCTGCCGGTTGCGCCGTAAAAGCCCGTATTGGCCAGATTAAGCAATGTAGTGCCGTACGCTTCATATAGCTTGCACGCAGGACTGCTTTCAATCTCACTTGCAGGCACCACTCCAAACACCTCTGCCTGTACCACGCTATCTGATTGCACATAAGGAATTGTGGCAGTATATACAAAGAAGCTCACGTTACCTGATTCCACCTCGTACACCGAAGAGCTTATGCCCCTGGTGTCTAAAACATTAATCCCAGCTTCGGCAGTACTGTTGTCAATCAAGACGCTCCTTAATTTTTCTGAATTGCTTCCAAGATAAAGCAAGATTGGGTTCTCTGCACTTATGCTTGAATTGTACAGGAAAATGTACTCTCCGACAGGATAACTCCCATTGTAAGCAAAGCTGTAATTCATCCCGAAACCCGCTGTATTTACAAGACTGTTTGCGCCTGTGTTCATAAGAAAATAGGAAAGGTTGCTGTTCTGTGAGTTTGCAAACAGGAGCGGAGAGATATAAAGACCCGATGAGTAGTAGAGCGTAAGCATGAAGTAGAACAGCGCAAAGAGAAGTGCAAGTGCAATGCCTATTCCATAATAAGCCGGCGAAGGAAGTTTTATCTTTCGTTCGGAGAATACACCCATCTTGTTAATAGCAAGTCTGAATCTACCTGCTGCCAATATCATCACTATTATATCTATGTAGAAGAGCAGTATGCCTGCAAATGAGTGTACGGTTGATACTGCGTAGCTTGGGCCATAATACAGCCAGACTATCGTTATAAAGAGCATTCTGAGAAAGTTGAGAAATATGAAAAGGATTATGCCTGTGACAGTCCATGTAATCTTGTCCCTCCAGGCTCCGGAATAGAATTTTGAGAGCGCAAGGAAGAAAAGCGCAATGGCTATTATCGCACCTAGTCCCACACAGGCGTTTCCTATGCCTATATGGTTTATTCCAAGCGTAAGCGTTATTGGATATGAATATGCGAGCCTTTTGGTAAATGCGCTTATTATATGGTATATGGCCTGCGTATTCAGTATTGCGAAGCCTGTGTTAAGCCCAAACAGTGGGGATAAAATGAGGGGAGAGACGAATAAAGAGTAGACTAACAACGGTACAAATAGCTTTACATTCGCTTTTCCGAATAACAGAAGAACAAAAGAGAGCAGGAGCAGCGGATATAGGATAAAGTCTATCCCATAGCTCAGAAAGTAATACGAGAGTTCAAATCTTAGATATAATGTAAGTGCGATAAAGAGGAGAAAGAAACCGATCCCGAGCACTGCGCTGTGCTTCGTTAGTTTTGGCCGTATACCGTCTTTTATGACAAAAAACGCCAGGACAGGGAGCATCAGCATAGGTATTACTACATATGTAGATGGGTCGGTGTCACTGATGTAAGGGTTAGTGGACAGCAGCGGGTTTACCATAGTGATTACTATTGCGACTAAGAAAATCACATACAGGAATCTTCTATCATGCCGCAAAAGTTCTCACCAAATTGTCCTCCGGCGATATAGGCTTCATCATATCTCAGCAGTTACTCTTCTCTTCACAGGACAGTATGCCATCTCAATAAATATATATAGTCCTTTTTGTAAGGATTAAGCATATGTTCAGGAAATACGCGTATGTGCCCCACACTGCCGACATAGCATTTATGGCTTACGGCAGGAGCGTCGGGGAAATGATCGAGAATGCTGCACTAGCACTCGTCAATGTCATGTCAGACGTAAGGAAGATAAAGAAGAACAGGTCGCGTATCTTAAGCATGCAGATAAAGGAAGAGGCCACGAACATCGATGACCTTGTCTGGATGACGCTGCAGGATTTCCTCTCAAGGAAATATTCCCTGAATCTGGCATTGCTTGGCATAAAGATTTCCGGGCTTGACCTTTCCGGAGACAAGAAGGTCCTTAAAGCAAGCATACTCTACAAGAAACTATCAGCTTCTGCAGATTACTCGCTGCTCGAGGTAAAAGCAGTCACGCCGCACAATCTAAAGGTAAAGAAGCGGAAAGGAATATGGAATGTAAAGATAACTGTAGATATATAAGTGCTATTCAGTCCTAAGAGCCTTGATCGGATCTGTAGAAGAGGCTTTCCACGCTGGGTAAAGGCTTGCCAGTACGCTCACTACGATTGCCAGGAGTATGGCGCTTACTATTATCGTTGGGCTTATATCCGGGCTGAAAGAGAAGCCTGAAGAGGAGCTAGAAGAACCGGATGTAGACCCCTGGGAAAATGCTGCGTTTCCTCCTCCTCCGAATCCAACATGTGCACCTCCTCCTGATCCTGGGTTTGCGCCTGATGGGGGCGCAGCAGATGAGCCTCTTGAAAAGATCGCGCTGAGAACATAGGAACCGCCTCCGCCTACTGCCACTCCCAGTATCCCTCCAAGGAAGCCTATTATCAGCGCTTCAGAGAGGAACAATATCATTATATCTCTGTTCTTGAAGCCTATGGATTTCAGTATCCCTATCTCGTGTATCCTCTCGTTTACTGAGACCATCATTATGCTCAGTATGCTTATCCCGGCAACTATCAGGGAGATGGCAGCTATTCCTCCAAGCAGCAGGCCAAGGGCATTAGTTATGGAAGCAACAGTAGATGCTATCTGCTGTATCGATATTATCGATGCGCTGTTACCATATATATTGGTCAGAAGCGTGTCCAGAGGACCTACAGAACTGGAATTTGAAGCCTGCACTAGCAAAATATTGTAAGTGTCGGTGCCGGTCAAGCTCTGTGCTGCAGCCAGCGGCACGAAGATTGACGAATCAGGATCTATAAAAAAGGCAGTTCCGTAGCTGTCCAGTATACCTGTAGGTATTATCGTTATTGTCTTTGACGCAGCTGTAGTCAGGTAAAATGGTGTGCTAATTGCTACTGACGGAGACGTCTGCCCTTGGGAAGGAAATGCAATGTCATATCCGACAACCCCTACCGGAGCAACAGTATTGTTGTATACGGAGCCTTCCATGAGCTTCACGCCTCCGGTCACGTTCTGCAAACTGTAATTATTGACTCCTATTATTGTAGCTGTGACGTTATGCCCTCCTATTGAACCGCTTGCCACAAACCTCTCCAGTGGTATTACTGTACTCACGTTTGGAAGAGACTCTATCTGTGCGATGTCCGCCACAGTAAAAGAGGTGCTTTTCGGTGTCATGAAGAGCGTGGTGGGACCTATTGCAGAGAGATCTTTTGCTATGCCCTGGCTGATTCCTGAAACTAGGGAGATAAGCGCGACTATTGCTGCAACTCCTATCATCACGCTCAATACTGTAAGCCCTGTCCTGACCTTCCTCTCAGAGATGCCCTTGACACCAAGCCAGAGCGTATCCTTTATTTTCATTATCTGTTCGCCTTATTCCTCTTACTCCTCTTCCTGTAAAGATAGTACGCTGCAATGAGTATCACTACTACTATTGCAATTAAAAGCAGCAGGCCACCGCCTCCTCCCCTTCTTTGCACTGTTGCTGTCTGTCCGCCGCTAGTGTATATATGTGCTGAATTATTGCCCCCTGCGGCGCCCGAGGAGTATGCGCCAACATCAACTGTATAATTCAGCGTTCTGCTGATTTTCTGGTTTAGGTTGTTCGTATAAGACAATATTACCGGTATTTTATACGAGCCTGGTTTAACCGAAGTAGAGATATCAAAGCTGACCGTAAAAGATGTGGGTGAACCTACTGCAATGTTTCCTATAAATGTGGTATTGGATCCGACTATCTTGAATCCGGATGGAGGCTCAGGCATAACGCTGGCTCCGTAAGCGTCTCCAGAACCAAGATTGTTCAGAGTAGATGTGAGCGAGAATATTGAGCCTGGCACAGGCACCGAAGGCAGCAGGACGTTGTTGACTTCAGTGAAGTTTATGTAGGAAGGCGTAAGGAAGCTGATGGATCTGCCAGTGCTCTCAGACTGGCCGTTATCCACGTATGTAAGCGTGGCTCCGAGGCTCGCCACATCCGCAGAGGAACTTGGCTGGACATACAGCTTAACCGGGAATGCAACGCTCTGCCCGGGCAGTATCGATTGGAACGCTTTGAAGCCGTCCGAATCAATCAGGCTAAGTCCGCTGGACGGCGTAAGGAGTATAGTGACGTTTGTTATAGTATCCGTGCCGTTATTTGTAAGTATAATATTTTCAGGGTCAATAAGGCCGGCAAGCAAAGTCTGATTGGAGGCAGATACTGCAACCGCACCCTGCGAGCTTGGAACAACGTAGAGTCCCAACTCCTTTGTTTCAGAGGTGTTGTACCCATAAGGGTTAAGGTAATGCGAATCTAAATTCAATGTTATAGGTGAACCTGTGCTGCTGGGGCCAACGTAAAAGTAAACCGTTACATTCTTGCTGGAACCAGGGCTCAATGAGCTGATTTCCTGCGGCTGGCTAAGTATGCTAACCCCTGAAGTCGGCTCTATATTGGTAGAGATATCCGAAAGGTAGCCGGTGCCGGCATTGCTAACCTCTAATGTGAAATTGTAGAGCTTGCCTCCGGGCAGTGCAGGATTCGGCGTGCTATAAGAAAGGTCAGAAGAGCCTCTGAGTGGTATTCCCAGGTTTATCTGCTGAGTATCTCTTATTGTTGAATTGGTATAGTTCCATGCAATATAAAGCGGATATGACAGTACGGTGTTTGGCCCCGCAGCTGTGTCATTTGCAATATTCAGGTAGAAGACCATGCTGAATAACTGCGAGGAAGTAAGTTCCTGCACATAATCATTGGAGATGCTCGAACCGTTGAAGTTTGTAAGGCTTCCCCCGAGCTGCAGAGTTCCCTGCACATTGAAGAGGTTGCATGCACTGTTATAAGTCTGAAGCGTTACCGTAAGGGGTACATCCATGTTTCCGGGACCTGCGGAGACCGTATGATTGGCCGTACCCCAGTTAACTCCTATTACCTTAAAACCTATTCCTGATCCAGTCTGACAATACGCTGCAGCATTTACTGTGCCTGCAGCAATCAAAAATCCCAGCGCGTATAATGCGAACATTGGCAATTTGTTTTTCATTTTTTCACCGTCACATATTTTTCTATTATCCCGTCTTTCAAGTATATACTTCTCTCAGAAAATTCGGCTATATCCTGCTCATGAGTCACCATAACTATGGTTATGTTATTTTCTTTGGCCATTCTTTTGAGCATCTGCATTACTGCATCCGAGGTTTTCGAGTCAAGATTGCCGGTAGGCTCGTCAGCAAGGACTATAGGCGGCCTGTTTATCAGAGCCCTTACAATTGCAACTCTCTGCTGCTGGCCCCCGCTCAGCTCATTAGGCTTAAGCGCCAGCTTTCCATCAAGGCCGACTTCCTTAAGCATCTCCCTTCCCCTTTCTATATTTTCTGTTGTATCTAAGCCGTCGACAATCAATGGCAGGGTAACATTCTCAAGGACGTTGAGATACGGAACGAGGTTATAAGACTGAAATATGAAGCCTATTTTCCTGTTCCTAAGCACTGCCAGTTCCCTGGAGCTGAGGGTTGATGTGTCTACACCGTCTAAGAGTATTCTGCCTGAGGTGGGCCTGTCAAGCGTACCTATAAGATTCATAAGCGTAGTCTTTCCGCTTCCGGATGGTCCGAGCACTGAAACAAATTCGCCCTTTTTTACAGTCATGGAAATATCCTTTATTGCAGTGTACTCTGTTTTCTTGGTTCCGTACACCTTCACAACATGGTCCAGCTCTATTACCACATCTGAGCGCCTGGCGTTTTTTTCCATAACAATCTTCTTACAGTCAAATAACTCCTAGCCATCGCATATATCGCGTACAAACCTCCTACTAAAAATTATTAATTTAAGCAAATGCCACAACTATCCGGGCAAGCGCTTCTATATCGTATATCCAATATCTATTATCAGATATCGATTATATAAATCTTCTGCAATGGGTATGATATATGGATATTTGCGGTGCCGGCACGCAATGATTGCAGAAGCAGGTAAGGTGTGGCCAGTCAGGGATGCAGTACCAATAAATTTATAAATTCGTTACAATTTCTTAGGTTTCTTCTATCCGATTTCGTTGCATGTCTAACCTGCTCGCCAATCGCCGTGAAGGTAAGCGCATCTGCACAGCTGCCTTTCCCGACTATCTCTCCAGTGCGAAGTGCGGATGCGAAGTCTTTACCTTAACTATCCTTTTTATAAGCATTTCATTTCCGCTGCCTATAAGCATGGCAGAATTCTCCCTAAGGTGCTTCTCCGCATCATCTATTGCTCCAGAGCTTTCAGAATAGAGCGTAAAGACGGCCTCTCCTTTCTTAACGTTCTCGCCGAGCTTCCTGTGCAGGATTATGGCTGCACGCTTATCCAGCGGAGCGCCCAGTATTCGCGTTGCAGATGCCAATGCTATATTGTTCATGCTGAGCACAGTTCCATTGCGGTCTGAAAGGACGGTGGCACTGTGCCTTCCAAGCGGTATCTCTTCAGGCCTTATCTTCGGATCGCCTCCCTGCCAGCTTATTATCTCATTCATCTTCTTTTCTGCCAGACCACTTCTGAGTATGCTCTTGGCAAGCTTCTTTCCCTGGCGCTTGCCTCCTAATTCCAATATCATGCCAGCAATGCCGGTTGCCTTGTCAATTATGTCCGGCACGTTCTTAATGTTCCTGATCACAGAGAGCGCCTCGCGCGCCTCTGCGCCAGCTCCTATGGCGTAGCCTATCGGCTGGTCGCCGCGCGTTATTGCTCCATGCACATTTATTCCCATGCGCCTTCCCAGATACATAAAATCCCGGATAAGCAGTTCTGCATCGGAAGGGCTCTTTTCCTTATCCCCTACAGGCACGTCAAGCACCATGTCTGTTGCTCCGGCAGCCTTCTTCTTGGACATTATAGATGGCAGGAGCAGCGGGTCTATCGAGAGCGGATACTCTGCCCTTATGAAGATATCGTCAGCAGGAGCAAGATGGACTGCGCCTCCCCATACAATGCAGCCATTGATTCTGTTCACTACGCGCCTCATTTCGTCAACGTTAAGGTTTACAGGCATAAAAGCCTCTGCCCTGTCTGCGGTTCCTGCAGCGGACGTTATGGCCCTGGATGACGTTTTAGGTATCGTGAGCCCCGCAGCAGCAACTATGGGTACTGCCAGAAGCGTTGTCTTGTCACCCGGAGTGCCGCCTATCGAGTGTTTGTCAAATATCCTTTTCTTCTTCAGTCCGAGCACCTCTCCGGTATTAACCATTGCCATAGACATATACTCTGCTTCCTCTATGGTCAGGCTATGTGCATGCAGCCCGACCAGGAAAGCGGTTATCTCGTCCCTGCTGAGCCTCCTTTCAACCACATCCCTGACGATGCTGTAAAGGCTTTCGTAAGGGAGGCGCCGCCCCCTTAGCCTCTCCTTAATAACCGCGAGCGACTTAGGCTGTTCCATCTTTGCAAGCTTAACTTTGGCTCCATTCCTTAGCCTGAGCTCCCTGCTCAGTTCGCTTGTCAAGCCTATGCGGTTTCTCTTTGTGAGGTTGGCTACGTCAACAATGGCTATGCTTTTTCTACTGCTGCCTTCTGCATAAATTTCGACCCTGTCTCCGGGTGCCAAACCGTATACTGTGGCATCATGCCCATTGATAAGCACCACATTTGCCCCTGTATCTATTCCTACATTCCTGATTTCAAATTCCATATAAATCATCCTGCTGCGACATAATGTCCGTCATATGGGCCTCTTCCCTCCCCAGTATTCCAGCGCAGCTTTGAGTTCAGGGCTGTGCATAGCGTATTCGGCAAGGCTCTCGTGTCTCATCGTTGCAGATATTGCATCGCGCATGGCAGCTGCCCCGGCACCCACTCCATCCGGATGTCCGTCTATGCCCCCGCCTGCCTGTATTGCAATCTCCGGCCCGAGAAGCTTCATCACATACGGAACCAGGCCTGGATGAAGCCCTCCGGAAGAGACCGGAACGACAGGCTTTATGGTTCCCCACTCCTCCTTTAACACTCTTGCATGATCGAGGATGTTGCGGTTCACGATTTCATCATCTATGTCCAGTACCTCTGTACGTGGAGAGGAAAGCTTTCCTACAACCGTGCCAATATGTATCTGGTCAACCCCAATAAGTCTTGACAGCTTTGCTACGAGAAGCATGCTCATGCCCTGGTCAGCATTCCTGGTAAAAGCGGCATGGAAAGCCCTGTGCGCATGGATAGCCAGGCCTAAATCTTCGCATTCGTCTCTTATCGTCTGCACAGCGGCCCAGCCTGCTGTTAGGATATCCACCATAACATACTCGCCGCCAAGTTCCTTTACAAGCCTCGCCCTCCTTATCATCTCCTTCGTCTCAGCGGTAATATTTGCAAGGTAGCTCTTCCTTTCCCCTGTCTCATTTTCAGCGTAGTCCCTATACTTAAACATGAGCTTCATGCGTGCGTCGAAAGGATTGAAACCCTGGTTAGTAAGATTCTCGTCATCCTTAAGAAGGTCGACCCCTCCAAGCCATGCTTCCCTTGCTGCACCAGCATGCTCTTTCACGGTCATGCCGACTTTCGGCTTAGGCACATGGACAAGTATGGGCCTGCGTTTCTTCATCCTGAATATTTTTTCATATACGTCGTCAAGCCCAAACTGGGGCCCTCTGAATGAGCTAAGATAAGCCCTCGGCAAGGAGATGTCCTCAAGCCTCAGCGAGGCAACAGCTTTCATTCCGAATATGTTTCCAGCCACCGAGCTCATGAGCTGGGGGACAGAACCAGTTTCGAAAAGTTCTATTGGATAAGCTACCTTTACATAATTGCCTTTGATTGAAAATGCCCTGGCCCGCATCTTTCTGATATGCTCCTTCAAGGTAGTCAGCTCCGCCCACGTGCCGTTGCTGCTCTCGCTGGCGATCCTTCCCATGGCATTCTCCATTGACATGCCTTTTGCAGGATGCACCTTGAAGAGGCATACGATGTCATTTTGCTTAGGCTTATAATCAAGATCTACAAAATCCTTATACGGATCAATATCTGTTTTCAAAACATCCACCCATAATGCCTGCGAATCTCGTCCATCAGCGAGCCGGAGTCTATCACTCCAAACTCGGTAATGAAGGCGTTTATGTTTTTCGGTTCTACTTCTTCGAAGACCTTGTTTACTATATGTATATTTCTCTTATGCACATTCCATACTTCAGCTCCGGATCTTGCCTCTATCCTTTCCAGTCTTCCATAAACTGTTTCCGGATCGAACTTCATTACTGATGAAGCTACATATACCGGGATTTCGAATCTGCGCGCAATTCCTGCAAAAAGGTTGCTCCCTATCTTATTTATTGCCGAGCCTGCGGCGGTTATGGCGTCTGCGCCTATGAGCATCAGATCTGCTCCTTTTATGGCATGCAGAGCTGCAGAATCCACATACATGTTAACCTCTATTCCATGATCTGCAAGAGCGAGAGCTGTAAGCCTTCCCTGAAATGACGGCCTAGTCTCGGTAAGGTTTACGGTAAAGTCCCTGCCCTTCTTCCTAGAAAGAAGCATTATCGATTCGGCAGTCGAAGAATGGCAATGCGTATACACTGTGCTGCCATTCGGAATGAGGTTGCTTCCATATCCTGCTATCTTCGCATCTGCCTCACGTATCATTTTCATCAAAGCATCAGCATTCCCGTATCTTGACAGGTATCGCAATGAGTTTCGGAGCATTGGCTCTGTAGGCCTCGCATTCATCAGCGCCCGTTCTGCTTTTTTCTTGTCTGCGCATCCTGACCATGCCGCAATCGCAGCTTTGGCGACGTTCTCTGCCCCCTGGATCCTCAAAGCTTTTATCATCTTAACTGTCTTGTGAAGGTCATCCATCAGTACCTATAAAGTAATAGTCCTTAAAAACCTGTTTGCATGCCCTGCAGCATCTTCAAAAACCAGGGCACGGGCAATACATATATTAAGATGCCCTTCAATCTCCTTAATCGTGAGATGATGAAAACACTTCTTGTCGTGCTTGACGGAGCAGGGGACAGAAAGAACGGCGATCTGGGTAACATGACTCCGCTCCAGAGCGCAAAAATGCCTTACCTGGAAAGCATCTCATCCGGAGCGGCAAAGGGCATGCTTTATCCTATAAGCGAGGGAGTAGCGCCGGAATCGGATGCCGCTGTTTTCTCAATACTTGGCTACGATGTCAGCGATTATACTGGAAGGGGGCCTCTCGAAGCATACGGGGCCGGCCTGGAAATCGACGGAAGGACACTTGCCATGAGGTGCAACTTCGCTACCATCGATCCGCAAAGAAACATTATCGACAGGAGGGCAGGCAGGATAGAAAGCGGGGATGCAAAAAAGTTTGAAGGATACATAAACAGCATAGATCTGGGTATTCCGGGCGTTCGATTTGATTTCAGGGCAACAGTAGGCCACCGTGGCGTAGTTGCATTTTATTTTGACGGTGATTCCGCACCATCGCCAAACGTATCAAACGTAGATATAGGGTATGTAAGGAAAGGGAAGATCTCTGTTGCAACCGAGATAACTAGCACTGTGCTGCCAAGGGCCGAACCGCTCGATGAGAGTGCAGAGGCCTCCAGAAGCGCTGAGATAATTAACCTCTTTGTCGATAAGGTAATAAAGAAGCTCTCAGGATGCGAAGAGAATATTGCAAGAAGGGCGAAAGGTCTTCCTGAGGCGAACACATTGCTGCTTAGGGATGCCGGTACGGGCCTTCCCAAAGTCAAGCCTCTAAAAGAGAGATTCGGTCAGAGCTTCGCATTCGTGGCCGAGATGCCGGTTGAGATAGGAATCTCGAAGCTGCTCGGCATGGAGTCCATAATGCTAAAGCAGATCAAGGACAGGCGGCAAAGGTATGCTGAGATGGCGCGCCTGGTCCTGGAAAATGAAAGCCTGTACGATTTTATTTACGTACACATAAAAGGGCCGGATGAGCCGGGACATGATGGCAACGCATTGCTCAAGAAGGAGATTTTAGAGGAGATAGACG
This sequence comes from Microcaldota archaeon, assembly GCA_021848025.1. Taxonomy (GTDB): domain Archaea; phylum Micrarchaeota; class Micrarchaeia; order Micrarchaeales; family CABMGC01; genus JAJZND01. Next base: position 51,940 of record JAJZND010000025.1, on the reverse strand, counting down.
CAAACTTCTTTAGCGCTGTAGATGGAATAGATGCTGGTGTCTGCGTCACTGCAGACCATGCAACACCCTGCTCTCTTAAAGGACACTCTGCAGATCCGGTGCCGTTGATGATAAGGCAGAAGGGAAGGAAAGCCGATCCGGAATTGCCGTTTGACGAATCGATAGGAACCAGGGGCAGCATAGGAATAATAAAAGGAATAGAACTGCTGAAAATATTGCTAAGCAGCTAAGCTCGTACTTCTCCGGACCCTCTACTTAATTCCCTTTTTCTTATAAGCTTCCTCAAAGTCAATCTCTTTCTTGGGGAGCATGTACGCTATAAATATGAGTACTACGCTGGCCAGAATTGCCCATATTGGGCTAAGTTCCAGCAGCAGGAAGCCTGCAACAAGCATCAACAGCACCATATCGGTTATTGCGCCGAAGCCTATGGAATTAACAAGCTTCTCGTAGAATATCTCCTCCTGGTAATTGTCGATGCCAACTGCCATCCGGAAGGACTCGAGGAGTGCGTAGGTCAGATCAAGAAATGCCAGAAGCGCAAGGATAGTCCATGCCACAATGATGGCCCTGCCGCTAAGCAAATGTAGCAGTCCAAGCGAAGCTACGATACCAAAAAGTGTCAGAAAAGCTATTCTTCTCCAGGTCATCAGAATATCCTCTACGTTAAAGACATAAAATAAGCTTGAATATTTATAAACACTCCATGCCTATAAATGTTTTCATTGTGCATGCCTGGATGCAAGAGGGCAGTGTGCTGTTTCGCAGTCCGCCACGGTAATCGCATTCCATTCTGGCACTGCAATAGAATGCCGTCTGCAAATCCAGATGCGCCAATATCCGGTTTATCTATTGCATGCCCCTTCTTAGTACTGAGATAGCCAGGGAAGGGAGTCGAACCCCTCTATCCCGCTCTGCAGGCGGGCGCATAGCCGATCTGCCATCCTGGCACAACGCTTCTCTCAAGATGTTGCATTTAACCTTATCTCTTAGCAAATAAATATAAATGCATAAACCCTTCTAGCTATTAGAATTTGGGGTTATACCTATGAAACTAGCTTTCCAGCCAATACCAAAGGAGTTTGTCTCAAGTACAGAATTTTTCGACTCAAAATCGCCTCTTACAAAGGCGATTGAGAAAGTAAGCAAGTATGGTGCAGTCGTAGTGCTGAACGGGAAGGATTATTTTGGAATAGTTGATGAAAGATCGATACAGTCAAAAAAGAATCTTGACATCGGAAAGCGCGAGTCAATTTCGAAATTTGCGAAGAAAGCGCCTGTGCTTGACAGCTCAACCTCAATAGACAAAGCGATAATAGATTTCTATGAGTCAGGCTCAAAGGCCTTGGCATATCGCGAGGAAGGCAAGATAAAGGGCATAGTTCACAGGAATTCGCTGCTCAAGGCCATGCTTTCACTCCATCTCATTTCGGATTACAAGGTGCAGGAGATAATGTCGACTCCGATACTCGCCATAAATGAAGATGCGAACCTTGGCCAGGCTAAGGCGGCCATGGACAAGAATAGGGTCAAGCGTCTGATCGTAATGTCAAAGAATGGTGCAAGCGGCATCTTGACGTATAAAGATATAATGAAGTATCTGATGCAGTCCCGCAGTAGGGTGATTATGCCCAGATCCTCTGTTCAGCCGGATATCAGCGTGGGAGAAGCCTCTAACAGGAACATCTATTCAATAAGCAAGGATGCCAGCATAGACGATGCGATAAGGAGTTTCGTGAAAAACAAGGTTTCTTCGCTCATGGTGGTTGGGGACAGCAGGCCCATAGGGGTAGTTACCGTGAAGGATGTCTTCGAGGTCATTGCAAAGGAGTCCTCAAGCAGGGAGAACAGGATAACTCTTTCTGGACTTGACAGCTACACCAAGGAGTACGAGGACGATATAAAAGAGGATCTGAGCGCGCTGATGGAGAAGCTAAACAGGTTCCATAAGATACAAACCACTGGCGTTTCAGCCAATGTAAAAAGGCTTAAAGACAAGAACTACGAGGTAAAACTGCGGATCTTCCTTACCGAAAGAGGCGCAGTTTCGATAGCTACTTCGGGCTATTCAATGGAAAGGGTTTTAAACGATGCCATAAATAAAGCATACGGAATCATAAGGAACAGAAAAGAGATAATATACCTGGCGCATAAGCGTGAAAATGTGCCTGAAGAAGATGCAGAGTGAGTTATGGATGTACGCTAAAAACAGCAATCGCAGGATTCAGTCAAGTTTCGAATTGCTTATAACCATGTCTTTTGGCCTGGCAATACTCTTGCCGCTTGTCATAATAGCGTTCATACAGCTTTCGAATACCAATTCATCCCTTTCATCAATAGAGGCTCAGCAAGCAGCTAACAAGCTATCGACAATAGCAACTGTAATAGGCGGAGAGGGTTATCCTGCAAAGGAGCTCGTGCAGGTAGAAGTGCCTCAGGGCGTGGCTGGCATAGAAGTAGGCACCGCAGCAGACGGCGTCGGGCATGAGATTATCTTTCTCGTAAGGTCTCCTGTGGGGCTTAGCTATGTAACATCTTATACGCCACTGAATGTCAGCGGCAATCTGGGCGGTCTCTCAGCAGCAGGAACCTATCTCATCAATGTGACTTACCAGCAGAACTGCCCTTCAGACCTCAGCATACCTTGCGTATATATGCTGCCGGAGGTGTAATGCGCTGCAACAAGTGTTTGAATGAAACTGCAGATCTCACTTGAATTCATGCTCGTTTTCTCATTCGTACTCGCGGTCTTCATCTTTATCTTCGCGGTCATAGCAAACCAGCGGGTACTGGTAGTGAACCAGCAGACCTACTCACAGGTGCAGTCGATAGCGCAGGAGATAGCGCAGCAGATAGACAGCGCAGTTGCAGCAGGCAATGGATATCAGGCAAATATCCCTATATACGGGATAAGCGGCATAACCATAGGTGGCATAAACGTCACAGGCACTGGGATAGTTACTGTTAATGCGTATCTGGCAAAGCAGAAAGTTACCGTGCTGGCATATAGCGATGCCAAGTCCGTGCTTGCTCCTGGCTCAGGTCTAAGCGGGAATTATGTGCAGATTTATAATTCATATGGACTGATCTGCATAGATACGCCATGCACTGCAGCATTAGGCACATCCGGCGATGTCCTGAATCTAAGCGTACAGAGCACAAATGTGGCAGAATTCGATGGCAGCTCGCAGATAATAATACCGCAGATAACCGGAGTAAGCACGCCTATCTTCACGCTCTCTGCCTGGGTATACTACAACGAATCAGACGCGGGCAAACAGATCTACAACCTGCCTGGCCTGGAATCATGCTCTGTCGATACAGGCAATATGCTAAGCTGCACATTCCCCGGCTCAGCCGTATACAACAGCCTTCAGTTCTACCCTGGCACGTGGTATGACCTGGTTTCAGTGGATACGGGCACAACGTGCTATGTAGATATAAGCGGCGTAGAGGAGAATTCTCCAATCCCCTGCCTCTTAGGCTCTTCCAACGGAATCGGGACTATAGGATCGCCCGGATTCAATGGCCTTGTCGCAAACATGCAGTTATATAGCACTACCCTCAGCGGCACTTCACTATATTCGGGCGGGATTGCAGCTGAACCTTCTTCAACGCAGTACCTGGCAGGCTGGTGGCCGCTTTCCGGCGATTTCAATGATTACAGTATATATGATAATAATGGCTATGCCAATGGCGCAGTGGTCTTTCCGACAACCGGAGAAGTGACCGCAAAGGTAAGCACGATATACGGCGCTCCTGTGCAGGATGCAAAGGTCGCATTCTCAACTTCTATCGGATATTTAAATTCGAACCTTACGCCTTTCACTGTAGGCGCCACAGGATACACCGGCACAGTTTCGGCCTTCGTAAACCAGGGAGCGCAGAGCGGAATTGCCAATGTACGGGCAACCCTCTTTAACGGCCAGGAAGTTTCAAAGCTTTTCACGTGGCTGCCGATGAATCAAGGGCAGGGCAGGGAGATGTTTAACTTAGCAAGTAACAGCACCCGCCAATTTACTTCAACTAATACATCATGGAGCTATCCTGCTTATACTGCAACATTCAATGGAAAAGACAGCTACATCTCTGCACCTATAAGCCTGTCATCAGGCGCGCAATACACGTTTACCCTGTGGTTCAATGCCGCTAAGCTAAGCGCCTCCCAGTCTTCATGCGCGACAGGCGCGACTCTGTTTGACAATGGCAACATAATGGACGTAGGCTTGGGCGCCGGGGTCTCCTATAACACAATCTATGTGCAGTATCCGGGTGGATGCGCGTCCATACCCTCTTCCATAGCAATTGAGCCTGGCCGCTGGTACAACCTTGCAATAGAGTTTTCCCCTTCGCCGAGCTATTACTCAATCAACGCTTTCATAAACGGCCAGCCTGCAGGCTCTGCTGTTGAAAGCTCGTTTTCGTCATCCAGTCCTGCCAGCTACGAGAACATAGGCAGGGCCGGCTCGCTCAATTCCTTCTTCAACGGCTCAATAGCAAACATGCAGGTGTATGTTTCTTCAATCCTGACTGAGGCGCAGCTTGAGAATCTTTACAATATGGGCATCTCTGGTCTTCCTGAAAAGGGCATACTTCTTGCATGGTATCCGCTCGATGGCGATGCTGAAGACTACGGCCCTAACGAATACAATGCAACCATCTATGGCGGTCTCCAGTTTTCGAAAACCAGCCTAACACCGCTGAGCCTCAATTCGTCCTCAATACTTACAGCTAATTTGTCTTCGGTAAATTATATGCAGGTATCCAATGCATTGTCCATCTCGCCGTCAAGCCAGATGAGCGCTTTCGCCTGGGTTACGCCAAATCTTAACTACCCGCCCGGAGCCATAACTGCGATTATGCAGAAAGAAGGCTCATACGGAATGTCAATAGGCCAATTCGGATCTGCCATCCCTGGAGAGTTCTCAGGTTATATAGGCTCATCGAAAAGCTGTACATCCTTTCCTTACCCGCTCATACCGCGTAAGCTGTATTTTGTAGGCTTTACCTTCAACGGCTCTGTAGTGCAGAGCTATGTCAATGGATATCCATACTGCTCCTACGAATATAATGGCATAATACCCACAACCAGCAGTGTTTTGGCATTCGGCGGACCATCAGACAGCGATGGTTATGCCAACGATACCCTCTCAAACGTACAATTATACGGAAAAGCGCTCTCCAGCAGCCAGGTCTATTCCCTATACAAAAGAGGCATCGCAGGCCTTCCCATAAGCAACGCCCAGCTTTCAGGCTGGTGGCTTCTCGATGGAAACACCACTGACTACAGCCTTGGCCATGACAATGCAACTTCTTATGGCGCAGTGTACACTGACGCGTACGCATCTACGCCACAGTTTGTCTATTCCTTAGGCAAGAGCGGCATGAACTTCAATGGCTACATGAGCTGCATTGCATCATATACTGCCTCGCCGCACCATTTCCTGAATTCGAAATCCAACTTCACCATCGCGGCATGGGTCTATCCTTTTGAATACGCCCCATCAGGTTCATCAGAGGATATATACTCGGAGGGCTCACCAGGCTCCACGCTCTCCTTCTTCATCAATTCCAACGGCACATTGGCCGAGAGCGTCTACAACTACCAGGCGTCTACAAGGCACAACTATACTTCCACATTGCATGTGCCTCTAGATGCATGGTCTTTCGTGGCGGTCACGCTTTCAAGGGGAGGCGCAAATACCGGAATAGTGAATATGTACTTGGATACGCTGAACCAGACAGGAACAAGCCAGGACGAGTCAAATCCAAATACTGATTACATGGGCATAGGCTGCAACATCGGCTATCTGAAAGGCGAGCCGTTCCTGAGCATGAATGGCTCGATAGCAGACCTGCAGACATATAACTACACGCTGAATAAAACTCAGCTGTACCGGATTTATCTAGGAGGAATCCCGCAATCGGAGTCGGTAAGCATGCCTATGGGTGTGATAAAATGAAGGCCCAGTTCTGGTCATTCGACATAATCTTTGCGCTCTTCATATTCATAGTCGCAATACTGGTGCTGACGAGCGTGTGGCTGGGCATAAGCAATCAGTTCGCAATAGCCAACGGCGACAACACCGGCAGCATGCAGAACGAGCTTCAGCAGCTTGATTCAAGGCTCCTTTCCACAGGCAGTACGAACTGGCAGAATCTTGTGCAGCCTACAAAGACCTCTACCTGGCAGAATGTAAGCGTAGGCCTCGGAATAGGCCAGGGAGCAGGGCTCTCAGAGGGCAAGATTGAGACGCTTGAGGCGATGTCAAGCCACGACTATCAGGCGACAAAGCCGATTCTCGGGATAGCTTACGATTATTACGTTGATATAGCGCTGAACGGCGGCCTTAACATAACAATAGGCAAGAGTCCGCAGGGCCAGTCTGCCACATCAGTCCAGGTCTCAAGCCTGCCCATAATAGTTGCCGGACAGAAAGGGACGATGAAAACAGAGATCTGGACAAACACCACCTTCGGAATAGGCTAAGAGGCAGTGCAAATCTGCTTTAAAGAACACTTTTCTATGTGCGGAGCGCATGCGCAGTTATGGCTATATGCACTTAGCCGCATTACAGAAAAGAGCTGCTACCAAGTATCCTGTTTTTAGGTATGGGTCGCAGAAGCGCTATGATATAATATAAGCTGAGGCACTTTCATTCAAGATGCCCGGCAAGAAAATACCAGGTTCCATGCAAAGCCTGACAGCCAAAGCTCCCGGAGCAGCATCTGCCTTCAGCTTCCGGGTGCGATGCCGTTGAAGATAGAGCTTATCACAAAGCCTGTAATGAAGAAGACAGTAAAGCCGATTAGAAGGAAGATAGGCAGATATCTTATGCCTCTTATGACCGATCCGTTCATTATCACAGAGACAATGAAAGACCCTAAAGCCGAGATTATCAGTATCGCCAGTATAGCAAAATCATTGTATTCACCCTGTGTAACTTTGGGAGGGCTGGGCTTGAGGAAGCTGACTCCTGTGGAAGGCAGGCCTCCCGGATTCTGCTGCAATATCCCTGCCCATACGTTGTCTGTTATAGCTATCATCTTGTCCGTAAGCGCGTAAAGCGCAGGCGCTCCTATTATTGCAGCGAAAGAGATGAAGATCGTGTACATAAAGAGCTGGCCGGATATCTCCTTCTGTATCGTCTGCTGATTCCTTATGTCTTTTGCTATGTCATTCAGCATGTCCGTCATTCCCCCGCCGTACCTCATTGATTCGT
>JAJZND010000025.1:0-44707 GCA_021848025.1 Microcaldota archaeon | reverse complement strand
GTAATTGTTACCTAATGAGATCAGCGAATTCTGGAAGGTCTCACCAGTATAAAGCTGTTTGCTTATCTGAACCACATCATCAGAGAAGTACTTGAATTCAGGCCTTGTGGCTGAGACCATAGCCTTATCTATCGCCATTCCGCTCCTTATATTGGCAGAGGTAAGCTGCAGGTATTCCGGCAGAATGCTCTCTACAAAAGTCTTCCTCTGCTCTATCTTCAGTTCAAGAATGCTGTATATTGCGAATTCCAGGATTGCCGCAGAGAAGATGCCTGCCAGCACCGCAATACCTGCATTGAGCTTAATGAGTGCAAAGACAAGCGCTGCCACTGCTATAAATGTAGCTATACCTCCAATCACTGCAATTCCGATTAGATTGTTCACGGTAGTCTTAACGCCTGCCAGGTCAAGCTCCCTAGATAGGAACCGTACAAGGCTCCTCGAAACAAGTTTCTCAAAGCTTATTTTCATAACATCAACATTAGCCGGCGAAGACAGGACGTGAAGTCCTCATTATATTAAGAAATATTATCTGCATGAATGCTATTCCTGCGAGTGCTGCAAGAAGCACCGTGAAATTTATCGTGAATATGCTTATGAAAGTGGTAAGTATTGTTGCCACTGCAAGCCCCATGCTGGGGAAGATCACCCCGAAAAGCATGTAAAACATGGCAAGCGCATTCAGCCTCTGGCCGTATCTCCTCAGCTCTATTACGCGCTCCTGGTTCACCTCTTCCACAACAGACTGTATCGCATCGGTCACTTCTGCGCCTGATTTTATGCTCACGCTTGCCTGCAGCATTATCCGCTTGAAGGTCTTTGACCTGCTTTTTGAGCTGACCTCATCCATTGCCTGTTCTATAGGCATGCCCAGCTGAACCAGTTCAATGACCTTTCCGAATTCCCTGCTTGCAGCTCCATAGCCTGTGCTTACCGCGCTCATGGCATTGAAGAGAGGCATGCCTGATCTGAGGCTTATTACCAGGTCCCTGCCTGCAAAGAGTATGTCCCTCTCCACGAGTTTTCCGTTCTGGCTGAGCCTGGCCTTCGGGTAATTGAGGAAGTTATTGAAAAGCATCTGATAAAATGCTATGGAGAGCACAAGGCCGAAGACCGCGAAGACAGGCCTGACATAATACAGTATAAATGCTATGGCGAACGCGATCACTGCTGTCAGAATGATCGCCTTGATCATTGTGCCTTTTACAAAATCGTACGGACTCTTCTTTATGCCAGCTTCTTTAAGGAGCAGTTCATAGTCTTTCTGCTTATTCACTATCCTCTCTACATATCCTGGTCTTTTTCCAGTTGGTGCCTTCCTCTGCTTTGTAAGCTGAGCTGATTGTTTTGCAGAAGCGTTCTTTGGCATTGCAGCCTGCTGTATCGCGGTCTGTTTCTGCAGTGTAGTATTGAGTGGCGTTATGCCTGTTTTGCCGTATGTCTGCTTTGGCTTGCGTCTGAAAAGCGAGAATCCCTTCTTCTTTACAGGTACAGTGTTCTGCGATCCCTGGTCTGCCTTCTGTGATGCAGCTGTAGCCTGCGAACTGCCTTGCTGCTTGTCGCCATCTCCCATCAGATCAACTTGCATTAATCATTACAACAAAGCCTATATAACCCTTTTCGCCTTGAGTTTGCCGATTGCCTCGTCGAGGCGCTTGTTTCTTATTGTAATCAATTCCGCCTCGGCTTTGTCAACGGGCTTGCGTTCCTTCTTTGCATATTTCTTCAGCCCAAGCACTTCATCCTTTATTATTGCCTTATGCTCATCCTCAAACACATTCTCATCTAAGCCGGACATTATCTGCTCAAGCTCTGAAATCTGATCCTGGTAAGAAAGCCCGATCATGATATTGCTATTGTCCTCTACTGGCACAGCTTCTGCAGCATGCTCTTTCCTATTCTTCTTCATGATCCCGCTGAATATGCCACGCAGCTCCCCCTGCGCCTTCTCCATATCCCTATGCATAAACACGCCGCCTTTCTTGCCTGCCTCCACTTCGCCTAGCTCCGCAGCATTGCGTGCATGTGCTTCAGTGTAGCCTTCGTGCTGCGCGGGCGGAAGGAGATCCGCAATTCGGCTTGCTTCTTTGTAGTCATAACTCTCCACAAGCGGTTTGCTGTTTATTATGTTGCTTATCTCTATGCTTGCATTTGCATCCTTTGGATTGGTCCCTTCTATCTCCTCTATTATCTTTACTGCATTTTCATAAGTAAGTTCTTCTTCAGCCATCATTTCACCGCAGCAAGCAGATCCGCAGAGTAAGGGGCGTTGTCATGCACAATCTGCATCATCTTGTCTTGATGCCTGTAATAGTTGGCTACAACCAGTCCGCATGAAGTAACGTCAAAGATCTTGTTTTTTATCATCCAGTCAATAACCTGGCCCTTTTCATCTACGTCCTGGTCTATCTCACTCCGGGTATACCCTCCATAGAGCGAGATTATCTCTGCGAGCCTGGAGAGCTCGCTGACCTTTACGAATGTATCGTTCCTGAGGTTCCACCTGCTTATCACGTTTGCTTCTCCTGATCCTGTTACCTCTGCAAATTCGAGCATACGCCTTATCCCAAGTCTCCTGTGCCTGAAAAGGGAGACTACGCCCCCTATGGAGTTCATCATTATCTTGGGTATTGCTATCGGCGGATTAGTCATCCTTATCATGGTATCTTCTGCGTTGTCGGCGTGCACTGTGCCATATACTGCATGGCCTGTGTGTATCGCCTCAAAGAGCGTTTCAGCATCAGCCTTCGTCCTAATTTCTCCTACAAGCATGATATCGGGTCTCTGCCTAAGCGCATTTATCATCAAGTCATAAAGGCCTATGGCGCCCTTGCCTTCCGGATTCGCCTGCCTTGTTAGCATGGGCACCCACTGCATGAAGTCAGGAAGCGTAAGCTCTCTCGTCTCCTCTACAGAGATAACTCTTCTGTCCGGGGGCATGAAAATGCTCATTGCGTTTAGGAAGCTGGTCTTTCCGCTAGCCGTACCGCCTGATATCAGCATGCTTATCTCGTTCTGTATGCAGAGCCAGAGCAGGCCAGCAAGGTCTTTCGAGATTGATTTAGCCGATACCAGTGCAGGCATGGTCCATGGATTCTTCGAGAATTTTCTTATGGTAAGCGTATTGCCGCTCTGAGAAACGGGGAAGAGCGTTGCATTTACCCTGGAGCCGTCAGGAAGCTCAGCGTCCATAAGAGGCGAAAGATTGGTTATCTCCCTGCCCACCCTCCTGCCTATCTGCTCCGAGTCCTCGTAAATGGAATTTTCATCGCCCATCATTATGTTTGTCTTGCACCACCCCCATTTCTTGTGGAAGACCCATACCGGAAACTTCGAGCCGTTTACTGTTATCTCTTCAAGTTTGTCGTCAGCTACTGGGGCTTCGAGTTCGCCAAGTCCGAGCATCAGATTTATAAGATATGCTATAAGCACGCTTTTGGTTTCAGGAGACGTGCCAGGAAGGTACTTGTCTATTATGATATGACAGGCTTCTGAGTACTTGACTGTCAGCTCGTCAAGATACTCTCTATCCTGCACCCTGGTGGGATCTATCGGAACAAGGTTCAGGAGCTCCGGCCTCAGTGAGAGCAAAAGCACCTTTGTGGCTTCGCCAAGCCCGGGGACAGTTACCTCGTAGAGCGGTACAAAACCGCCTTCATCCCCTATCCTTACGCTTATCTTGAGTCCGTGAGCCTCAAGTTCATAAGATTCATACTCATTCACTATACTTGTCATCAAGCCTCACGAACTTCTATTTAGAAATATTGTCTATGCCCTCTTTTAATCTATCTGTTTTGCTAAAGATACCCTTTATCTTCTGCGATGCATCAGCTGATTTTTTCTTGATGGAGCCTATCTCATCCTGCTTCTTGCTGAGGTCGCCTCCGGAAATGGAGCTTATCGCTCCAGCCTTCACTATTATCTCATTCAGAGCTTTCTCCACCTCCTCTTTCTCCTTCGCTATTTCCTCTATCTCTTTTTTCAAGCCGTTTATCTGTTCCATGAATTTGCCCAGTTCGCCAAATTTTGTACGTTCCTGCTCGATAGTCTCATTGATTTTATTAAATTCTTCAGTAGCAGCATTGTACATTGCAGTTAGACTGTTCTTGTTATCGGAAAGATCTTGGGAGAGGGCCTGCTTCTCCTTTACAATGGCATTCTTTATCTCGCCTGCCCTTTTGGTGTACTCCTGATAATCCTTCTGGTAGCCTGAAAAATACCTGCCCTGCTCAGACACCAGCCCCTGGAGCTCCTTCCTCTGATTCTTTATCATCTTTGCTACTTCGTATATCCTGTCCTTCTGCTCCCTGCTCTCTGCTTCGAATCTATTAAGTATATCCTTAACCTGTTTCTCAGAATCCGTTATTGCGCCAGTCATCTCCTGTATTATCTTTCTCGCCTCATTGTACTGCTGCTCTATCCCTACTGGTGTCGCATTTATCCTGTTGTCTAGAGCCTCAAGCTTGCCATTCAGCTCCCCTTCCATCTTCTCTATCGCTTCCTTGCTCTGCTTGATCGAATTGAACTTCGACCGCACTTCGTCATCTATTCTCTTTATCCTCTCAAGGCCGTCCTTTACCTCCTTTCCGGTGCTCCTGTTAAATACCTGCTCTATATTGCTTATGGATTTGTTGAATTCCTGGAGCTTCCCCTCTAGCTGCTGCATCGCCGAGAGCTGATGTTTAGCATCATTCTCAAGTGTAGTGCGCTGTACCTCTATCTTCGATTTTTCCGCGTTCATGTCCTCTTTGGACATCTGGCGCGGAGATACATACATCTTGCCGACTTTGTATGTAATCTTTATCATGTTGGCTTTTTCAAGTATGTTTGCCCAATCCTCTACAGTCTTCTCGCTTATTCCAAGGGCCATAGCAAGTGAAGCCCCACCAGTTTCTCCATGTTCATTAATATATTTTAAAAGGGCATCTATTCCAGTTACTATTTCACCAGACGCCATCATATTTACCTATGTCAAGTCATTAGTATATAGAAAGAATAACTAAATAGCTTTTCATAATCTAAAGACATAATAGGGGCATTAAATATGCTTTTCGAAGAAGCTGCAACTTATTACGAGAGACTTGAAGGCACGCAATCAAGGCTGGCCATGGTTGAGATACTCTGCGAGCTGTTCGGGAAGACCGAAAAAAAGGAGATGAAGCCGCTTATATACATGACGCAGGGCGCAATGGGGCCTCCGTTTGCAGGCATACAACTTGGCATAGCAGAAAAGCTTGCAGAGCAAGCTATAGCCTATGCTTCAGGTTTCAGCAGGGAAGAGGTAGTGGCGAGCTTTCACAAAACCGGTGACCTCGGAGCAACAGCAGAAGAATTCAGAGGGAAGAGCAGGCTCAGGCGCATCGAGGAGAGAAAGTACGGGGTGGCTGACGTTTTTCAGGCAATGCTCAAGATTGCAAAGACATCAGGTTCCGGCAGCCAGGAAGACAAGATTAAGCAACTTGTGAATCTTCTTGCAGGATCCTCACCCCTAAGTTCAAGATATATCATAAGGCTCGCGCTTGGCACCCTGCGCCTTGGAGCAGGCGATGCAACTATACTGGAGGCGCTCTCGCTTTATGCCACCGGCGAAAGGACGGGAAAGCAAACACTTGAGAATGCATATAATATCTGCGGAGATCTAGGAAGAATAGGCGAGATCCTTGCAAATGAAGGCATGGGGGGCATAGAATCGGTAAAGGTCTCGCTCTTCAGTCCTGTGCGCCCTGCTCTGGCAGAGCGCCTTCCCACTTCGGAAGAGATCCTCAAGCGCATGCATGGCAGATGTGCGGTCGAAGCCAAATACGATGGACTGAGAGCTCAAGTCCATATAGACCGGAAGAATAAGAAGGTTGAGATCTTCTCCAGGAACCTTGAGCGCCTAACCGAGATGTTTCCCGAGATAGCGAAAGCTGCGCTCTCCGAAGTTCATGCCGAAGAAGCCATACTGGACGGCGAGGCAATAGCATTCAATGAAGCTACTGGTGAGTTCAGGCCATTCCAGGAAACCATACAGAGAAAGAGGAAGCACGATATAGAAGCGAAGAGCATCGAGATGCCTCTGCACCTCTTTGCATATGACGTAATGTTGGTGAATGGAAAAGACTGCCTTGGCATGCCGATGGAGGAGCGGCGCCGGCTTCTCGAATCTTTGCTAAGCAAGAATGGCCTGATAAGGCCGTCAGACAGGATAATCGTTAATACGCCTAAGGAGCTGGACGTTTATTTCGAAAAGGAAGTGGGGGATGGTCTAGAGGGGATAGTAGCCAAGGATCTCGATGCACCATACATAGCAGGCGCAAGGAAGTTCAGCTGGATAAAGCTGAAGAGAAGCTACAAAGGAGAACTTTCAGACACCATAGACTTAACTATAGTTGGCTACTATCTTGGAAAAGGTTCGAGGGCTGAATTCGAGTTCGGCGGCTTGCTTGCAGCTGTCTACAACGAGAGGCGGGACGTCTTCGAAACAATAACAAAGATAGGGACAGGCTTCACTGAGGAGCAGATGAAGTCGTTCAAGAAACTGCTTAGCAAGTCGAAGGTCAAGAATAAGCCTGCGCGTGTAGATTCCCTGATGAAACCTGATTTCTGGGTGGATCCGGAGTATGTGGTCACTGTGCGTGCAGATGAGATAACGCGCTCTCCAATGCACACGTGCGGAAGGGAGGAACCTGGCAATAACGAAACAGGCTTCGCACTCAGGTTTCCCAGGATAACAAGCGACGGAGTAAGGGAGGACAAGAAGCCTGAAGACTCGACGACAACTAAGGAGATAATGGAGCTCTACGCTTCGCAGAAGAAGACAAAAGTGACAGCTCAGGGAGAATGATATAAAGGTCAGGACCCCCATCCATTTAAATATCAAAATCTATTTCTTGCATACTTTAGTATATAAATTAATACTTAAGTATAAGAATTCCACTATAATAAAACCCGACAAAAAGTATTTAAATATAGCTATAAATAGGATACACAGGCGATCAAATGGTAGATTTTACAAGCGAATTGTTAGGGAAAACTAGCCAAGCTTCGGACAACAGCACCAACTTCAGTCCCCAGATAAAAATTGTGACTGTAGGGGTAGGCGGCGGAGGAAACAACACCGTAAACAGACTCACAAAAGTGGGCGTAAAAGGCACGGAGCTCGTGGCAGTGAATACTGATGTGCAGCACTTCAAGATGCTGGATGACAGAATAAAGAAGGTCTTGATAGGCAAGAGCATAACGCGCGGCCTTGGGGCCGGAGGTGATCCTGAAGTAGGTGCCAAAGCTGCAGAAGTGGACAGGCAGGCACTCGAAGAGATACTTTATGGAGCACAACTCGTCTTCCTCTGCGCAGGAATGGGCGGAGGTAGCGGAACAGGTGCAATACCTGTAGTCGCGCAGATAGCAAAGGAGCAGGGCGCTATTGTAGTTTCAATGGTAACATATCCGTTCGATTTGGAAAGAGTCAGGAAGGTCAAGGCAGAGGAAGGCATACAGAAGCTAAGGAAGTACAGCGACAGCGTAATAATACTTGACAACAACAGGCTGGTAAAGCTTGTGCCGAACCTGCCTATGAACGAAGCCTTTGCAGTTGCGGATGACATACTGGCAAAGGCAATAGGCGGCCTGGTCTGGACCATAACGCAGCCTAGCCTGATAAACATCGACTTTGCTGACGTAAGATCCATAATGGGCAGCGGCGATGTCGGTTTCATCTCGGTAGGAACCGGCAAGGGCAATGACAAAGTGACATCCGCAGCAGAGGCAGTTGTAAAGAACAAGCTGCTTGATGTTGATTTCGAGAATGCCAAGGGGGCGCTGATACACATATCAGGAGCATCAGACCTGACGCTCGGAGACGCTATAAAAGCAGGCGAGCTTATAACAGAGCGTATGGATCCAAAGGCAAATGTGAAGTGGGGCGCAAGGATAATACCTGGATATGAAGGCCAGCTTGAAATAGTGGCGATAGTTACCGGAGTAAGCGGCTCAAGCATACTGGGCAAGTTCGAGGAGAGGAAGAAGTCTTCGACTTACGCAGATATAGAGATGATCTAAATGGCCGATAGCTTTGATTACGATGCATTCGCACCTAAGGTGGCAGTTGTTGGTGTTGGGGGCCAGGGTAGCAACCTGGTAAACAGGCTGTACTCAAATGGCATAAAGAGCGCAGACACGATAGCCATGAACACAGATATAGGCCATCTGAATATAATACACGCAAATAAGAAGATCTTGCTGGGAAAGGAAATGACACGTGGTCTTGGAGCCGGAGGCTTTCCAGAAGTTGCTGCGAAAGCTGCCGAAATGAGCAAGTCAGAGATAGAGGCTTCGCTTCAGGGTTACAACCTCGTTTTCATAGCAGCAGGAATGGGCGGCGGCACAGGGACTGGCGCAGCTCCAATAGTCGCTCAGGTGGCGAAAGAAATGGGCGCGACCGTGATAGCTACTGTGACATATCCATTCGGACTCGAGAGGAGCAGGAAACAGAAGGCTGAATGGGGGATTGAGCAGCTTAACAAGCAGGCTGATTCAGTCATAGTAGTTGAGAACGACAAGCTGCTCTCGTATGTGCCGAACCTGCCGATAGAAAAAGCATTCGAACTTGTGGACAATGTCACTGGGAATGCGGTAAAAGGCATAGCTGATACAATCACGCTACCAAGCCTGATAAACCTTGATTTCGCAGATCTTGCCAATATCGTAAGGAACACAGGCACTGCAGTAATAAGCATAGGCGCAGGATACGGCTCAGACCGTGTGCAACAGGCAATAAAATCTACAAGGACGCATCCGTTGCTTACTGTTGATTATGATGGTGCAAAGGGCGCGCTGATACACGTCGAAGGCGGATCGAATCTCACAATAAGCGAGGCAACTGCGATAGGAAATGGGATAACAGAGGGCTTGGAGGGGAATGCCAATGTAATCTTCGGCGCAAGAATGGTGCCTGAGCTGACAGACCAGATACGCGTAATGTCTGTTGTTACAGGTGTCAAGGCAAAATTCGGCGAAAAGCGCGAAGAGGAAAGGCATGGTCCTACTCTAAGGATGGAAAGCATGGGAAGGATCTGGTAGGTCCTTCACTTTTCTTTTCCATTTATTTTCCATTTAATTTCTTTTTATTCTTTCCCTATCCTTTCCTTTTTGTCTGGATCACGGTTCCTGTCTATACCACGTAACCTGTCTGATTTACCATAACAAGGCCGTCATCGCCTAAGGAAGCGTCAAAGCCGTAGCTGTCGTCGCTGAATGTAGTCTCTATAATATACAGCTTATAGCCTGGATCCAGCATTATGGTCTGATTCTGGCCGCTTCCCTGAATAGCTATCCTTATCTCTTCAGTTCCGTTGGAAAGGAAATCAGAGGTCATGTTGAATCCGGTGAGCGCGGCCTTTGCCTCCTGCGAAAGATTGCCTCCAGAAATCAGGTAGGCATACTGGAGATACGGTGTGCTTGAGAAGAGAACAGAAGATGGCCTTCCAGCATGCGAAGGCGTTACGGCTGTTGTAACATACGTGGCATTGCTCTTGAATCCTGCGCCGCTCCCACCTGCGCGGCCGTAAAGCATAAAGGCAGCGAAGCCTACGGCAAACACAGAAATTGCAGCGTACAATATGGTGCGGCTATCCATTATAGTCATCAATAAGAATTTATATCGAAATGCATATTTATATAGGATGCGCGTAAAACCCGCGCCCATGAGAGGCGAAATACAAGTCCACACCCACATGCATATAAACTCGGATGATGTAATACATATATTGTCGTCATGAAAACTGCCAGAAAGCCACGCTGTTCGCGTGCGGAAGGATGCCAACTCATGGCAGCTCGTTTTAGTGATAACTTGCCAATATTTTCAGAGACTATGGAAACCGAGATGAGGCCTTTCGAGAAGATAATAAAGCTCTGCCCATTCTGCCTAAAGGACACAGAACAGCAGGCATATTATGTACAGAATCCAGGCCTTGATCTGACAACCCACCGCCCCACAGTTCCTCCTATACTGGTCAAGGTGAGTGCCGAAGAAGACCATCTCTTCGGCTGGTACGTATTTTCCACGTGCTCAGAGTGCGGCTATACTTACAGGGTAATGGGCGTGCCGAAGCTCAGACAGGGCACGATACCTGATAAAGGAGTTAAATCAGTGATTAAATACGCATTGACCGGATGTGATCTGTGCTACTACGCAAGCATGGAATGCAGGCTCGGACGCGTTTTCATAAATCTTAGCAATGGGATGAAAGTATATCTTTGCGATAGGCACTCGAGAGACGTGGAAGAAGAGAAGAAGACCACAGGCTCTTATTCTTCCTTAATATACGCGCTTGGCAGGTGGCAAAAGCTTGGAGATACCTTCGGCGAAAGCATAGCGCTTGATGGGGGCAACGAAATAGCAATAAGAAATGCGTCAGGCTCTGCGATAGATGTGCTGCTTAGGCTAAGCTCTGGAAGCATGGGAAAGGAGAAACTGATAGGCGAAGCTGCAGGCACAAAAGACAGGCTTGCGCTCGAAGATGATATAAGTTATATGCTGAGTGCAGGAATACTCATATCAAGCAGCTCCGGGTTGCTGGCAAAGAAAGAGTATCTTGCTTTAACTGAGAAGGGCAAGGCGCTCGCAGGCTTTCTCAGGAGCAGGTATTAATAATGCCCAAATACTTTGTCTTCACAAGCTACATCTTCAGGAAAAGCAGGCTTAACGAGCTCAGGTCTCTCTGCGCCTTTAAAATACTGGACAATTTTAACAATGTCTTTGTAATAGAGGCCGGCAGCGGTCTGGTCGAGAAGGCAAAGGAGGCCAACCTTATCTTCGTATACAGCATCTTTGAGGTCGGCGATGCTGTAGAGTTGAGCAAAGAGAGATATCTTTATGGCATAGAGTCATCGGTAAGGAAGCTTGCGATAGATAAGGATGTACCAATGAAATACGAATGCTATGATGTAAATTCCAAGCACGGATACTCTGCCAAGGACATAGAAGTAACCGTGGGCAGCAGGCTTGAAAATGAAGGTATCGAAATAAACATGGAGAATCCTATGGCTCTTGCATATTCGGTGCTGATAAATATGAAGTGCTACTCTGGCTACTCCCTTGTATACGGACTTATGAAGCCCTTTCTGAATCCGGAGCGCCACTACTTGAAAGCTTACTCTGGGATAAGCAGGGCCGAACTCAAACTGCACGAAGCTCTCGACGAATCCGATATAGGCGGGAAGAGGGGCATAGCAATTGACCTGGGCGCGTCGCCGGGTGGCTGGAGCAAGGTGCTCTACGATAAAGGTTTTAAGGTTCTGGCCATAGACCCTGCAGATCTGAATTACAGGAAACTCGGTGAGTGCAGGGTTGTTGTAAAGAAGGCAACAGATAGTAAAGGTGCAGGCGAAATGCTGCTGAAATCGGAGAGCCCGGTCATAATCCACATAAAATCAGGAACGTCTAAGCTGCATAACCTTGGAATACCTGGCAAGGCATGCATTGTGGTAAACGACATGAACATCGAGGCAACAGAATCTGCAAGGAGTGTGCTTGAGCTTAAAGACAGCCTCACTAAAAATTGTATCTTGATAATGACAGTAAAGTGCATAACTAAAAACGCAGACAAGTATCTTTCCATCACAAAGCGAATCTTAGAAGGTGATTTCAGGATACAGTTCTGCCGTGTGCTTCCGTCCAACAGGCAGGAAATCACCCTCTTTGCGAGAAGGATATGAAATTGTGTGGTGTGCCGTAGCCTCTCTTCTGTTTTAGGTGGCATTAGACTAAGCGGCTATTATAGCCTTGCATGCACACAGCGCACGCATCGGCACGTTTCATCCGCACCGGCGCGCTCGTATCGTCATCGCCTGTGACGCCGCAGCGGTCTCGTTTCTGTTCCGAATAGAGCTATTAGGCTCTGTGCGCTACTCGCATGGAGAGAGCTTCCTCAGCCATTGAAGGCCGTCAGCCACCCACACACCACACAATCTTATACGCCTGTGCTGGTATATAAAAGTTCGGGTTGTGCTGCTGCGCTGAATAATTACCTACGTTGACACTACAAATTCTTATATATTTCCAACCCATCAAGATCATGCCTGCCACGGAAATGCTGCTCGCGGCCGCTGCAACTGTGCCTACATTGAATTACGTAATCTCTGCAGTCATAATAATAGCTGCAATAGCGGTAGTGCTGCTGATAGTCTTCAAGCTAGGCAAGTTCCTGCTCAAGATAATATTCGGCATTCTGGCAAACAGCATACTTGGCATAGTCGCCCTGTTCCTCCTGAATTTTCTTTTCAATCTTGGTATTCCCATCTCTATATCTCTCATAATACCTATAGCAATCTTCGGGCTGCCTGGTTTAGGCACGATAATCCTGCTCAAGCTGCTGGGTATTTCGCTGGCCGCTGCGGCTAGCCAGTAAAAGAGAGCCTACTTGGCCAGATTGATATCCTCTTTCTTAACTGTCTTCCTCTTTGCGTGAGCAGATAAAGCCACTGCCTTTTTGGCTATCCTGTATGCATATTTATTCATCATCTCTGAAAACTCAATGACAGCATCATCGCTTACCCTCTCCGCTCCTGCCTCTAAAAGTATTTTCTTTGCAGTGCTTTTTGTAATTGCCATACTTATACATGAAAGCCAACCGCTTAAAACCTTTCTTCACAAGCAAAATATCAGTACTGGATTAACAACGTGAACAGGAAATTCCACAACGTTTGCAGGTGGGAGAATGTCACCTGTTTGCTGCAACAATTTAAAAAACACTTCTGCGTAAAGTAATCGATGGGAGGAGAATGGAGTTCAGAAGCGTAAAGGAGCGTGACCTGCCTGAGCTTTACGAGTTCGTAAAGAAGGTTTACAAAGAGGAACCGCTTGCAATGTGGTTCGAGAAGGAGCCTACACTTGAAGAATTCATGAACATCTTCACGCTTAAGATCAGAGGCACGGAGAGGAAGGAGCTGATAGATATAGTTGCAATAAAGGACTCGGAGATAGTAGGCGAGTGTGAGATAACCCGGAAAGAGCACGGTGAAGGAGTGATAGGGATCATACTTATAAAGAAGATTACCGGGAAAGGCGAAGGCTTAAAACTGCTGAATTTTTCCATAAGAGAATCGGAGAAGGTGAGAATAAAAAGCTTCGAAGCTGAGGTAATAAAAGAGAACGAACCTGCGTGCAAATTCTTCAAAAAAGCAGGATTTAGGATAGTAGACGGAAAGAGCAGAAGGATAGAGATAAGAGGATCAGAGCACAAGACCCTGCTCTTCAGGAAGGAAGGCTCTCCGGCTCAATGAGTCATATTGTAAGTGAGCACTTCATTCCCATCGAAAGATAGCACAGCATATACTGACTCATTGGTCTCTGGCGCGGAATAATTCACTATCCATACATCATCATAAGTCTTGCCATATATGGCAGTAGAATTGTAGTATACTGCCTTCACGTTTACATTGTTGTATCCGTACTTCGACACAAAGCTGTCGATGCTACCTATGTGCAAATCATAAGATCTTGTTATTGCTGCGGGATAAGAAGTCAGCTTTATCGGGGTTATGTCTATCACGCAGCCATATGTGTAGTTATTCTCTGCCCTTGAGACAAAGCCATATTTCGGATACTCGTATGAAGTCACAAAGTATGTCGGACATGGGGAGGTATAATTGAGAACTACTGAAGCAACTATATGCCAGCTGCCTTGGTATTGTGAAGGGCTAACGTTGCTTATGCTTATATTGGCTCCCGGATAATTATTCTGCAGATCGTGCAGTACTAGGCTCTTCGCCTCAACGGCACTTATTCCCTGCCCAAATCCACCATTCTTCAGCACAAGGAATCCAAGGAAGATCGCGGCTATTATAATTACCGCTACAAAGGCAAGCCGTAGGATCAAATCCATGGTTAGACATGAAATATGCATATATAAATATTTTACCTCATAAAACACGCTGAAGAAGTGAGTTATCTGCCAGCTATAGTAGCCAGGCGCGCTTTTCATATAGACAGGTTTACCTATGGCCAAATCTGCGTCTTGAACCTCAACCTGGAATCTAATGCTGAAAGGCAGCAAAGCCGCAAAGCGCATGCCTTCTCAAGCACAGAACGCCTATTTCTTCAGGGAAGCCATGTCTATGACGAACCTGTACCTTACATCTCCTTTTACTACCCTGTCGTAAGCTTCGTTTACTTTCTGTATTGGTATAAGTTCTATGTCTGACTTTATTCCGTGCTTAACGCAATAGTCTAGCATTTCCTGCGTTTCTCTTATGCCTCCGAGCCCTGATCCTGCAAGTATGCGGTGGCCCGTAACTATGGAAAACGGGGAGACCTGGAGCGGTACGCTCGGCAGGCCTACGAGAACCAGCTTGCCGTTGAGCTTGAGAAGTGCAAGGTACTCATCGAATTCGTGCTTTGCCGACACAGTGTCTAGTATCAGATCAAAGCTCCCCGCATGCTCCTTAAGCTGCGCTTTGTCTGTTGTTATTACTACGCTGTCAGCCCCGAGCCTTTTGGCATCTTCTGCTTTGTTTCTGGATGTGGTAAGCACAACTACCTCCGCTCCGAGAGACTTTGCTATCTTAACGGCAATGTGCCCAAGCCCGCCAAGGCCCAGCACCCCGACTCGCTGCCCGGGCCCCGCCTTCCAGTACATAAGAGGAGTATAAGTGGTTGTTCCAGCACAGAGCAACGGCGCGCTGGCAGCAAGATCAGTTCCATCTGGCATCTTCAATACAAAATCCTGGTTTACAACTATCTTGTCAGAGTAGCCGCCATAAGTCTGGCCGTTTCCATTGTACCTGTCAACTGAACCATAAGTCCATACTGGGCCTCCTTCCATGCAGTAATATTCTGCCCCTGCCTTGCACGAGCTGCATTCTCCACAGGAATCAACCATGCAGCCTACACCAACAGCATCCCCTACATTGAACTTCTTTACTGCAGAGCCCACATGCGAGATCCTTCCTACAATCTCATGGCCAGGTACTATTGGATAAGTGACAGAGCGCCACTCCGACCTGGCTTCGTGTATATCCGAATGGCATATTCCGCAGTACATTATATCTATAACAACATCCTTTTCTCCCGGATCTCTCCTCTCGAATTCAAATTGGGCGAGCTTTTCATTAGCGCTTCTTGCAGCATATCCTATAGTCTTCACCATTGTTTCACCGGATAGCAATAGGCGACTGAAACATATATAGTTTTGGAGATGACACAAAGAACAAGGTAAATGGTATGGAGATGGAGTACAAAGAACTAAGGGCGGAACTGCTCGCTCTGCTAAATGGAGGCAATGCGCATATGACGCTGGAGGAGGCTACGGCCGGATTTCCAAGTGCGAGAATAAACGAAGTATTCCCCGGAGGTACCTATTCATCGTGGCATCTCCTCGAGCACATGAGGATAGGACAATCCGATATACTTGATTTCATCAAGAACGAGAAGTATAAGGAGAAAGAGTGGCCAAGAGACTACTGGCCTGCCCGTAACAAAACTGCAACAAGAAGAGAGTGGGACGAGACAATAGCAAGGTTCAATGCAGATTCAGACGAGCTGAAGAAGATAGTAAGCAATCCGAAGACAGACCTTAATTTCAGAATACCGTGGGGCGACGGGCAGACGATCCTAAGGGAGATACTCCTCACTGCGGACCATACTGCATATCATCTGGGCGAGTTTGCAATCATGCGCCAGGTAATGGGGACATGGGGTAAGGACCATAAATAATGCTTAGTTTTATGCTTGCCAGCATCTTTGAAAAAGAAACCTTTGGCGACACAATAAATAAATACGATAGGATAAAAACTATAGAATGGAGATTGGAATGTTCGTAACTGCAAGGGATATGAAGGCGCGCAATTCCGGCGCATTGCCTTACGACCCAACAAAGCCGTTTAATGAGCAAACACGCGAGATAATAAAAGCTACCCATTCGCTGGAAGGTCCATTCGTGGTCAAACCAGATGGGAAGCGTTTCAGAGTTGAAAGAGATTCTCAATACTGGTCAAGATATTCAGAAGCCTCAGCAGTGGACGGAATAGGTACAAAAGGCCTTCTGCATTACCGCATGGGCACCCAGAAAGAGGGAGCCAAGGATGTCTTTGCGATGGTAGCCGATGATCTGGCAGAGAGCGGCCGTGTCATAATACCGCAGATGGTAGACCATATAATAATACAGCGGGAAGACCATGCAAAGATATTCGGAATTGTACAAGGCCTTGCAGACCTAAGCAAAGAGCATGCATGGAAAGCAGAGGACGGAAAGGCGTATCCGATAGCAATAGTTGCAGGGGAAACGGCCATATTAAGCACAGTCCAGGGCTTTGAGGTAGGATTGGTAATGACTGGCTTTGTAAGGAAAGGCCACGAGATAACTACGGATATCGGGAAAGGAGACGTAATCATAGGCCTGGCAAGCAACGGAGTGCATTCGAACGGACTGAGTTTTTTCAGAAATGAGATATTCGAAAAAAGAGGTTTTGACCTGGACTACAAACTGCCATGGGGCCCCTCAATCGGCGAAGAGCTTACGAGGCCAACCACTGTCTACCTGTCCGGCATACGCGAAATGCTCGAAGCCATGAAAATTGACAACGCGCCTGCAAACATGTATGTGCATGGTATGGTCCACATAACAGGAGGGGGCCTTTCAAAGCTAAAGGAACTCATCAATGGCAGGGATGATGTAGATATTAAAATATCAAAAAACCATTCCCTAGAGCCACATGAACTTTTCAGGTATGCCCACAGGGAATTCAAGCCTTCGCAGGAAGAGATGTATACCTGGTTCAACAATGGCATAGGTTATGTAATTGTAGTGCATAAAACAGTAGTGGCAGAGGCGCTGGCAATACTGAACATGCATTTCAAAGCGGATGTTATAGGCTCAGTTACAGAAGGGACTGGAAAGGTGCGCATAAATTCGATGTACGAAAATTCGGAACTCGTGTTTTAAACTCAAAGGATTGACAAAGTGAGCGGGAAATGCAAGTAGCCTTTGCCTAAATAAATGCCTAAGTATATATAGCCGTGCAGCATCAATACCATAAGCTAAACTGGTGCTTAATTGGCAACAAATATTGCAATCTTGCTCGGAGCAGTTATCTTGATAATAGTGGTAGTGGCCCTGCTGTATTCGGTTTTTGGCAAAGCTCTCGCAGCGGGCACATATACTGCTGCAATACAGCTTACTGATCCACCTACAGTTCCTGCTGGAACGCAGCAACTTCTAGTTACATATTCTTCAGTTCAGGTGCACGTTTCAGGTTCAAACAGCACTTCAGGATGGGTTACGGCTTCGGGCTCTGGGACCATAAATTTAATGGCCCTGCAGAATACCTCACAGACCATAGCTAAAGCAGACGTCGCTGCCAATTCAACCATAAATCTCGTGAGATTCAACATCACTTCAGCAAAGATAACGATCAATGGCACGACTTACAATGTCTCCTCTCCCAACAACAGAGTAACAGTATCTGTAACCGGAGCCGAGAAGATAAACTCCAGCTCTGCAGTGTTGGTAGACTTCCATCCTTCTGTGAATGCGCATGGAAGCGGAAGTGCCACCACTTATTTGCTTGTTCCTGCTGCGAGCGCCATAGTTATAAGCGGCAACTCCACTGTTGGCGTAAATACGAATATCGGAAGCACCGAGCCCATAAGTGAAAATGTAAAGGCAAAGCTGGGGTTGGGAGTTGGCGCAGGGATTGCCGCAGGAGTAAATGCAAGCATCAATGTCACGCCGCCTGCTTCAGCCAATGCCACTTTTGGCTCTACAGTATCAGTTCAGGATGGGCAGCGTATTAGCAACTTCATGGTTCAGAATATAAGTTATGCAAGCAATACAGTTTCAGGCCTTATCTATGTCCAGTATCCTGTAGCGACCACTGTAGGGAGCGAGACAACCCTGCACATAGGAGATACTGCAGGATATGCGTGCGACGGAACTGAGGTCAAGCTCACTGAAATATACGCAAACAATACTGCGGTATTTACGCATCTGGTGACAAGCACACGCGGCGGCTGCCCAATATAAAGAAAGGGCAGATAAGATAAAACAGTGACACTAAGTGTGCTACTTACTATCTGCAAGCATTGGTATTTCCGTTTTAAACAAATGTACGCGTATGCTGCCTTCTCAGAGTAAGCTTACTGCCTTTTGTACTTTTCATTAATCATTAACATGATACAAAACCCAATAAAATGTATTATTAAATCTTAAATCAAATTATCAAAGCATGTTCATTGGCCATTTCGCAATAGCGTATATATTTCATTACTTCTTCCCGTCCATGCCGTTATGGGTGGCGCTTGCAGGAGTGAGCTTTCCAGACCTGTTATGGCCGATCCTTGTAATCCTGGGGATAGAGAAGGTCTCCATAAATTCAAAATTTCCGCTTCAGAAGGACATAAAGTTCAACCACTATCCATATTCCCATTCAATGGTTCTTTCAACAGCAATAGCTGCTGTATTTGGCGGAATACTCTCCCTATTGCTAAATAACAATTCAATACTTTTCTTGTTTCCTGTGCTCTCTGTTTCCCACTGGTTTCTTGATGCGATAGTTCATCGCAGGGACCTTCCTGTCCTGGGATTTTCCAAAAAGGACATAAAGGTGGGGTTGGGGCTCTGGAATCATGGAAAGGTGGCATTCGTATCAGAATATCTATTCTACATAATAATCACTTTGGTCTTCGCTCCAAGCGGCTCTATTGTCATGCTGCTGGCTTTGGGAACTATCTTCCATATAGCAAACATGAATTCTTTCTTAGGGCTGTCAAAAACAAACTTTTTCGCGAAGGGCAGGTATACATACCCGCTAATCACGCTGCTGGGATTCTGCCTCTTCATAATTCTCGCAGCTATATAAAAATCAAGCTCTCACTCACGGGTCAAGAATTTAAAATAATACGTGGTAAGAACAGCTGGAATTGCAATATCCTGAAGCAATGAATCCGCAGAGACTAAGGCATGTCTTCAAGCAAGCGCGAAAACGCGCCCAAGTCGAACCTGCTGTCTTTTTTGGGCTTAGCTACGGGCTTGATTTTCGTACCCGCATTTGCGACGTTAGAATTGAGCGCCTTGGCCGGGATTCGAACCCGGGTCACAAGCGGGCTGCCGCGCAGATGCGCGCTGACAGGCTCGTATGCTGGACCACTACACTACCAAGGCTTTTTGTAAGGGATACTCAAATATAAAGGTATATAAAACTTTAAAGCCTATATTATCTCAGGCAGTTATAAATATAGCCTTTTTCATTAAAATCTTTATGTTTTACAGGCTATACCCTAGCACGACTTATATTAAATTAAAGGTATCAATATGGATTATACAAGGTTTGAGAAGGCAAGGATCATAGGCGCACGGGCATTGCAGCTCGCATATGGCGCACCGCCGCTCGTAAAAGTTCCGGAAGGCACTACCGAGCCGCTAAGGCTTGCAGAGCTTGAATTCAATGAGGGAGTAATACCTATAGTGGTGCTCAAGGAGAGCCAGAGTGCATAAAGGTAATTTTTTGGAAGAGTATGATGTAATAGTGGCAGGGGGCGGAATAGCCGGTTCCCTTGCAGCTGCAGCGGCAGCGGAAAAAGGGGCAAAAACACTTATCCTGGACAGGAATGATTACTCAGTAGCAGGTAAGAAGACCAACTGGGGCTGGGTCTGCGGCGATGCAGTGGCAAAGAGCCACCTTGATTTTGTCGAGAAGGAGATAGGCATAAAGTTTGGCGAACCTGAGCTTGACCTAAAAGTGGATGGCGTATACGCTTTCAGCCCTGATCTGGAGCACAAGTTTATCTTCGATGGAGAAGGATACAGCCTGGACAGGCCTAAACTCGCAAAGAAGCTTATTGACTTTGCGAGGAAGAAGGGAGCAGAATACGTGCCAAGGTTTGAAGTAGAGGGTCCGATAATAGAAGAGAATAAGGTAACAGGCATCTTCGGCCGCGATGAGAAGGGCCAGCAGGCAAGAATAAAGGCGAAGATCGTAATAGATGCGCTTGGAGTAGCCAGCATGATAAGGAGGAAGCTGCCTGACAACAATATGATAGAACAGAATATAAGCACCGATGATATAGAGTCTACGGGCAGGTACATCTTCAGGTTCGAGGCTGCAAAAGATGATATAAGGTATTACGATCCAAAGAATGCGCTAATACACCTTAACCAAGTGCTTGCGCCTGGCGGCTACGGCTGGGTCTTTCCTAAGAGGAACGGGCGCATGAATGTAGGCGTGGGAGTCGAGAAGAAAAGCCTTGAGATAAGGAACGCGAAGCTTAACAAGAAGGACACGCTTCATTCGCTCATAGACGGTTATGTGGATTGGAATCCTGTAATAGCGAAGAAGGAACTGGATCCTGCTGACAACAACGGCAAAGGCTACTGGTCTGTTACTGTACGCCGCCAGTTCGATAGCCTTGTCTATCCTGGCTACATGGGAGCTGGAGACAGCATGGCGATGCCAAATCCAATAAGCGCAGGAGGGATAGGCCCTGCAATGGTCTCAGGGGTGCTCTCCGGCGAGGTTGCTGGAGATGCGGTGGCAGAGAAAGATATCAGCATTGACTCACTCTGGAGATACAACGTAAGATACAATGACCTATATGGGGCAAAGACTGCAGCGCTGGAAGCCTTCCGCGTGTATCTGCAGTCGTTGAACAACGATCTGATAAACTATGGGTTTGCCCATTTCCTCACTGAGAAAGAGGCAGTGGATATAAGCTATGGACGCATACCTGAACTTACGCTTGCAAGCAAGTTCAACAAGGTGCTCAGCGGCCTTGCAAATATAAATGCATTCAGGAATCTCCTTTATACGGTTTCCAAGATGAAGAAACTGAATGAGCATTACCGTAATTATCCGAAGTCAACGAGAGAATTCGGCGCATGGAAAGAGATAGCGCAGAAAGAGATGCGTGAAGTGAAGGAGAGGTTCAAGCCGAATCCTGTATGATCATTCTTCTTGCGGACTTCCCGCTGGTTTCTTTTCCAGAGTGTATATCTTTGCACTTTTCAGGTCGAAGACATTATTCCTTAGCATAGGTATAAATCTGCCTGAGGCCATGCTTATGCCAGTACCTATTATAAGGTCGCTGAATGCAGGTACGACAACAAGCTTCGCCTTCATATTTGCGCCGGGATAAAACTTTTTTGCACCTTTTCCTATCTTCAGGACAAGCCATGCCTTCTCAAGCCTTCCTTCTCTTCTTAATGCCATGTGCCCGTGCGCAATAACAATGGTCTTTCTCATCATCGCCCTCTCGGATGGCATAGTATTGCCATGGAGAAAAGCGAAGTTTCCTATAAACACTTCATCGCATATCTCTGCCCTAAAATCTATCCTTTTCAAGATCTGGGCCAGATGTGCGTCGTGATTCCCTTTAGCTATAATCACTTTGAGGTTTTCCAATGGCCTTAAGAATTCAAGTATTGAGCGGAATTCATCACTGCTTGGGTAAAATATGCTGTCCTTCACATCTCCAAGGAGCACCACCCTATCTGCATTATTCTCCTTGCAAAGCCTTGCAATCTTCTCTCCCATCCTGGAAGCCGCACCTACCATGTGTATGCCGCTTTTACTCAATGCGAACTCTCTGCCTATGTGGAGATCTCCGACTGCCAATGTTTTCTCCTTCTTTATCAATAGAGCAGGCTCTCCTTTTATGAACGAATAATCCACTTAATCTATAAAGTTTGAGATTGGTAAAGTATATTATATACACGTGCTCACATGGCAGACGGTTCCCTGAAAATAGGCTCAATATTCGGAATAGACATAGAGTTGCATTGGATACTTATAATCATGTTCCTGCTCTTTTTCTATATCTCGGTAGTTTCCGGACAGTACACTCTGCTGATAATCCTGATCCTACTTTTCGTCTGCGTGTTTATACACGAACTTATGCACGCCGTAGCTTCGCAGAGGAATGGACTTAAAGTAAGTTCAATGGTCCTGACAATATTCGGCGGAATGACCATGATAGAAGACATACGGGCAGATCCGCGCATGGAATTCAACATAGCATTGGTAGGTCCGTTGGCGAGCATACTGCTTGGAGGCATATTTGGCATATTGGTAATCTTCACTCCTCAGGGAATAGTGACATACATTTTCCAATGGCTGTTTGTGCTTAATCTCCTGCTGGGAGTCTTCAACCTTGTGCCAATCTTTCCAATGGACGGCGCACGGGTCTTCAGGAGCTACCTTGAGATGACTAAGAGATCAAAGGATCCGACAATGGCAACCGTGAAGGTTAGCAACTACATGATCGTACTCTTTATCATAGGCACAATAGCATACTCATATATTATCAGCGGCAGCTTCATAGAGAAAGAGTTTGACTTCTTTATTATGCTTATCATAGATTACTTCTTCTATCTGGCTACCCAGTCAGAGAAGCAGAATGCTCTGCTGAGAAGGGACACAAAAGGCATGAAGATCAGAAGCACGCTAAGCAAGCATTTCGTTGTAGTAAAACCAAATGCAACAATACCTCAGCTATACCGCAAGGTCAAGAACGAGAGGGAAAATATACTAATAACCAGCTTAAATGGGCATTATATGGTGGTGGATCTGCTGAGATCAAAGCCTCTTCCGACGCATACTGCTGCTGAGATAGCACTTCCTGCAGCTGAGCTTAAGCCTGATGAAAATATAGTTGACACGCTTATGAAGGTTGAGATGAGCAAGGCCGGAATAGGGGTAGTGCTCGAGCATAGAAAAATCCTGGGAATTGTAACTGCAAGGCAGCTCCAGACTTTTATACTCTTACACATGACGACTAAAAAAAGGCTCAGGAGTGAAGGAAAGGGTTTTAATAATTGAGGTACTCAGTTTTATCTATGACAGCGGCCAGCCATGATGCCCTATGCTGTATTTGAAATCGCTATCCATAGACAAATTCAAATCATTCAAGCATGCCGAGTTGCTGTTTAGCAAGGGCTTTACCTGTGTTATAGGACCAAACGGGAGCGGCAAGAGCAATATCTGCGATGCTCTGCTCTTCGGCCTGGGAGAGAACGCCTTAAGGAGGCTTAGGGTAAGGAAACTGGAAACACTTATCAATACCTCTAGCATAAAGGGCAAGGCAGGCCTGAAGAAGGCATATGTGAAAATGGTATTCAGCGGAGACGAGGAGATTACCGTTATCAGGATGGTAAGATCCGATGGCAAGAGCCAGTACCGCGTGAATGGCAAGCATTTGAGCAGGCAGGAGGTGCTTGAGATTTTCGCCAAGCATGGCATAAAGGCAGATGAGACAAGTACAATACTGCAGGGAGAGATAAACAAAGTCATCGATATGAATGGCAAGGAGAGGAGAGAACTGATAGACATTGCCTCAGGGATAAAGGAATTCGAATACAAAAAGAGCGAAGCCATGAAGGAGCTGGAAAAAGTAAGCCAGAAGATAAGCGAGGCGAACGTCATGCTTCATGAACGCCAGAATTTTCTTAGCGAGCTGGAGTTCGAGAAGGAAGCTGCTGAAAAGTATATCAGCATGGCATCGCGGCTAAAGTCATTGAATTACAGCATTCTGCTCTCCAAGAAAGAAGAGGCAGAGTCGGAGCAGGAATCAGAGGCAAAGTCAATGGCCATTCTCGATTCAAAGAAGAACGAGATAGCTTACAAGCTGGAAGAGGCAGCAAAGTCAGCCGAGCAGTTAGATGCGGAGAAACAAATGCTTACAAAAGAGCTTGCACAGAGTGCGCAGGTTTCCGGTGCCACAAGTTCAAAACTTGAATCTATAAAAACTGAGATGGCCCGGAATGAGATAGAAGCCAAATCCATGTCGGATTCATTGCAGAAGGAGCAGAAGTACGTGGAAGAATGGCTACTCGAAGTCTCGAAGTCAAAGCAGAAAGTGGCTCAGAACAAGGAGGAGATAGAAAGGGCGTCATTAAGGCTTGAAGAAATAACTCCTGAGATCTCAAAATTTGATTCCAGATCGGAGAACATATCAAAGCATGCGGAGAGGCTCAAGCAGCTTGGCGGGAGTGTTGAAGAACTGGAAAGGAAGGAGTCCTCACTCGCATCAGCCGTCTCAAACATGAAGATGGAGGCGCAGATAATACTAGACAAAAAAGAAGCAAAGGAAGCGGAACGTGAAGAAGCAGAAAAACAAATCAAGACTACATCACAGTCAATCTCCGCCTTCTTGTCGGAGCAGGAAAAGATGAGCAGGGAGGTTAAGGAAGCTTCGGACAAGATCATGCGCCTGGAAAGCGAAATGGGGAAGGCGCGCAGGGAGCTTGGCAAGATTGATGAGGAACTTTTGAAATTCAAAGAGCAAAAGTTTATCGCCCAGCCGCGCGCGTCTCCGTACGAGAAGATAAAGGAGAAATTTTCTTCCCATGCAGGTTTCTTTGGCAAGGCCTCGGAGCTGTGCAGGTACACTGATGAATATGCGAGTGCGGTAGAGGCTGCAGCAGGCGCGCGTTTCGAGTATCTTGTCGTAGACAAGATAGAAACTGCCAATGAGATTATCTCCTATCTGAAATCCAACAATTCAGGCAGAGCAACGTTCATACCGATAGAAAATCTGCGTGTGCAGAAAGAGGAGAAAAAGGATCCGGAGCTGACGCATGCTATTGACGTGATAAGTTTCGACAGCAGATTTGAAAGCGTTTTTTCATATATATTCAGCAACACTTACATAATAGGGAATATACTTGAGGCAAAGAAACACCGGATAGGCCAGCACAGGTATGTCACAGTAGAGGGAGAGCTGGTAGAACAGTCGGGCGTAGTCTCCGGCGGGTCTCATTCCGGCAGCAGGAAATCCGCATATCTCATAGAGAAATCGCTTAATGAGCTTTCTTCGAGAAAAGAGCAGTTGCTGGGTGCACTCCAGGATCTGGACGCAAGCCTTGCAGCTGCAAGGAAAGCAGGCGCATATATCGAAGCGCAGCGGGGGTCTACAGGATCAAGATTGGTGGAGCTTAGATCCAGCCTGGAGAAGACAAAGTCTTTGCTGGAGGAGAGAAATACGGAGCTCAAGGCGCTGGATGACAAGCTGGAAGGAATAAAGAAAAGGATAGTTGAGGCGGAAGGCGGGCATGCTGCAGTTTTAGCTGAACTTGACAGAAGAAGAAGCGAGCTTGTAACTCTTTATGCCCAGCTGGAAGAAAGCTCTGCAAAGGAGAAGGCGGAAGGCGAAAATGGTGCAGACATAAATAAGTTAAATGGTTTAAGGAAGGAAGCAGACGGGCTTAGGGCCAAGGTTGCCGGGCTCAGCAGGGAAAATGAACTGCTTGTGGAAAGGATGGCAGAGACAGAATCTAAGATAACAAAGGCAAAGAGTGCTGAGAAGTCCATCAAGGAGAAGATACATGACCTGGAGATCTCACTGGGCATGCTTGATAAATCAAGGAAAGCTATAGAGGGCGAGATGGCAGCAACCAGCGAGTCAAGCAAGAAGATATACGGCAGACTAACTATACTTGAGGGCAAGCTCTCGAAACTCCTCTCTGAAAAATCGCAGCTAGCCTCTTCAGTGCAGGGAATGGAAACCCAGCTTATAGAGATAAAGATGAGGAGGAACCAGATAGAGACCAAGATCGCAGATATAAATGCGGAGCTGGCTGCTTACACCGAGAAATCCGAGAGGATATCCGGGATGCAGATAGGCGAGATGGAGAAAGAAGCCAATGTGCTCAGCGTAAAGATAAGCGAAATGGGCAGCGTGAATATGAAGGCCCCTGAAATCTTCGAGGAGAGGAAGAAGGATGTTGCCGAAGCAAAGTCCAAGCTAGATGTTCTCGATTCTGAAAGGCAGGCGGTGCTGCGCATGATAGAGGAGATAGAGTCCAAGAAGTTGCAGACATTCATGAATACGCTAAATGATGTCTCGAAGAATTTCACAAAACTGCATAGCTTTATCTTCACAGAGCAGGGTGCGCTGAAGCTCTCAAATCCAAAAGAGCCTTTCAACAGCGATCTCGATATCTCGATAACTAAAGGCAAGGTCGCAAGGAATCTCGATCAGATGTCAGGCGGCGAGAAGTCGCTAGTGTCTCTAATGCTGATACTCGCAATACATATGTGCAAGCCCTCGCAGCTTTATGTCTTCGACGAAGTGGATTCTGCGCTCGATAAAGAGAATTCGAAGAAGCTTTCGCTCCTGATAAAGCAGATGAGTTCTAACGCACAGTACGTGGTAGTAAGCCACAACGACATGCTTATTGTGAATTCAGATACAGCTGTAGGCGTAGTGAAAACGGAAGGAGAGTCAAAAGTCATAGGCGTGGAAGTCTCAAGCATATTGCAGAAAAGATAAGGTGCATATTTTTGCCGAAAAGAAAACAAAGATCCAAGAATGATGCAAATGATGATATGCGCAGGCATAGCGATGCGGCTAAAAAGGAGCAGGGCAGCAGCCTTACTTATATACTCTACGCACTTATACTATTGCTCTTCATACTATACATCTTCGTTTTTAAGAACAACCTGGAAATAGCCGTACTGGCCATAATACTTATCGCAGTCACGCTAATAATGGAGTTTCAGGCCAGCGTAAGGGAAGAAGGAGCCAAGAGGACGGTTCTGGAAATAGCTGCTGCAATTGTTGTTGCGATACTTGCTGTATGGCTTATACCCTCGTTTGTTCTGGGCACATCATCCCCTGTGGATGTGGTCGCAAGCTGCAGCATGCTGCCTAACTTACACAGAGGAGACCTTGTCCTTGTCCATGGGATACGTAACATGAGCGCATTCCTCTCCCAGCACAACATACCTGTGGTAAATGTCTCCGCTTCAGCATACTCTAACATGGTTACAAACATAGAGAGAGAAGCCCTCTACCCGCTGGCATACAACAGCACGGCCCTCGAAGAAATAATAAAAGACCCAAACCAGTACCACATAAGCTTCTTCAATATCTTCTGCCTTGACAGCGGGCGCACGGCAGGCTCATGCATTGCTGACCAGCAGTACCAGAATTCCAATCTGGTCAAATACAATTATACTGTGAGAAACGTGCATATAGGGAATGTAAGTTCTCACATAGTCTTTACCTCTTCAATTACCATAGGCAGCACTTTGGTCTATGAGAACTACAGCAATCCAATAATAGTCTACGAGGCAAAGAGCCCTTCAGGCATAAACGAGGACATAATACACAGGCTTTATGCCGCTATAAAAGTAGGGAATCAATACTACCTTCTTACCAAAGGC
This sequence comes from Microcaldota archaeon, assembly GCA_021848025.1. Taxonomy (GTDB): domain Archaea; phylum Micrarchaeota; class Micrarchaeia; order Micrarchaeales; family CABMGC01; genus JAJZND01. Next base: position 17,569 of record JAJZND010000025.1, on the reverse strand, counting down.
GACAATAATCCTGTGCTCGATCTGCAATCAGCAATCTATCCTCCAAACTCAAGTGAAGTGCTGGGTTATGTAGTATATAGTGTGCCCTGGCTTGGATATCCCTCGCTAATCGTGAAAGGCCAGATAGGCAGCTCAGACCTTGCAGGCTGCAACCAGACAATAATTTAAAAATTGTAGCGGGCAGGCCAGCGCAGAGTGCTCAATCCTACCAAATACTTATATCTTCTCCCTGTGGAACATGGCAAATACCTCTTTGTAAGTCTCAATTGTGCCTATGTCAAACCATGTCCCTTTATGCACTACCGCATCAACTTCAGCATTCTTTATCAGCCACTGTAAAAAGTAACCAGGCGCATCCGGGTTGTTGTTCTGGTTCAGGTAGTCGCTGAATTTGGCGAACATCTCCTTCGGGAATATGTATATTCCGGTGCTTATCAGGGTAGATTCCGGCTTCTCCGGCTTCTCGTGAAAATACAGAACCCTATGCCCATCAAGCTTGACAACTCCGAAGCGCTTGGCCCTTTCAAGCGCCTCTACATCATGCACGCATATTGTAGGTTTTCTATTCAATTTGAAGTGACTGATTATTCTGGAAAGGCTGAAGTTGTAAAAGTTGTCCCCTGCAACTATAAGAAGGTCATCATCTATCCCTGCTTTTTCGATCGAGTAATGTATCCCCTTTACCGCACCGAACTTTGTTCCATGGTTCAGCGTAGGTTCTACTATGAGCTCTATCCTGCTCATTTCCCTTCCTTTGTTCTTGTTTTCTACCCAATATTCAAATTGGTCGGCAAACTTTTTGTTGGTCGAAATCACTATCCTGTTCACTCCAAGCTTATCTATGTCCTCTATAATGTAATCTAACAGAGGCCTGCCTCCTATCGGCAGCAGCGGCTTAGGCACAAAAAGCGTTATCGGCTCCAGTCTGGTAGCATAGCCACCACAAAGTATCAGCGCATCCATTGCTCCTCACGATATGCTAAAAGTATGAAAAATTATTACTTATCTTGGCATGTGAATAAATTTAAACCTATCTAAGCTGACTAGTACAGGATTCTTCGTCACGCCGCATCCTGCGCGATCTATAACTGGCATAATTGCAGCGCAATCACTGGTTACCCAGCAGGTCTTTCAATTCAGGCCTTGCCTGTGCAATAAGGTACGTGATGTTGGTGTTCTGATCCTGACAAAATGTTAGAATGTAGGTGTCACGCTACTATTAAGTCACTTTAGCAAAAGCATTAAAAAATCTTAAAGTTACCAATATAATTGATTTTTTATGGTATTCGTTGAAAAAAGAGCTCAGAGACAGGTAGAAAAGCAGGAAGTAAGTATCTCCATATTTACAAATAAAGATTCGAGTGCGGTTGCAGGAAAGGCCAGGATGCTTAATGGCATTTCAGATGTCTATAGAAATGCATATCACAATTCTCCGTACTGGCCGCTTTATGGGAGCGATCCGGGACAGGATCAGATACCGCGCAGCTGGGGAAGACAGCTTGCCCTTGATGTACTTTCAGATCCAAAAGGCGGGGCTTTATTTGTTGCACAAGATAAGAATGGCCAAGTAATGGGCAGTTTGATTGCGGTAAGTTTTGCAAGCATATTGGACAGCCATAGCCCAGAAGTCCGTCCTGCAATAGATATGCTTAAAACGCGATTTGGTGAAGACACACTTAGAAAGATGTGGTATGTCGTCGATATTACTATACAGCCTGATACGCAGAAACCAAAGCATTCAAAGGGAGAGACTAAGCTTGGAGCACAGCAAAATGGCATAGGCACTGGACTATTTACCAAATTTGAGGCGTTCATCAGGCAAAATGGTGCTGTGGGTTTTCTGGATTGGACAAGTTCTGAAAATGCTCCGATGAGGCAGGGCATGTATCCGAAAATAGGAATTACGGAATTACCTGGTGGTCATGTTGGAATAGAAGCTAATGTAGAAAGGGCAAACAGGGCAAAAGACCCGCGGTGGTATGAAGAAGGAGAGAAAAACGCCAGATATGCATATAAGCTCTATGTCCGCGAAACATCCCACTTGGAGAGCGGCATAAAATAACTATATACTGCTTTATTCCACATTACAAAGCCCAAGAAGCTTGTTCTGTAGGGAATCTTACAAGCCGCAAAGTGTATGCCTGCTTAGACAAATCTGAAAGCAATTTGCGATGTCCTGTTAATTCTGTTTGCGGGGGGAGAGATTTGAACTCTCGAATCCACAAAGGAAGCAGGCCCTGAACCTGTCGCATTTGACCAAGCTCTGCCACCCCCGCGTAGCTATATTAAGAATGCAGGATATTATATAATTTAATTAGAAAATAGCTTAATAATACCTAGCTTAAGTTGGTTTACAATGATTTTCGGCCTGGTAGGTTCTCCAAACAAAGGCAAAAGCACTTTTTTCTCTGCGGCAACACACGTGAGTGCAGAGATAGCAGACTATCCATTCACTACAATAAAGCCGAACATGGGTGTATCTTATATAGCAAGACCGTGCCCTGAAGTTGAGCTTGGTGTAAAGTGCAAGCCCAGGAACTCCCTATGCAGGAACGGAATACGGCAGATACCAGTGAAAATAGTGGATGTTGCAGGACTTGTTCCGGGCGCTCATCTTGGCAAGGGGATGGGGAATCAGTTTCTGAACGACCTTGTTGAAGCAGACCTGCTCATACAGGTTGTGGATTTAAGCGGTCAGACTGATCTTGCAGGCAATCCGGCTAGCGGATTTGACCCTTCAGAGGAAGTGAAGATGGTGAGGGAAGAGCTGGCAAGCTGGATATCTGAGATAATTTCAAGGCACATAAATAAAATATCAAAGATGGATGACGGTGTGCGTGCACTCGCAGAAGTGCTATCCGGCTTCAAGCCCACCGAAGACCAGGTTTCAACTGCAGCGGAGAGGTGCAGTCTGCCTACGTATCGCATAACCTGGGATGCAGATGCGATAAAGGCCTTTTCCAGGCATTTTCTTGAGCTGAACAAGCCGATTATAGTTGCTGCAAACAAGCTGGACAAATCGAAGCCAGGCGCGCTTGCGGAATTGAAGAATAAGCTTGACGGCATACCTGTTGTCGGATGCTCTGCAGCTGTAGAACTGGCAATAAGAAAGGCGGAACAGAGCGGAGTGATAGAATACAATGCCTATCTGGCATCGGATTCAATAAAGATACTCAAAGAAGTAAGCCAGGAGCAGAAGAATGCCATAGAGTACATGTCCAGATACGTAAGCGAACACGGAGGTACTGGCGTGCACGAGATACTGGACAAGGCAGCGTTCGAAGTGCTTTGTGAAATAGCAGTTTATCCTGTGGAAGACGAGAATAAATTCACTGACCACTTCGGAAATGTGCTGCCAGACGTCTTTTTAATGCCTTCAGGAGCAACGGCTCTTGACCTTGCCGGAAAGATACACACCGACATAGCTGCCAATATGCTTTATGCCATAGACGCAAAGAAGAAGGTAAGGCTGCAAAAAAGCTATGTGCTAAAGGACAACGACGTTATCAAGATAGTGAGTGCTGCAAAGAAAGGCTAAGCCCCGTTCATCTTGGAGTAAGCCAGTGCAGCTAGGACCATGATGACTGCGATGAGAACTACGATAGGTTCTGCAATCAGGTTGATTGCTACCTGAAGCACGCTCCACGCGGGAAGCCCGGTAAAATATATCATCATCTCGTATATTATGAATACTGCTATTATGTACACTATAGAGGCATAAGCCCCGTCTATAAGGCTGGCCTTCATGGCGCTTGCAAAGTCATTGGAGTTTATCCCTACGCTTCTGCCAATGAGTGCGCCTACAATAAGCGGCAATATGAAGATGCCCGGCGCAAACATCATGAAATAATAATAATGGTAAAATATGTAGTAAAGTGCTGGGCTCGAGTTCGCGATATTCACGTTTGCAAATACTTTCGAGACGAAAGCAAGCACGAGCAGTATTATCCAGAATGCCATCGGCCCTGCTATGCTCACCTCGCTATAAGTTATGGCATTCTTGCCCCTCGATACCTCAAGCGCTTCCTCTTCCTGCGGATCATACGGAGAAACTATGTCCATAAAAACCAATGCTTTCTATCAAATCAGATACATACTGTGAGCTTAATTTTTTAAATGTTGCCAGTATCATGTCAACCTCTCTATTACCCTCAATGTCTTTGAGATGTCATTGAGCACATCTTGCGCTATCACATGCTTGCCGTAATCTACGCCAAGTGAATCTCCGATTATCGAATGCAAATGCACTCCTGCGACTGCAGAAACAAAGGCATCTGCTCCTGCAGCAGCGTACCCTCCTATTATGCCAGAAAGAATGTCCCCGGTTCCCATAGTGGCAAGCGCAGCCGTGGATGAGCCGTTTATCTTTACGCGTTCCCCATCAGTGACTATTGTATTGTGGCCTTTGAGCACCACTATAGCATTAAGTTCGCGGGCTTCCCTTACTGCCGCAGAAGCCCGGTCATAAAGGTGCTCTTCATCAGGTGGCTCTTCAGCTATTGACCTGAATTCGTTTTCATGCGGCGTTATTATTGCATTGGGCCAGAGCCTGCCATAATCATTTATCACACCTATAGCATCTGCATCAATTACTGTCTTCTTGTTAAGGCTCTTCGCTATATCAAAGATCGCCATAACTGCATCGGCAGTCTCCTTCTCCTTTCCAAGGCCCATGCCTATCACAAGTGCACTTGAGCTCTCTATATCCTGCTTGACGAATGCAACATCTCCCTCTTCAAGATGCGTATTCCCGAGCCTGCTCACTATTATGTTCGGCGAGAGACTTCTGGCAACGTTAAGTATTGTTTCAGGCACGTAGAGGCGCGCAAAGCCAGCGCCTATCTTCATAGCCATTAGTGTATTATTAACGGCATGCGCAGCAAGCACCGGTGCACCATGGTACTTTTTGCTTCCTCCTATTACAACAACCTTGCCACTCATGCGTTTGTCATACTCTCTGTGTCTTGGTATGTATGCGGAGAGCATGTCTCCGGGGCCAGAGAAGAGCTCCGCCTCTATTGGTATACCTATCTCCCGCACAACCACCTTCGACCGTAGGCCTTCTAAGCCGTATCCTCTCTTATGCAAAGAGAAAATATAGTCAGGTTCCTGCGAGAGGCCGTCGCCAAGCTTAATGCGCTCTACTCTCCTAGGGTAATTGAGCGAAATTACTTTGGTTCTAAGCCTGTGTTTTTCCCTATAGCCATAAATGGCCCGCAGCACATATCTCAGGCTGTCTGTGTATAAATGCCCTGTTTCGGAGATCGCCTCAAGTATCGTAAGGTTGCCGTCCAGAAGCCGTGCAAGACCCTCCCGCCCTTCTTCTGCAGAGCGCACTACATCAAAGAAGGTGCTCTTCTCTATAGGAATCAGCGTTTTTGCGAATGCCATTTCGTTTCCGGAAGGTCCGCTAAGGATAAATATACCAACTTCCTTCTCTTTCTGAAGGTTTCTTGCAGCGGCAAGCGCTACGGCGCCTTCAAAGCCAGGGCTGCAGACCACAACCACCTTTCCCGAGGAATCGGTCTTGGATATGAAGTCCGATAAACTTCTGGAAGCATTCTCTACAAGCTGCACTTCATCTATGCCCAGATACCTGCAGTTGTGTATCAGGCCTATAAGTCCGAGGCTGTTTAGGTTCTCTCCAGTATACCTGACAAAGCGTTTTAAATGTTTAGAGACCATAGTTATCCAATACAACAGTATTTATTTTAAATGATTGGTAGAAATGAAGATCTACAAGCAGAATAACAAATTTGCCATTTACCTGCCATACGAAGTGCTTGAGAATCTGAACCTTACTGAATCTGACGAGGTAGAATTCTTCAAGTATAGCGACAAGGCCTTTCTATTCGCAAAGAAATCCGATATAGCGAGCATGCTTGCCGGCCAGTCACTGTCACCGCCTCCGCAAGCCAGGCAGGCGCAGCAAAAGAATGCGCCATCTGCTCCTTCAGAGCTCTCTGCCGAAGAGATTGCGGTGCTGAAAAAACTTGATACTGTAAGGTATTCAATGAGAAATGAGGAGAACATAAGCAAAATACTTAATGCAAGGGAGAAACAGATTCTCGACAGGCTCGTGGAGTCAAAGGCAGTCATGCTCTACAAGAAAGGCAGGGAAGAAAAAGGCGTATACAGCATAGCAAAAAATGTGTATGATAAATTTCTAATGCGCAAGAAGCAGGGTCAGAAGTCCGGATATGCAGCAGCGTCTACTCCGGAGAAAAGGCAGCAGGAAAGCAGCCAGTATCCGAGGCCAGAACCGCTGCCTTTTGACAGCGAGGAGATAAAGCTGCTTAACGAACAAGGATATCTTGTGCTGAATTCGGAGGCTGAGGCAGCAAGCGTTTCGCTGAGCCTAGAAAGCAGGATTAGTCAGGGTCTGATACTCGGAACAAGGGGCTTCAACAAAAAATATTACATAGTGAAGAGGCCATTCATCGACAAGTACACAGGCGCGATCTTCAAGCTTCTCGGAGAAGGGGAGAAGAAGGTTTCTGAGATATCTGAAAGCCTGAACATGGAAGAGGAAGCAACAAGGGGCGTGCTTTATATATTGGCTGAGAATGGCACGGTAAGGGAAAAAAGGAGGGACCTTTTTGCAAAGGTGGATTGAGTCTCTCTCTCAGGCTGCAGCAGCCAGGAAATGATCAAAAATCAGCACTACCACTGAAAAGGCAAAGACTACTCCAAGGAAAATCTTCACATTAAGCAGAGGCCCTTTTTCAGGCGCATCGTAGAAGCTGAGAACACCTGCCTGCGATTGAGGTGTGGATAAAGTAGCCATTGTATCATTTATTTAATCTTACTTAACCAATCAGGTATAAAAATCTACCTTTACAACAGGTTGAGAATATGTACATACTTGGAATTTGGGACGGTCATGATTCAGGGGCGGTCCTTATCCATAATGACTTGATAATATTTGCTGCAAACGAAGAGCGCTACACGAAGCGGAAGCTTGAGGTAAGCTTTCCCTCGAATTCGATAAAAGCAGCGCTTGAGTTTGCACAGATAAAGCCTGCTGAAGTCAATGTTGTGGCATTCCCTACTGCTGAATTTACCAAGACTATTTCAAGGATTTTCCCCTGGCAGAAGGAGAGCTACTATCGCTTCCGCAGAAGGAAGATGCTGAAGCCAAGGCATGAGAGCCTCATGCGCTTCACAAAATACTCGATGACTACGATAGGGGTGCTGCCAGGCTGCCGTGTCATAAGCAAAGGAGCGATAAGGCGAGAGCTCAGGCACCTTGGCTTTGAAAATCCTGAACTTTACTGCGCTAACCATCATGCTTCCCATGCGGCAACCGCCGCATACACTTCCGGATTCAAGAGGGCGGCTGTTATAACAATGGACGGCCTAGGTGACGGCGAGAGCTGCACCATAAGCGACTTTTCAGACGGGAGGCTGGAAAAGAGGCATTCAATCTCAGCCCGGAACAGCATAGGCGTCTTCTACGAGCAGGCTACGAACATAGTGGGCATGCGCGAGCTTGAGGACGAGGGCAAGGTCATGGCCATGGCAGAGTACTCGTACCCGTTCACGTTTGAAGAGAACAAGCTAAAGGATTTTTTCAGCATCAAGGGAACAGAGATAACTGCCAAGTACGGTCCGGTAAGGCAATACGACATGCTGAACAGGCTGGCGTGGTCTATGCCAAGGGAGCAATTCTCATACATGGTGCAGCAGCTGCTGGAGCATGTCGCTGTCGAACTGGTCAGGAACTATTCCGAAGAATCAGGCAGCAGGAGCTTTGCATTTGCAGGAGGCATAATGTCAAATGTGAAGCTTAACATGCGCATAAAGGATCTTGATGTCGTAAAGGAGCATTTTGTTTTTCCCCACATGGGCGATGGCGGAATTGCACTCGGCGCAGCTATGGTTGCAAACCATGAGCTTAATGGCATCTCCAGCTACGATTTTAGGGATGCATACCTTGGCAATTCATATTCAGATGAACAAATACTAGAAAGCCTGAGGCAGAACGGAAGGCTCAAATATGAGATCGATGCAGACAAGCATTCGCATGCCGCAGAGATAATAGGCGATGGCGAGTACCTCTTCTGGTTCCAGGATAGAATGGAGTACGGGCCGCGTGCCCTGGGCAACAGAAGCATACTAGCCAGTGCGGATTCAAGCAGCGCCAAGGACATGCTAAATATTTACGTAAAGCACAGGGAGTGGTACCAGCCGTTTGCGCCAAGCATGCTGGAAGAAGAGGCTGTCAAAGCGCTTGAGGGCGTGAAGAGCAGGGACAGATTCATGACAACAGCATACAAGGTAAAAGGTGCTTACGCGGAGCAGATGCGCTCTGTTGTTCATATAGATATGACAGCGAGGCCGCAAATGCTTGGTAATGAGAACAGAAGCTACAGGGCTCTGATCGAAGCGCTTAAAAAGAAAACTGGATGCGGGGTGGTGCTGAATACCAGCTTCAATATCCATGGCATGCCAATAGTGCTAAGCCCTGCAGATGCCATAGAAACAATGGAAAAGACAAAGACCAGATACATGTTCATCGGAGATTACTTCGTAGAGAACAAGGCGGCTAAAAAATGATAGTGGGATATATTCTTACCGCGGCTGAAGCCTCCTCGTTCGCAGGATTCCTAATCGCACTGTTCCTATTCAGAAATGAGGTGCGGGAGGCAATCAGGCCATGCGCAGACAGGCTGACCATCGCTCTCCTGGCCCTGATAATCGCATTCTTTTTAATCTTCTCGCTGCTCTATGTAAGCCCTGTCGAGCAGCTCTACTTCGATGAGAATATATACCAGGGCATCGCAGTGAATATACTCTCAAGCGGCAGTTCCCTCTGGTGCCTTTTCGGCACAGGCTACCTGCACCAGTGCTACGTGCAGGCAGTATATCATGACCCTGTAGGGTGGTCCTTTTTCATCGCACTCGCCTTTGCGCTCTTCGGCATAAGCACAAGCACGGCCTTCGCTATGGAGCTTCTTGCAGGTTCCCTTTCGATACTTGCAGTTTTCCTGGTCAGCTCTGTCCTCTTCAAAAGCAGGAGAATATCTCTGATATCTGCATTCTCTCTCGCCCTTCTACCGGGTGTGATAACCTGGTCGAGGACCCAGGCATCAGTGGACCTGCCATTCATGCTCTTTACCCTGATAAGCCTCTTTTTCCTCGCAGTGTTTGCTGAGAGGAGGAACAATAAAACCTTCCTGCTTGCGGTCTTCTCGCTTGTAATGGTCATATACCTGAGGATAGAAGCCATACTTCTCCTGCCTGTTTTCTTTGCAGCATACTTCATTCTTGGAGGCAGCAGCATAAAGAAGAATATAAAGCTGAAGGCCAGCTACCTGAAGAGATCGCTCCTGGAAGACGAGAGATTCCTGCTGATAGTCCTGGCACTTGTCGTGCTTCTTGCTCCGCAGATCTATTACATACATTATGAGCTGCAGAATCCTAATTACGGGCAGAATTCATCCCCCCTCTTCTCCCTTCATACAATGTATAAAAATTTGATAGAAAATTCGTCTTTCCTGCTTGGCATGTCCAACTTCTATCCTGCAATATTCAACGGCATAGTCACTGTCGCATCGATTCTTGGCATAGCCTATGCTGTGCTTCAGAGGAGGAATAGCATGATGCTCCCTGCAGTGCTTTCACTAAGCATCCTCTTCCTTTTTTACATGCTTTTCTACGCATCGTTCTATGCCGGAGGTGCAAACTACGGCGTCGATTCAAGGTTCATGCTTGAGCTGATGCCCGAAATAGCGATCTTCTCAGCGCTTGGAATAGAAGGCACATACAGATTTATCTCATGGTCGGCAAGTCTGCCCGGTAGACGCAGAGGAGCCAGGGCTAGGAAACAGCAGAAGGCAGGCGTCTTGCATGCTGCATTGTACGCTTTCCTTATCGCTTTGTTCTTATTGTATCCTTTTTCAACTGCGCTGGCTCAGATAACCCAGAAGCCGCAGACAATGCCTCAGGAATACCAGCCGTATTCTGCAACGCAGTTCATATACAACAACTATGCAGCAGTGCCTTCAAACTGCCTTGTTTTTTCATTCACTCCTGAGATGTGGTATGATTTAGGCAGAAGCTCCGCAAGCATCAGCTACATTTATGCGAGTGCAGACAACCAGACGATCAGGAATTACATAAGCAGTTATAGCTGCTTCGATTTCGATTACGGCTACTGGTGCTCAGTTCCAGGCACAAGCTTAACATGCAATTCGATAATGCACAAATATTCGCTAACGCAGTTGGCCACTCAGACAACTTCAGAGGGCAAGACCTTTGCGATATACCGTATAAACAACTATGGCATTAGTAATAGTAATGCTACTTGAACTGTTTCACCATCTTCCTCATGCTTCTGATAAGTGCAATCCTTGCAAGAAGCGCCACAACAATCAGGAATGCGAAGATGCCTATGAAAATAACCAGGTCGCCAAGCACATGGCTCTTCGGATGCGATTCCCTTATGGCAATGTCGGAGATGGTGGAATGGGTGTAGTTGCCGGACCTGTAAGTTGCGTAGAGCATAGCAGTATAGCTGGAATAGCCGCCTGCCATATTGCTTAAGGTAAAATTAATGCTGTAAGTGTGGCCAGGCCGCATTTCTATATTGTATGCGCTCTGTCCGGAGAAGTCCAGCCCTCCCGGCGCCACCAGGCCTATCGTCGCATTGGCTGTTCCGTAGCCTGCATTGAGCGCATTGACTCCTATCACATAGCCTGAAGAGGTGTTGGAAATGCCATAAGTGAGCATTATTTCGCTTGAAACTGTCGCATTTCCTATCTTTATTCCTGAAGTGCATGGGAAGACATCAGAATATAGAGCCGCGCCCTGCCTGTAAGAGACGTTAAAATATGCCGGATAAATGCCGCTGCCATTGATGTCCAGGTTGCTTATGCTAAGGTTTATCTGGGTTCCAGGCACGAGTTCGTTGTAAGTGTACACCGGATAAAATTTTCCTGAGCCTATGATGTAAGGGACAACTGAGAGCGACGATGCGCTCTGGTTTCCCGAATTCACTAAGATGAAGCTAATCTTTCCATAGGTTGTGTTTTCCTGAATGCAGCTGCCGGTAAGTGTAACGGTGCCGGCAAAGGCTGTCCCTGCAAGCACGAATGGAAGAAGCAAGAGCAGCTTTAAATTAGCCTGATACATAAATAGAATACTGTCATGAAAATATAAAAATAGTGGGTGTTGCGATGTCACAAAAAAGGAGCAAGAGGAAGAGATCAAGCAGGGAGGATTATCCGCTCCGCGAGAGGCTCAAGATAGAGGAAGGCGTGTTTGACGAAAGAATGATGCTCAGCCTTCGCAAGCTCTTTTCGCATGGTTTTGTCTATACTCTGGGATTCATCATAGCCAAGGGCAAGGAGGCAGATGTCTATGTCGCAGAAGGCGGAGAGAGGGTGGACGGCACTCCTGTAATAGTCAAGATCTTCAGGAAGGAGAATACGAATTTCGAAAACAGGATGACATACATTATAGGAGACCCGCGTTTTGAGAAGATAAAGATGACAGCTTCAGCGCTCGCCAGTGAGTGGTGCAGGAAAGAGTACGGGAATCTGAAACTCGCCAACGCCATCGGAGTGCGGTGCCCCAAGCCTTACATCTTCAGCGGAAACGTTCTCTGCATGGAGCTCATCGGCGAGGACGGAAAGCCTTCACAGAAGCTTAAGGCAGCAAGGCCGGAGAACCCGGCAGAGATGCTCGGCAAGATACTCGGCGAAATAAAGAAATTGTACTGCGGGAATCTTGTCCACGCCGACATAAGCGAGTACAACATACTTATCAGGGGAAACGAGCCGTATCTTATAGATTTCGGGCAGGCAGTAGTGCTGGATCATCCGAATGCGGAGAGTTTCCTTGAGCGTGATGTACACAACATACTGGCATATTTCATGAAGAAGTACGGAATTGAAAAAGACGAGAACAAGGTGCTGGAAGAGATACGCGCAGGAAAAGGCAGCTCAGGATAGCAGTGCTATTTTGGTATCTCGAAGCCCTTCTTTTCAAGCAGCCCTTTGTCCATTATGCTGTATCTCCATATTATGTCTCCCCTCTTGTCAGATTGAACAACCCATGGCTGCACAAGCACCATATCGCCTTCTTTTATCCAGAATCTCCTCTTCAGCCTTCCCGGTATCGAGCAGGTCCTCTCATTCTTGTCCGAACACATGACAAGGAAGTTGGATGCACCCTGGGCCTTGGTTACAAGGCCTATAACCTCTCCATTCCGCGGTACCATGAGAGTATGGACCTGACCTTCCTGATTTCCTTTCTTGAATGGCATTTATATCACTGGTAATTCTTCACCGTATACCTGGCACCGCAGGCTTCGCATGCTATAACAATATAGCCGCGATCCCTGTTCTCAACATGTGTGTCAGGCTTGTGGCACTCCTTACATATAACATAAACTTCAAAAAACCTTCGTATTTTCTCGTTGAGCGAGCTCTGGCTTATCTTTGCACTTATCTCAAGCATATTGTTGTTTATGCTCATTGGCGTTCCCAGCTCCTTTGTAAGGTACTTTGCTATGTCCTCGCTACTCCTTCTTGCCTTGTCAGCTATCTGAGAAATGTTCCTGACAACGGTCTTTCCGCCCTGTATAAGCGAATCGACTTCAGGTATCTTGAAATCTACGCTCTCCTGAGAAAGCGTGGGAAGTTCTGCGAATGCCCTGTCTAGCAATTGGTTGTAATCCATAATTATTATCTCAATGAGACTGGTGTGGTCTTATTTACTTCGCTTTCCACGACTACCGCGGTGCCATAAGCCACAACCTCGGTCATCGTCTGCCCTATGTCTGCCGAGTCAAAGCGCATGTCTACCACTGCGTTTGCTCCAAGCTTCTGCGCGTTTGCAACCATCCTTTCTATGGCATTCTCTCTGGCATCGGTCAGCATTTTTGTATATTCATCTATTTCTCCGCCTACTATGGTCCTCAGGCTCGCAACGATGTTGCCTCCAATGCCTCTGCTCCTTACAACAATGCCAAAGGCAGGCCCATGCACCTTTGTTATCCTGCTGCCTGGAACATAGTTTGTTGTAACTACCATAAAGCTGCCTGCTTGGTTCGCTGAATTTGCCATATTGCCACTTAAGGTTCTGAATTTCACTATACTATACTGGGATTATTTACTTATATCTTTTGCTGGCAGGCATTTGGCGCCGCTGCATTCCTTTTCCATCCATTTCCAGAACAAAGAAACCTTCGATATTAGTTATGTAAGGGTTGTGTATATCGACAAGAGAATGTTGTATCTCAGGATAAAGACCAATCCGCACCTCTTTTGATGGAAACATCTGGACTGCATTGTGCTTTTTCGCTTTTTTTTAATAAATTCGTCGACTTTTGCCATCTCTTCCTGAACTTCGAGTCCTTCTTATGCAACTGGTCATTACAAAGTTTCTTTTAGAAATAGATATACGGGAATTTGCCAGGATGTTTTGATGGTTTCTTCGTATATAAGTATTCAACTCCGTTGCATTCGAATTTTCCGCATTACTTTTCAAAACCTTTTATGGGATTCCTGTACGTATAACTTTCTTCGGTTTCAAAGTCAGATAATTCAAACCCCATTCGATTATTATGCCCTTTACTTTCGGAGTTTTCGCGCTGCAGCCGAACATCAGAAGCAATCATTTGTCAAGAATCTTAGTGCAGATCCTGGGCATCTCTTTCATATGCATTATCCTGAGCATTCCCTCTCTGTATTGTCAGTGCAGTTGGTATGCTGTTTATTCCTGTAGAAATGCCCTCTGTAGCCTGTTTCTTACCAGACTGATGGTCTTTCGAATATTCAGGTTCCGCAAACCCGGCATTCTTGCCTTCAAAATAAGAAGAGGAGAAATAGAATATCCAGATCCTATCTCCCATTCATATTTCTTAACGATGTCCTGATACCTCTCAAGAAGAATTGGAAATTCCCTGCTACTTTTTGAAAATCTCTGTAAAGGGACCTTTCCAAGATGCTCTTTTTGATGCCTAGAAGGCCAAACTCCACCTCAGAAGATATGAAGAGTATCTGATGCACTGATACTTCATTACCCATCCTGTTGCAGAGCAGGAGTTTAACCGCACCAACAAAATTACGTACCCTGCCCTCAGCAATACCGAAGATGCCAGATATCAGGCCATAATCCATCTATATTTTATCTATGGTTGATATACTATCTAATGATAGTGTTACGTTGTTCTTCATGTGACCAATGAGAATACGTAACCTACTAATTTTTAAGGTTAAATGTGGCGAAGTTAAGTAACAAAATATGGCCAGAAAACCTTAACTTTATTATCTAATAAGTAGCATAAGAGACAGAGTAACTAAGATTTACTTCTTGATTTTCCGTATTATTGCAATGTATAAACCATTTTCTTTATACTTGTCCGAATTTATAAACCTCTCCACTTTCCATCCTGTGCCTTTTAAAAGATTTTTCATCTCTTCCTTCGAGACGTAAAGATAATCATACCAAGGCGTACTATATTGCATGAATCTTACTCTCATACGCAATTGACCAGGCATTCTGCCACGTTTTCTGTTCCAATTGTGGTACTTAAAGTGGACGGGGTTATCTGTAATATATGGTTCCCTTGTTTCAGCTATGATCAAAGCTTTAGGAAAAGTTATCTTATATAACTTTTTAAGAAGAATTTTTGCTTTTTTCATGCTTCCGAAAAGCCCAAAATTTCTCCCAAACATTATGATTGTATTAAATTTCCCCCCTCTTAAACTGCCTATGTCAGATATATCCATAACCCGTACATGTTTAACCCCTCTAAACTTACACACCTTTACGGCTAGAGGAGAGGAATCAATACCTAATGCATACATGCCCTTCTTTTGAAGATACAATAATACCCTTCCAGCGGCACATCCTATATCAAGACACCTTCCCTTTGCGTATTTTATGGCTTCTTTCTCATGTTTATACCAGTCTTTGTATTCTGCAAAATAGAGATCCGCACCTTCATCTACATTTATGTAACCATCTTCTCTCTCAACTACGTCGAAGCTTCTTTCTTTATTGTAATATTTTAGTATTACTTGCCCGTGCGCATCCTTAAGAGAATCCATCAGCCTCCCTCTTATTTATTATATTAAAAACTTTAAATATACAAGCAATAATAAGCCGTTCCCTTCGGATCAAAGAAAATAAGAACTCCTTTTGCACTATGCCTTGGAGCATTTCGCCTTTCAGCTGGACAAAATTGAAGTTTTTTGCCTAGCACTTCCTTTCTTGCTCTTTTAGCATACCCTTTCATCTTGCAATTTCTAATTTTCTACTTTCAATTGTGTGCTTTCTTTTAGGCCTTTCTAAGAATCCAGTACTTTCTTATTGGTATCCCTATCTTTTATCTATTTTGAACTCTAATCTCTCGAATAGTTTTACCAAAGTCTACACATTATTGGGCAACTACTTAAAAAATCTTATGTTGCAATGCTTACTGTTAAGAGTAATATAGGGGTGTAAATTATGAACGGGGGTTACTAGCCTGCAATGGGTGTCGTTTATTATTCATAAATGGTAGCACTTTTATTTATTGATCCTCTAGATTTTACTAAGATCTGATTTTGCAATGAGTATGTATTATCAAAGTTTCTATAACACAATGATCCTATAACTATGTTTGTAACGATCATAGTTCTTATTATTGTGCCTTTAAATTTATTTTTTAAACGGATAGCAAATTTATCGAGATCGCCTTCTTTAATTATAGGAGCAAAGAGTATAGTGCCTTCTGGTATGTAGGAAACAAAGTTCCTAGTGCATCTGGTACTGCAAACATATACTATCCGAAAAGTATATGCGATGGGGATGTTACCCTTAAAACAGACGCTACAGTAATCTGCACAGGCTTCAACGCTGATTTCTACGGATTGCTTGCTTCAGTTCAAAAAGGTAAGGCAGTCGTAGTAGGGGCCCTCTTCTTTGTATTCACTCCGGATCCAAACAAGTACTATATAGAAAAGGTATATAACGGTCACAGTGTTAATATCTCTGATGGGGATGTCGGTGTTATTTTGGAACTTAAAAATGCAAACACCTACGGAGCCGAGGCGATGTTGAAACGTACCTGAGCACGTATTGAAACGAAGGTTTGTGTTTATGGGAGCACTCAAATGGTATATTGCAGGAGCTGTAATTATTGCTATTCTTGTTGTTTCTGGATTTAGATTTCATTTATTTAATACTGCGTATTTTAATAAAAGCGAAAATAGGGTTATTGTACAAGACCCATTTTTAATTGCAAATCAGCATAAGGATTATCCTATGGGGGTAGTTGCTTACGGATTATTCAATACACTCGGACATTTCTCTCCAAATGGCGCGCCTGAACCTTCGTATAATTTTTCTATATATCAAATATCTACAAACTCAATTTTTGGGTGCGCTAAGATATCATCAATTGAGGCTATGGGAGCAGTTCCTACAGATAGTCCACCGTATGTATCTGAAAACGGTGCGAGCCTTAATCTGGATGCAATTATGGTAATAAATGGAACTAATGGCAGCTCTTACGATTACTCTCTGATAAATGGAATATTATTTAATACGTCTAGCAGGAATTTCATAATCGGAGATGAAGTATACAACATACCTTTGAGCAATAATAATTCGCCGATTTTACCAGCCATAACTGGTAACGGTACATTTTCATATTATAACGAGAGCCCTGAAAATTTCAATAATCCGATGAATGTTGCCTATAACAATTATTCATATTTCTTGAATCAGAAGTACTCGAAATATAATTCAACATCTGGTAAAGCTATTCTAAATTTAGCCTTTAGCAAGTATTCTCTTCCAATTGTTTTCTGTCCTGTAATAAAGGTTATTCGGTCTGGCAGTTATCCAACTGTACAGTTTGGTTATTATCTCAATATGGGAAATGCTACTTACGGAGGTTTCTATGATAATGTAAAATTTTTAATACCGAGCAGCAATTTTACCTTGCTTGTAACACCCTATAAGCTGGTGCGCCCTAACTACACAAATTTTTATGATGCAGAATTCGTATTCGGAGGAGAAGTTTCAGGGCAGAAAACAGAATTTATTAATCTCAATGCAAGCGGTATGTGGATGTTTTATTCTTCTAATGGCACATTTGTGCCATTCCCATCTCTTTATAGTACCGGCTTGAACTTGAACGCGTCTACAACTGACTTAGAAGTTTCGGAGGGAAACAATTACGCATTAGTAACAGTAGGCACACCAGATCCATTCTATAACATGACGCTTCCAAGTTCAGAATACAATTCTACTGAATACGCAAGTGTGGCCGCGTGGATTGAAAATAGATAGATAGAATTGATTTGTATACTCGATATACAATTTCCTATTAGTCGCTGGAATCCTGCTTCCTGTCTGTGCGCTTTGCTGCAGAAGCGAGAAGCCTAATCGGATATTTTGCCAATATTCCCTCATTTTATTTTGGGCTTATTGCCCCTCTATGCTTCCACGCAAACTTATTAGGCTTTGCCTGGCACTTATATACTGCAGCAGTACGGCGGGAAGCTAGGGGTTTCCCTCACCGCAAATCCCCTTTAGGCGGGCCTAATGTTGGCAAAGTGCAATGGAT
>JAJZND010000011.1 GCA_021848025.1 Microcaldota archaeon | reverse complement strand
GATTTGGTAATGGAGGCACAGGGAATCGAACCCAGCTCTTCACCGTGTAAGGGTGACGTCCTACCAATAGACTATGCCTCCTTTATGAATTATTTTATCGTGAATGCCTTTTGCAAAAAGCTTCAATCCGGGCTATTGCGGTTCCGAGTATCTCCTTCGGAGGCAGAGAAACTATTCTTATATGCCCGGGATCTCCAAAACCTGAGCCTCTTGTTACCTGCACACACTCCTCTTCCAAGAGCTTGTCTACAAACTCCTTGTCATTTTTTATTTTAAGCATCTTCATATCCAGTTTCGGAAAGATGTAAAATGCACCACGAGGCTTAACAGTATTCATATACTTGCTTTCATTTATAAGCTTTGAGGCAAAGTTAACCCTGTTTGCTATCTCGTTTACCATGCTCCTGACAGCCTGCTGGTGAGCGATGACATTCCTAAGGCCAGCTGCCACAGCATACTGGGCAGGCGTATTCGAGGAAAGTCTCACACGCGAAAGATTCTTTACTTCGGCATTCATCTCCAGCGACTTCTTGTCCTCCTCAGGTATTATCATGTAGCCGATTCTGAAACCTGTCGAATCAAGAACCTTTGACGAGCCATTAAGTATTATGTGCGGTACTCCCTTCGCTATCTTCGAAATGCTAGTAAAAGTAGCTCCGTTATATACTATTTCATCGTAAATCTCATCGCTTACTAGTATCATTCCGTAATTCTTGGAAAGTTCGACTATCTCTTTCAGAACATTCAAATCAAGTACAGTGCCGGTAGGGTTATTCGGATTGGTTATTATAAGGTATTTTGCCTTCTTCTTTCTCTTTATGCTGTTTTTAATGCTCTTTTCCAATCCGTCCAAATCTACGTTCCAATTATCCTTTTCACTGTATCTCTCAAGTATGGCTTTGCCGCCATAGAATTCCAGGTCCGGGAGATATTGTGTGTAATACGGCTTGAAGATAACTGCTTCATCGCCGCTGTCTATCAGCATCGAATTAAGGAAGAGAAGAGCCTCGCTCACTCCCTGCGTTATCGTTACCTTGCCAGGGCTAAAATTAATTCCGTATAAGCGCTTGTATCTGGCAGAAACGGCCTCTTTCAGCTCATGTATGCCTGTAGCGTCAGAGTAACCTGTCCTGTTCTCTTTCAATGCGCTGATGTAAGCATCTATTATGTATCCTGGGGTCTTGAAATATGACGGGGGATCTCCCCTGTTCATTTTTATTACCTGCCTGCCAGTTCTTATTATCTTGTCTGCCAGCACATCGTCTTCTTCCAGGGCATTAATAGCATACCTGCCTCTACTCGACAAAAATGCCATTTGGATCATTTCACATGAAATGCAGAGCTATTTATTACTTGCGCCTTTGGTTTAACCTTAACATTTCTCCAATGCCTGCTATCAAGCTACCTATACCGATTACTCCGACAACCAGTAGCACTAGTATTGTGGAAATGCCTATGGAGCTAAGGTTCGGTATGGGATTGCCTGTGCTTACGGCAAAGGCATCTATAGCCGGGAAGAATACAATAAGCGCACCTATTGCTGCAAATGCTATCCCTCCATAAAGAAGCGTTCTCCCGGCAGTCTTCCTTCCAACGTATTTTATCTGGTTCTCGCTTAGCTTTCTGACCCTTGCAAAGTTAGCAAATATCGCTCCAAATATTATCTGCATAGTCATTGTTCCAAGCCCAAACATGACTCCAGGTAATGGCGCATATATGAGGCTGGGAACCTGTGGAGCCAATATAAACGTTATAATTGTTGCATAGGCTCCAAAACCAAAACCCGCTATCAATCCATGTATTACAGCTATCCTGGGTTTCACATCGTGCATTGGAGTACGCTCTGATTTCCCAGAATGGTGTTCGCTTCTGAACAGCTTGTCGAAAGGTATATGGAGCCCAATCCTCTTGTTCAATATATATGTCCCTACTATTGCCATTGCAGCTCCAACCAGTATATACACCGGACCATCAAGGTTGTACGTCCTATAAAAGGCAGCCAGACCAATAAAGCCAAGAGTGGTAAGAAATGCCCTCTGGGCAGTGAAACCCAGGGAGAAGGAAAACCCTGCCTTCATTCCCTTGCGTGTGCTATAGCTGCCAATTGCGTAACTGAATGTAATGGGCCAGGTATGCTCGTCAGGAGTGATTCCATGCAGTATGCCTAGCACAAATGCAATAAAAAGTATCTCTGCCAGTGTAAGTCCTACCGGCGGATTAAGTATAAAGGACAGGCTAAACTGCGGAAATGCATAATGAAGGGCCACAATTCCGCCAACCAGTATTGCGGCCATTATTCCAAGTAAAAGTACATATTTTCTTGCGACCATGAACATCGGCCCAGATAAATTATTAAGTAATGATATATATGTTAATAACTAAATATTAATAAACATTGCTATATAAGTTAATAATCAGGAGTTACATGGAAATACTAAGCATTTCAATGGATAAGAATTCCCTTGCACAGCTTGAGCAGATACAGAAGCGGCTAGGGTATAGCAGTCGGTCGAAGATGCTTCGCAATGCTGTGCTTAGCCTGATAAAGGACTACGAGACGCTTGACTCGCTAAGGGGGAACGTAGAGAGCGTATTTGTACTTGTATATAAAGATACTGAGAAAAATAATGTTTCTGATCTGATACACAAGTTCAGGGAGGCCATAGAGACAGATATGCACCACCACCATCCCGGCACAGGCATAGACATATTGACTCTTAATACTACTGCTGAAAAAACAAGGGAATTTTTCAATCTTGTAAAAAGGAACAAGTGTGTATACTCGGTCAATTACTCTATTATTAGCAAAGGCAAATAAGAACGTACTCTAAAAAGGCATAGTTCAGTAAACTAATAAATCGGCCCTTACTCGTTGAATCCTGAAAAAATTTAATCCATGCGCTTTTTCAAGCCCAGTCTTTTTTCGAGGTTTCGCATTTTCAGCTTCTCATACCTGAGTTCGGTAAAATAAAGCTTGATATCTGCATTCATCCTCATTTTCTTAACGGACCGTATAAATGTTCTTAATGGCATGCTTATTACCTCTATCTTCTCCCCAGGATCAAGCTTCTGCTTAGAGCGTTTGGTGCAGCCCAATGCAGCATATAGATAGAACGCATAGCTTAACTTGCCGCTATATATAAAGGTCTTAAGCAATATCCATTTTTTCGCAGTGATTCCAGCTTCTTCAAGCAGTTCCCGTTTTGCAGCTTCAAGAGGCCGCTCTCCTTCTTCTATTACTCCTCCAAACATATTTATTGAAGGCTCCATATTCGGCTGCTCTTCCTTAGCAAGAAGCACCGAGTTGCCCATCATGCATAAGATCTGGACTACGGAAGGGCGCTCCGCTCTTTCGAAGGTGGCATAGCTGCCATCATACAGCTTCTGTCTCCACTGATATATCCAGTATATTTCGCCTTCGAAGACCATTTTTTCTTTCTTGCCCATTTCACTACACTATTTACCGATTAGTTTAGCATCTTCTATAAAATAAGCCCCTGAAACTCCGTTCCATTCTGTCCTTGCCTTTACAATTTGTATGCTTTTCTTAAATAATGGTGCGTTTAACACAAAGCTTTCAGCCTCGCCACCCTCAAAGAGCATATGGATTCCATATCTTCTGTTGGCATCCTGCAGGCGTATTATAATATCATTATCGATCTTTTTACCCAGGAAAGTCCTGTCCAACCCTTCTGCAGATACGGAGGTTATTATTGCCTCAAAATTCCGCGCAATCTCATTAAGCTCTTCGAGAGGATCTATGTGCCAGAGTGGCGCAGCATGCTCTATCCCAAGCTTCTTGCATATTCCATTTATCCTGTTAGCCTGATATTCGCTGTATGTCGCTCCAGTTACAAGCATATCTACCTTATTTTCGACAAGTGATTCCCTTAGATCGTCCAGCTCCTTCTCTTTCTCCCCTTTTGTACTTGCAAAAACCTGCTTTATACCAAGAGCTTCTGCCTGGAGCTTTGTGTAGCTCAAATTAGGATAATGGAACATGTAGCTGTGCGCATTTTCGCTCAGCATAGTTATCAATAGATCTATTTCCACCCCTTTCTCCGCCATTTTATGCAATGCGAGGGTAGAGTCCTTCCCGCCGCTATACAAGACAGCATTTACCATCTAACCACAAAAATCAG
Source organism: Microcaldota archaeon (assembly GCA_021848025.1). Classification (GTDB taxonomy): domain Archaea; phylum Micrarchaeota; class Micrarchaeia; order Micrarchaeales; family CABMGC01; genus JAJZND01. The sequence goes on along the minus strand of JAJZND010000011.1, from coordinate 102,390 downwards.
TAATATGCTAAGCGAGGCAAACCTCACCGATAAGTTTAGATGCATGTAAATAATATATATTTCAGTATGTTGCGATTTTTATAAGTAGGATGAACCAAAAACACTGAAAATTGAGAAAGCACTTTACAAAGAGAAGATATTGTGTATCAATAAATTAATCAGTAATGAGCATATTAAAGAAGAACGACTGAAGGTTTAAACCGAATCTGCTTAGAAAGGCACCTATGTATCCTACTTGGATGGGCAACGCAATCTTCCTGAGTTTAGCTTCATGAAGTACTCTAACTAAGCTTGATCTTACTTAAATTATTTGAATAACAAACCTTAAGTTAAGGCTCCCTGAGCGTGTATTGATGCTTTTCTGATATGATCCTTTTTTGCTCTCTGGGCTGCTTTATAGCGTTTTGCTGAGTAGACGTTTTGTGCAGGTCATTTAACGCGATGTCTGATCTCCTTGTGTTTGCATCCTCATCCAATCCCTCACTCGCATTGGTAGAAGAAATCTCAGCATCTTGTATTTCGCTACGCTCTTCTATCAATCTACCTATTTCAGTTAGGACTTTGAGTGCATCTTTTATCCATATACCGCTCAGATCCCACTCGTAATCCACTTGCGGTGTGGGCTCTACAAAGCCAAGTAATCTAAGCCTAGCAGTCCCAAATAGCAATCCCCTCCCAAGCGCCACGCTTTTGATGTTAATGTGCTGCACTACGTTTATTTCTGTAGGGCTTATTAAGTTAATCTTTGTGTAAAGGCCCCAAAAGGAATGATGTATAATTACCACCCTCCTATCGGTCAAGACCAATGCGCTTGGAGCTATTGAGTGCCAAAGACTCTGTTTTATGATTAGCATAATAGTTTCGCTAGGACTAATTACTGTCTTCATCTCCTCCCTTATTCTCAATCTTATGCTGAACATTGTATCACTTAGATTATTTTTGAGATTCTGCTAATTACGCGGATGTTGTATAACATTTGTTCTTTTTCCCTGATTTATTGCGTTTACCAAACACAAAGGCATACTACATTTCAAATAGAAATTCCGATAAGCTTCAGGAGTATTATGACTGCAACTGCAGGAAGTCCCAGTACCGCCACTACAATCCACGTAATCCAATCGTATGTTATGCCGAGCATAAAGAAACTATTCACAAGCCAGATTATAATCAGGCCTAGTACGCTATTCAATATGAGGACTAAAATGATGTTACCGAATTTAAATATAACAAATAATATCAACAGTATCGCAGCTATTACAACTATCTCTGACACTAGTCCACCTGCAACAATGTTCAACAAAATACTTAACATGCTATCACATTATCTTTGGTTTCTGAGTGACTTGTTTTTGAAATCCACGCCAAGCAGATTAAGTATTATTAGTATGCAGACAGCAAGCAGTCCGAATATTGCCACAAAGATTAATACTAGAAGATCGTATTTTATTCCGAGGCCGAAAATAGCATTTACAATGAATATTACGATAAATCCTACAATAGTATTCACTAGCAGCGAATAAAGAAGCCCTCCTGTAAGGGGCAATACTAATATCAGTATAAGTGCAATTAACACTACTGCCAGGAATAATCCCATCCAATGTCCCACGTTTGCGCTCATTTAACCACATTTCCAATATACCATATGCCTTTTCCTTTCCGAAATCCTTTCTTTAGTTGAGCTCACACTGGTTCGGATGCTTAAATAGTCGGAGTAACTACACTCTTCCTATCCCTTTCCAAACCAGTATGATGCCTTCCTCTTTACATGATTACTTGCTGTCAGCTCTCATGTCCTTTCTGTGCTTTGAGGGCACTCTATTAGCTCCACTCTGGCTCTGTTTTCCCCTTGACCTGAACATGCCCCTGTTTGCTGACTCAAACAATCCTATTGAATTACCTTCTGGATCTATCCCTATCGCAGTGAATCCATGGCCTGGCACTTCCTTTTTGCCTACAGTTATGCGGCCGCCTTGCTTCTCAACTTCGGCCATCGACTCGTTAAGATCCGGAGTGCTGACGTAGTTGACAGGAGTTTGCTTCCTGCTGCCCTTTTTATATAATCCGCCGTCAACTCCAGGAAGGTGCTTTGTCCCAGTAGTTATGTTCCAGTACTGCATATTTTGCTCAGCTGCATTCTTGAACTTCCATCCAAATACATTGGTGTAGAAGTTCCTTAATCTTTCTGGATCCCTTGCAGGAATCTCAAAATGAGATATCTCGTGTGTTGTGTGTTTCATATGATTCCTCCTCTTACAATTAAATACATTTGTTTATTCATATATATAATACTTTGCTATTTTATCTAATACTTTAGAATCTAAAGTATACTATGTAAAAGTTTATATATGAAGCAGTATAATGAAATAGTCGTATACAAGATGGTAATAAGATGATACTTATAAGAGGCGCCATAGAAATATTGCAGATGGCTAGCGGCCATGACCCAAAATCATTTAACGATTTTACTAAAATTTTGATAAGGGGGAAACGCTTAAGTTCTGCAACCGTTTCAAAAAGGCTTAAGGAACTTATAGCAGCAAATGCCATTGAAGAAGTGATAACGAGATCCAAGGCAGGTAGACGCGTAATAGCTTATGTGACAACAGAGAAGGGCATGAAAATAATAGAGCATGCAAAGATACTTCAAGACGCCCTCAGTGCCTCTAAAAGTAAATAATCTCAAAGTGTTATTACATAAAACTCCAAATGCGCTTGCAATAAATCTGTTTTTCACTACAAAATGCAAGATCTATGATTTTAAAGCCCTTTCCATTTTTTCCACGCAGTATACATTTCTTCAGTCGCTTTATTTGCTTTTTTGCGTGTTAGCCATTCCCTTCTCCCCAAAAGTTTTATCTTACCAAGATCTTTGTCATGCTCCGACACTTCGAGCCAGTCATTAAGCGCCTCTCTCCACAAATTGCTCAATTCCCTGGCCCTTTTCGCCTTGACTTTGAAGATCAGCTTTAAATTCTTTCCAGGCATACCAAACCACATTAATGTTAAATATTAAATCATTACGTCTATTTAATCCTTGCCATATGTGATTTACTTGATTGAAGACACACAAACAAAAGGAACGGAAGCCTACCAACACATCCAAATAAATACCGTGAGCGTGCATCTGTCTGACTTCGGATTAAAGTTCATGCCTGGTGTGGAGCCTCATTAAGACAAAGGGACTTTTACCATGTTCTATCAAACGGCTACAGAGAACAATAAGTTAATAGACTAATTACAGCAGTACTGTTCCTATTTAGCAGGTATTTACTCATGCTTTATGATGCAATGCGCATCTATTGTACTACTCAAATGCAACCTGCCGCATTAACCTTTAAATGTATAATATTGAAAATCTGCTTCGGAGTCAAACGGGCCTGTACGAATTCGAAACCAGCATGCTCTGCCTTCTCCCTTTCTGCTTCGAGCTCATTCAGTATTACTATTCTCTGCTCTTCAGTATCGCCCCATCCATGATGATTCATTGCAGAATCGCTTCTGCTAATAAGTCTTCCTAGTATTTGTCCAGCATCTGCATCCAAATAGTATTTCCTGTCAAAAAATCCTGCTAGATAATATATATTATAGGCGTTTCCGAAAAGATAAATTTCCGGATTTTTATCCAGCAATAACTTAAGCTTTAAAGGATCCCAATTCCACCTCAGACCCATCTCAAATGCCCATTGCCCAAGGCTCATCTCCATTCCCGGCGCAGGCTCGAATTCATTGCCTGCTTTATCACACCAGATTCCTATGCCAGCTCCGTCGGCATCTATGGCGTTAACGCCACGCTCTTTGAAGTACTTTGCAAGCAACGTCTTGCCTGAACCAGAAGGGCCAGCTATAAGAATGCGGTTACTCGACATCTTTGCACTGATGGTAATAATCTCAAAACAATATAAATTTTGCCATATCCCGTGCTTTATTTGATGCAGTGGTTATCTGAATGGAAGAAAGCAAGGCAAATTAGGCTGAGAGTGGAATGAACAGAACATGACAGTTGAGCAGTATACGAAAGCTTTCTTATAAAGCGTTTAAACGCATCGAATAGTTATATGCTCTTTTGCCTGGCTTGCCTGAGAGCTAAAAAACAAAGCGCAAGATAGGGAAAGGTATTTCCAAGACAAGTTTTTTAATATGGGGTGAAGGTTATCTTGGCTTCGATCATCTTCTTGTAGAAGTCCCTGTCCTCCACACTTTCCTTCGGCTTTGAAACCATATGGTCAAAACCCGTCCAGATTGTGTACCAGCTTGCAGGAGTAAGTATTATCTCAACCGCATCCTTGAACAATGCAGCAAAGCCATTCACTGATAAAAGGAAGGCATCGATAAAACCTATTATAGCACCAACCATAATCATAATCAGTGCCTGCCTGTTCCATACCGAGAGATCTTTCTCGAGTAATTTATAATGCTTTCTAAAATGATTTTTTAGCCTGGATTTTATCAGATCTTCATTTGCAGTATTTCTGACTGAATTTGGGATTAGGAAGCGGAGCTCTATCCCTCTTTCCTTATCACGCGTTGCTTTTTTAGCTTCATACAGGAAGTCTTCAGACAACGCACGTTCACTGTACGGTCTAGGATCGAAGTCTGAAAATATATCATCATAGGTATCCAGCACAAGGCTTATCTCTGCCTTATCGATAATCTCCTTTATCTCGGCCTTATTGCCTTCTTCCATGGTTCATATTTGTATTGAAGCTTTTTAAGCCTTGAGCAGATACCACTCTGTGATTTAAACAAGAGGCCATTTACTTATATGCTGAATAGGCTGTTGCAGAAAAATGCCCCTTATGCAAACAAATATAGATTGATGTTTTAAAATAATATAGAACAAACAATGTGGTAATATGAAAGGAAAAGTAAAGATGTTCAATGCCCAACGAGGCTTTGGATTCATAACAGGAGAAGACGGAAAGGACGTATATGTGCATACTTCTGCCATACAGGGTGGCGCAGCGCTCTCAGTAGGCGACGCAGTAGAATACGAAGTGGAGCAAGGAGAGAGAGGACCAAGAGCAAAGAATGTAAAGAAAGTTTAAATACGCAATACGCGATCCTGGAGTGTAGCTTCTATTCATTTTTGATCCCCAGGAGGCGTAAAGTAACTGTTTATTAATATTTTGGGTAGCTTTTGCAGTGCATAACGCGAAGCCCTCTAACACTTCTCACTAAGAAACGGGCTTTGTTGAAAGGATCAAATTTTGTTGATTAAGTGGCTCTGGGTTCGTAGAAATTCTCCTGCAGGGATAAAGAGAAATTTCCGTAAAGAAGTCGGACGTAGATATAGAAAAAACAAAGCCTTTCGTCGAGTGTGAAAAAGAGCATAACTTCTCGGCAGGCGATTAAGAACTTTACTTAGCTGTAATTGGCTTTGCTCCCAGTGATTTGCATTGCCTGCCTCTTTCTTCCTTCAGGAATCAGGCTAAATTCATCCTGCTGAAATAAAAGTCCGAACATTGTACTTGGATGAATAGCAGATTATCATGAAGATATAAAAAGATAAATGGCAATAAATGATTAACCAAAAATATTATTCTGGCTTGCGGCTCTGCTGCTCTGCCTGAAGATTCAATATTAAGATGCCGCAATAATTAAGGGAGATTGATGCATGGCTGAGTACAGGAAGAAGGTGCTATTAAAGACTATAGAGTATGTGCGGGGAGCAATGCCTCCGGATAGCACCGGTCATGATTGGTGGCATGTTTATCGCGTTTGGAAGAACGCGCTTAAGATAGCTAGCTATGAGGAGGGTGCTGATAAATATATAGTTCAGCTAGGCGCACTCTTGCATGACATTGCTGATTACAAATTCAATGGAGGCGATGAATTGGCAGGCGGGCGCATAGCAACGAAATACCTGAAAAAAGCCGGAGCAAGCGAAGAAACCATTAGCAGGACCTGCCATATAGTTGACAATGTTTCGTATAAAGGTGCGAAGGTAAAGAATGCAATGAAAAGCATAGAAGGCAAGATAGTGCAGGATGCAGACAGGCTGGATGCCATAGGTGCAATAGGGATAGCAAGGGCATTTGCATATGGGGGAATGAGAGGTAACCTTATCTTTGAGCCCAAAATCAGGCCAGTATACCACAAAAGCTTTGACGAATACAAAAGTTCGCAAAGCACAACTATAAATCATTTCTACGAGAAGCTTTTTTTGCTTCGCGGCAGAATGAATACTAAAACAGGCAAACGGCTTGCTAAAGAGCGCGATGCGTACATGAGAGAATACCTTAAGCAATTCCTGAAAGAATGGAAAGTTAGCCCATAGTATGGTAATAATATGAAATTGAATAAGCTTACCAAGAAGGAAGAAGAGGTAATCCTGCACAAAGGCACTGAAGCTCCATTTACGGGTGAATATGAGCAGAACTGGAGGGAAGGCGTGTATCTATGCAGGAGATGTAATGCCAAGCTGTATATGTCTAAAGATAAATTTGACGCACACTGCGGATGGCCTAGCTTTGACCAGGAGATAAAAGGTGCGGTAAAGCGTGTCCGGGATGCTGATGGAATAAGAACTGAAATCCAATGTGCAAGGTGCGGAGCCCACCTCGGCCATGTTTTTGAAGGCGAGGGATTTACTCCAAAAGAAACAAGGCATTGCGTTAATTCCATATCCTTAAAGTTTATACCAAAAGAGAAGAGCAAGGAAAGAGGCAATGAATAGGGTCTGCACGGCAGATTCCCCGCTAATTCAAGGATATGATTAAGCTGCATTGTATGTGATTATATGCAAATCAACCTTAAGCGAATTAAAAAAGGCACAGTTTTCATACTTATACTTGGTATAGTGAGCCTGTTCGCAGACTTCACTTATGAAGGCGCGAGGAGTATAATACCACAGTTCTTTACTTCTACTCTAGGCGGTTCAGTCTTCCTGCTGGGCATCGTGCTGGGCCTGAGCGAATTCGCAGGATATGCATTCAGACTCGTGAGCGGCAGGCTTGCAGATGGTACAAGACGATACTGGGCTATAATGTTTATAGGATATGCAATAAACCTTTTTGCTGTACCGCTGCTTGCGTTTTCAGGAAATTATCTGATGGCTGCAGTGTTGATATTCATGGAGAGACTTGGAAAGGGAACACGAGCTCCTCCGAAAGACTATATAATATCTGCGGCTGCATCGAAAGGAAAGATAGGCAAGGCATTTGCAATAAATGAGGCTCTCGACCAGACCGGCGCTATACTGGGGCCTGTTATCGTCTCCCTGGTATTGTTCTTCAGGGGCGGATACCGCGACGCATTCGGATTACTTGCCATACCTGCCCTGCTGGCCATGGCATTCCTATTCGTAGCATACGGCTATTACGGTAGAAACAGGCTGCAGCGGAAGAGGCAGGAGAATGTAAGGCCAATGGCATTCAGAAGCTTCCTGATCTATTCTGTTGCAGTAGCCATAAGCGCTGCAGGCCTATATCAGGTGTCTTTTATCTTATACGGAGCACAATACAAGATAAGCACCTATCTCGTGCCGCTCATCTTCCTGGTGGCAATGGCAGGAGAAGGCGCATTCGGGACGATCTTCGGGCTGATGTATGATAAAGCAGGAAGACGGCTCGTATATATCGGCTTATTGCTACCTCTGCTCATTCCGCTGCTCCTTCTGGGTGGCACCGTTTTTCTATTTATAGCAGCTTTGATATTCGGAGCCGCTATCGGCGTACAGGATACAGTTATGCGCGCAGTTGTAGGGTCAATGATACATAAAAAAAAGAGAGGCTCAGCTTATGGAATCTTCAATGCATTCTATGGATTTGGGCTTATGGCATCAAGTGTGGTTATAGGCTACCTGTACTACTCCATAACAGACATTATGGTTTATGTTGTTATAGTCCAAGCCATAGCCTTCTTGATGCTATACTCTTCATTCAGGATGAGCGACAATGACTCCAGCAGGGCGATGGAAATTAACGCAGGTTGACATGGCAATAAGATAAAGACTCTCAAGGTTGTCTGAAGGCTCTTTTCCTGAAATACCTCTATCGCATGTGTTTAAATAGTAAGCATGTGAATTAGGAGTATGAAAGCAGGCACGAAGTGGATAGTGCTAGGTGGGGGTTGCTTCTGGTGCACTCAGGCCGTATTTGATATGCTCAGGGGCGTTATCAGAACAACTCCGGGTTACGCTGGCGGCCATACAAAAAATCCGACCTACAAAGAAGTGTGTAGTGGAAGCACAGGCCATGCCGAAGTGCTTAAAATTGAATACTCAACTAAAGCAATAAAGCTTGAAAAGCTGCTGGAGGTCTTCTTCTCGATGCATGATCCGACTTCAGTCAATCAGCAGGGTGCAGACGTAGGATCCCAGTACCGTTCCATAATACTGTACGCGGACGAAGCAGACAGAGAGGTAATAGAAGAATACATGGCAGGAGTCGCTGGCAACTTCAAGAAGCCCATAGTGACAGAGATAAAAAAGCTTGATGCCTTTTATCCCTCTGAGGATTACCATAAGGATTACTACAAGCGCAACCCACTGCAGCCTTACTGCATGTTCGTGATAAGGCCTAAAATCTCCAAGACGAAGAAGAAGTTTCCAGGTGAGCTCAAGCCCTAAGCGCATTCAGGCATAACCTTACCAGAACCAGCCTTTGTCGCTGCAGTCCAGCTGTGCGCCGCAATTTTTGCATAAAAGATGGCAGGCCTGCATGCTTACCATCTTATTATTGCACCTAGGGCATCTCATTGATTGCTTAGGCGACTTAAAGATATAATAAACCGGGCCATATCTTTGATTATCGCCTTTGCATGGGTTCAAATTCCATGCCCTCGCTTATTCTTCAATTGCCTTGGAGTGGCGTCTTCTGAATTGAGAATTCAATCTTGTTCAGGTTTTGTGGAGCAGTAGGAGAACGGTACACTTTGATGTAAGGTATCGCATTCAGCATGGACTTGCACTCCTGGGCTGTTTTTACCGGAAGCGTATCTGGCCACTTATACTCCAAGCCCGGCTGTTTTTCTTCTATCATTTTAGCCACTGTCTCTTTTCCATACGCTTTGATCTGCGCTGGGCTTAGCGCCTGGTCGAAAATTCCTATAAAATTTAAGGGCGTAGTGCTTAACACCGGCACATTGAATTTGCCTCCAGGAGGATATTTTCCAACCTTCTCATCCTCCAGTTTGGCACCGGACTGCTCATACCAGATAAAAGATGTGCCGTTATATGCGTATGCGACCTGCACAGGAAGTGGAGATGCAATATTGCGGTATTTTAAATCTTCAATGACTGTCCATGGCCTGCTTAGCGGCAACATTAAATCAATCACCGTCTCCCCTACTGTCTCTACTGTGCATGTATTTATCCTTGGAATTGTGGCAGCAGCCGGCATAGTGGTCGTCACTACTGCTGAAGGCGCCTTGGAGTTAGTCTCAGGGTTTTTGCTGGATTTAAGGCTGAAGTAAGTCGCAGCGGCTCCGGCAATCAATACCGCAGCCCCGGCCATCTCTACCTTTCTAACAAGCCGTTTAAATTTCCTCTCTTCGGTACCGTGCCCAGCAGGAACCCTGCTTCCAGCATTACTGCTTCTGGAAGCGGAGATAATGGCAGCATCAAGCACGTCTCCTCTGTTGTCTCGCCGATTACTCATTTTGCCGGTCATTAATATGTATTTGTATATTTTTGATATAAAAACCTTTTTCAGCATGCCCTGTAACTATTGCACCAAGGAAGGCTTAACCTAAAAGAATCTTTAAAAAATGGTTGGGAAATGGGCGGCATGAATGAACGCGGGTAGGGGATAAATAGGTTGTATTCGTCCACGCCGATGCCATATCCCATATATAATAGGCATTATTGATATATAAATATTATTTTATAATATACTTAATTTATTTTAATTTAAGCGGATTAAATAGTATCTAATAATCTAAAACAAATCCATTTAGTATTTACAATTGTAAAATGATAGAAACATTTTTAGATATAAGTTATTATATAGTGTTATGCGCATACTACCAAAAGCCGTAAAGGAGCGGTTTGAAGAGATAAAGTTGGAAAACAAGGCACGACACATATATCTTAAGGAACTTTCAGGCCGCTTTTATGTATACAACATGGAATATTTGGCAGAGAAAACAGGCAGGAAGGTACGAAAATCTTATTACATGGGAAGGATAACCGAAGAAGGTGTATTTCTGAGGAAAGGAGGCTCAGGAGACGAAAGGAAGCTGGAAGCTGCCAAGGCACTTATAGAGAAGTACGGCGGCCGTGTCATTATCCCGGAATTTCAGAAGCCTGAGGATCCGGAAAAGGCAGAAGAGGAAATTGCCTTTGAGCCAAGTGAAGAAGAAAGGATAATACTCACCATACTCAGCATGAATGGCAGGGCAAGGTTCAATTCAATAGCGAAAGTGCTTGGAATAACTCCGCAAGGAGCGGCTAGAAAGATAAGGAAGCTTGAGAAGAAGTATGGGATAGAGTACCTGGCTCAGATGAACATGAACAGATTGGGCTTCTTCGGCCATATAGCATTTATCAAGTTTCATGACAAAATGCCAAGCGTCGAGTATATAAAAAGGACGTTTGAAAACCAGCCTCTTATCCAGCTCTGCGCACTGATAGAAGGCCAATATGATCTGATGCTCTACTTGCTGCTTGAAGCTGACTCTGCAAAGGCGAGAGAGCAGGTAGAAGAGCTGAGGGAAAGACTGCTTCCCGAATATCTGGCAACTTGGCACATAAAACCAGTCGCTGAGGTATATGGTTTCGTACCTGTTCGGGATCTCTTCTTCGATGTCCTCTCTAAGAAGGTCTGGAGAAGAACATTAGAGAATCCTCGGCCAAGGGAAGGCAGCCTGCTTCAAAGGGAATTCCTTTCATTGAGAAGTCTTAATTCTGGAGGTAACAAACAGTTTCAGGATATAGACGCAGAGTGCAACCTTACGCGTGGAGCAGCCAGATATTCCTATTACAAGATGCTTGAAGAGGGGATGCTTGAGCGGATTACTATAAACATAAGAAACATAATGTTCTCGTACAACGGCATAATCTTTATGGAAAGAGGGGACAACAAGAAGTTCGATAAAACTAGAAACCAGCTGCGCCTTGACATAATTGGCAATGGCAGCAAGCTTATTAGCAACTATTCTGTGATCTTTGACGTAATGGACCCTGACGGAGTAATCTTCATCTCCCCGTTTCAGAAGAACGAGATCATCGAGAGCAAGATAGATAACTTAAAATCGAAGATAGATGGCACTACATTCAGCAAAATAGGTATAATAACTACAACATTAGTCGGTACATTCTGCAACAGATGCTTTGACAATCAGTACACTATACAGTACCAAAACTTAGTTAAGACTCACGCAATAGAGCCTAAACCTTATGTAGACTACGCCAAAATGTGATAATAATCACGATAAGGTATAGGAAAAGAACGGTCTATAATAAACTTCTAGCCTCCTCCTGACATCAGATTCACCAAATACTCAATAAGGTTTGGTAGTATGGTTTTAAAAAGCTTATGTATAGCTTTGGTTTAGCACAAGAAACATAATTTACAGGCATATCCATCTTATACCATGCCTCAAAAGTTTTCTGGCAAATTTTTGAATGAGGCGATAGAAAAAGTAGCTCAAGCATTTATAGACAATTGCATACCGAATATAGCAGCATGTTTGCCTGGAGTCGAATAAAAATACCTGGGGAGGCGAAAGTCCAACTTGTCAGCCTATAGAAATACCTATTGATGACGAACGATATGTGGCTTTCAATAAAAACAACTAGTAAATTTAAGTTATTCAGAATCTGTGTAGTTGAACTAAAATAATCTGGGAATATGGCCTGCTATCAATGACGTTTTTCCAGTTGTGTCTAATACGGGTTCTGCACCTCCAAAACCGTGAATTTGACCTTCAGTCTTAGCTACCCGATGCGCTTGCTCATATTCATTCTGTGATACATGAAATAGACACAAGTATTTGCCACATATGTGTCTATACCTGCTTTGTTTCAAGATGTATCCTATTTAGTGCTTCCTCCACAGCATCAGCATTTCCCATCCCGATTATTACTATCTCATTGTTCTTCTTCCCAATTATGTCATTTACAAATTCAAGTTCACTTGCAGATGCACCAGGATGTGGATTTGAGCTTGTGAAAATTACGCACTCGCCGATTCCATCAAGATTTAATTCTAAAGCTGCTTGTGAATTTACTTTTATGGCCAGAGCTCTTCCGCTGCCTTTGATGTAATCTGACATCAAAATCCCCTTGTTGCTTGCGAAGGCACCAGTTACGTCGTACACAATCATATTCTTAAACATACTTTTTGATGTTATTCTTTGTGGAACTGAGGAGTATCGCTTCTGGAGCACAATGCCGAAGCTGATCAGCACGGCAGCTACTACATAGTACGGCTGAATGGGGGTGCCTAGTATAAGTGCTGATAGAATGAATGTAACGAATGGGATTGCAAGCAATGCATTTCCAACAACCTGCGGGCCGAAGTATTTCACTGAATGATAGTAAAGGTTAGTTGCAAAATAAAATCCGAAAACCCCGAGAAACACTACAGTGAACAGAGAAGAGAGTGGGAAGCTTATTGCAAGGCTGGTATTTGTTGCTACAGCTATTATCCCCATAAGAATGAGCGAAACAAGGTTGAACACTATAGTCGCCCCATAAATATTGAACGTATACCTGCTCATCACGAGCGTTATAAATGCACTGCATAGTGCCGAAGCAAATACAAATCCTAAGAAAGGAGCTTCTATGAAGTTGAAGCTGAGAAGAGTACCACCGGTTACGACAATATACAAGCCGATGAATCCTATAAGTATTGCAAACAGTTGCATTCTGTTTATCTTGTTCCTGAGCACGATTGGCGTAAGTACCGCTACCACTATTATCCAACTACGGTATACGACAGAAGCTAAGCTAGGATTTGTGCCAACAGTCCCGATGCCTAGGAAAAGCTGTGCAAGTGCATTGTTTACCATGCCTGCGCCGACAAGGGCGAGAAGCAGTTTAGGTTGCCTTACTATCGACGCAATGCCTTTACCCCCATCTATCATAAAATTGAATGCAGAAGATGCTACAAATCCGACCAAAAATGCATAGAACAGTTGCGGTATGAGTCCTATTGTAGTGCCTCCTATCTTTAGCAATATAGTGTACATAGTATAAATTAACACAAGGAATGTCAGCGTGAGTGCTGATTTATACTTGGTATCCATAATATTTGGTTGATGTTTTATGTTTAAATAAGATTTGCATTTATCTGGATTTATTTATGCTTTTTTCGGATTTCTATCAGAAGATTTTAATACTTTTATGAAATATAAAGGCGTATGAGTGGAGATTTAGGTCTGACAAGCAGAGAAAAGCTCATGCTTAAGGAGCTAAGCATCAACTCCAGAACTAGTCTTTCACGTCTTGCAAACATCGCGGGTTGCTCTCCATCAAAGGCAAACAGGCTTCTCAACAGGCTTATTGAGAGGCTCGATATACGATTTACCATCGAAGTAGATATAAACAAACTCGGATGGGAGGAGAAGCATGCTATACTCATAAAATTCGGAAAAAAACCTGACGAAGCCTTTATTAGGGAGTTCTTCAAAGATGATCCGTATGCACAGGATGTATACATACTTAAGGGAGACTACGACATCCTCATCTTCGCGGCTGCAGATACATCGAATAATTATATAAGATGGGAAACGGAACTCGCAGTCAACCTGTCAGAATACCTCCCCGAACTCCGTCCCTCAAGCTATATCCAGGCAAACCTCGGATATATGCCCCTCAATGACAGCGTTGTCAATTTTATTGATCGGGCAGATAAGAAAGATAAGCTTATACTACAGCTTCTAAACAAGGACTCAAGGATCAGCTACAGGAACATGAGCAAGCAACTAGGCATAAACGAAGATACGGTAAGGTACAGGGTATTCAGGCTTGCTAAGAAGGGAATAATCCAAAGATTCACCATCGCAGTGCAGGGAGCGGAGGGATTTCTCACAGTTTTCTTTGCACGGTATAGATTCGATAAGCGCACACTTAGTGACATATTTCCTGCGATAAGGAGACACGATATGGCTGAGATGGAGGAGCTTCCAACCATAAATGCTACTCCAATGATGGTTGTCCTTAGTGGGAGTTATCGATTTTTCGCGTTCACATTTGGAAAAACGAAGAAAAATTCCCAAAGATTTGGGGCCAAGTGGTATTCAAATATATTGAGGAACAACAACCCCAAAATAGCCAAGGCTGTTCTAGTAAAAGCTGTAAAAGGCCTCGTTCCGCTAAGAAACCTTGATCCGAAGCAGTATTATAAGTACGCTTGGAATACGAAGTGGGCTTGACATAAATCCGAATATTTTAGAAATAAATTCGGAAATTAAATAAGGTATATATACCAGTTAAGCTACAGTATCTACGAGGGTTTGGGATATGATGGATCTGTACAATAATGCAGTCTTATGCTCGTCCTCGAGCAGCAAGCGCACCTCCACCCTGCGCATACCTGCCAATTTTCCCACTGCATCTGCCCAAACCTCATTTTATGCTTAATGGTGATATAATGAATGGGATGATGGGAAGGATTTTCGGAGAGAATAGAAAGAATGGGAATACGCACATGGAAAAGGACTATGAGAACAGGCCTGTGAAGTTTGTCATGGAAAGGAAGAATGTCTGGAGGGTAGTCTGGGCAGACTAATCCTTCTGCTGCTCAAATAAAAAGTTGGTAAGGATGAGAGAGAATAAAAACGGGTCAGCGAAGCAACCGTGCAGAAGATCCGGCAGAATTCGCCTCGGTTGCAGCTTCTTCTTCGTAAGGCCTGGCCCAAACTCAAACGTCCGCTTGGTAGCGCAGAGGCTTGCATCATTGCACCACGTGAAAGAGGTCCACATAACTGAAGGAGAGTACGGCTTTATCGTAAAGTCTGCTCTCCTTGATTACAAAAAGCAGCATGAACTTGGCAGAAGGATAGAGAAGGATGCAAAAGGGACTTCGAAGTTACTGGTAAGCCACTGCGAGTTCAGCAGGTAATACTCCAATATTGGAGTGGGGAAGACAAACCCGGGCACATGCCCCACCGCCCGGGTCCCCATTGCCCTTCAACTGAATTTGTAAGCGGCACACGTTTTACCAATACTTTATAGTTTTTTGTTTTTGATTAGTATTGACACTTGGAGGTGTTGGCTCATGAATGCTATTAAAAGTTACAACTCAGCATTACTTATAGATGTTGGATTTGCTCTTCTACTCGCATTAATTGCTGCAGTAGGATCATTCGGAGCGGGCGCTTCGAGCGCAGTGGCGATAGGAATCTTCGTATTCATAGTCATTTTCTTGATTCTTCTCGCACTTTCTATAAGAATAGTAAGGGAATGGAATAGGATGCCGTTGCTCAGGCTCGGAAGGTATCAGGGCATAATAGGGCCAGGTTTCTATTTGATCATACCGCTTGTAGAATCCACCCCGTTTACTGTAGATTTACGCGTCATAAGTACAACATTCAGTGCAGAGCAGACTCTTACAAAAGACAATGTACCTGTTGATGTGGATGCTATACTCTTCTGGCAGGTTTCCGATCCCGAGAAGACGATACTGAATGTTCAATCCTACTTTGATTCTGTTCAGCTTGCAGCCCAGACAGCACTTAGAGACATTATAGGGAAGAGCGATCTTTCAGGAATGCTTGCAGGCAGGGACATAATAGGCAAAGACATACAGGCACTGATAGAACAGAGAGTCAGCATCTGGGGCATCAATGCTATCTCGGTTGAGATAAGAGATGTAAGAATACCAAAAGAGCTGCAGGATGCGATGGCTCGTGTTGCTACCTCTGAAAGGGAGAAGATGGCAAGAGTAAAACTTGCTGAGAGCGAAACACTCGCAGCTGACAAGATGCTCGATGCTGCGAAGAAATACCAGAGTAATCTCTACGCAATGCAGCTGCGCGCCCTTAACATGATGTATGAGATGAGCCTTAACGGCCACAATCTTATGATCTTCATACCTACTGAGAGCAAAGGTTTTAGCATGCCGACTCCGGTAGGCATACTCGGCCTGGAGCAGCTGGCGAACCAGCGCCTCAATATATACAACCAGCAAAAAGACCAGCAACAGGATCTGCAAGGCCAAAGCGGTAAAGGAGTTCAGCCGCAGGGCAAGAGAGGAGAAAAAGATAAAAAATAAGCGCAGTTTCCAGGCAAAAAGCGGCGATGCGGCATTCAGATCGCAATCGCAAGAGATGCAAGTCAGATTCAGGCTTTAGGAGCCACGTCTCCCTATTTATCTTCATTCCCTGGTTCTAAATAAATATCACGTTCCCTGTTCCTGAGCCCGTGTATCTCCCTGTATTCAATATATTTGGATCGGGCGTAAAGTGTTATTATGACCAGTATTGTGGTCCAAATGATAAATCTGTACTGATATGACAGAAATCCCTCCTGCGCTGTTGTGCCATGTGCGGATTGCTGTTTTGAAGAATCCTGCTGATTCTTCGTCGCAATAGAGCTTTGGGCCGGAAGCGTCGTAGATCCTGCAGGGTCATGTGAAGCAGCGGCTGCAACTATACCTTTGCACGAAGCTATGGCCTGCCCTACATACGAATCAAAAGCGAGCGAATTGTTAAGATAAGTTTCTGATCCCTGTACGCTTGTAGGACTTGCATATGCTGTTATATAATTCATGTTTGTGTAAATTTCAGCCGAATAATTTTTCCCGGATATGGCGTTGCATTTTTGTATAAGTGAGTAATTGCCGTTGTATTCGTTCTCTGCAGATGCCATGTTGCTTTTTGCTTCAGCTGTATAGTCAAGTATAATGTTGGATGAGCCTACAAAAGCGCTAAAATTATCTATCTCGCCATTCAGAGTCGCATTAGCGCGCTGGGCATAATAAAGAGCTTTTGCAACCTGTACAGAATTGACCACCGCAGACGTGTTATACTCATTTATGAACGAATCGGCATAGGCAAGCGCGGATGAAGAATTGGAAAGGTAGCTTTCGATGCTCTGGTTGCATATCCCGAGTCCCAGACACAGATTTGCATATGTGCTGTTCTGGTATTCATATTCTGATGATGCTGCCTCATAAGTATTGTAAAGCTCGCTCTGCTGACCGGTAAGGTAATATTCTATGGTTATGCTAAAATTGGAATATGCAAAAATCTGCGGATACGTGTTGGAGACTAGTTTGAGACTTACATTTTCACTTGATATCCCGTACCCCATTGAAAGGGGGGCCGGTGCGAGGACTATGAAACACGTCTGAACCGTATCGCTCGATACCTGACACTGATTTCCATCTACTCCGACAGGGTTTCCGTACTCGTAAGGCTGAGTTGAGTATACCGTGAAATTGCCATATTCTGGTGCATATTGCTCTGAGATAGTAAATCCTATCTCCGGGGACGCTCCGTCCTGACATGAAATTATAGACTGGCTTATCTGTGTGCACGGATTGGACATGCCGCTGAGACTAGGGGCCAGATAGAACGCCATTGATGGTGCTAGCAAAAGGACTGCTCCCAAGACAATGTAAATGAGTATCCTATTCATCTCCATCTTCTGCATGTCCACTCTATAGATTAAGATGCTTTTCTCATCTATATTCTTATCGCATATGTGTTCCTGTATACCTTTTTCCCCCTTTTCATACCGTATAGTGTGTAGGAGACAGTAGGTTTAAGCTTCCTTGCGGCAATATAATCTGAAATGCACTTCTTGCTGCTTATGTACATGTCAAAACCATTGTCTATACGCTCTACCTTTGCCACAAATTCATCCCTGGATTCCAGGTAAGATGCAATTGATAGCATAAGCTTTTCCATGCGATCCTTGTTGCCCCGCAGCTGCACAATTGCTTCGTAGTACGATCCTGACTTCTTCCTGCATTTTTCGCATATTGAGTTTTTGTAGATGAGGGATATTTCCTTTTCTGCAGAAACGGTATGTTCAGGTGTACGCTCAGTGACGAGAGTGAGCATCGAGTTGTCCATATAGCTTATCAGTTTTATCTCACAGCCTTTTATCTGCGAGTTGAGCATCTCCTCAAGGCGTTCACGGTTCGGCCTCATAAACTTGCCTTTTATCCTTACTCTCCCGCACCTCTTGCACCTCTCAACGTTTATTCTCGAAGGTGTGCTGTCCCGTATCCTGCCTTCTGAGCAATAGCGGCAAAAATCGCCATAGAATTCTACGTCGTCGCTCGACCTGTTGCAGAGCGGGCAGTGCTTAGGCATCCGTACCAGCTCCGGAGTAGCGCCTGCTCAGTATTGCACCGTAGGCCGGTCTGGTTACGAATGCGCCTAGAAGCGCACCAAAAATCGTAGACTCAGCAAAACCTACTACATCAACAAGGGAAGGCGAGAACAAAAGGGGCAGCATTGCTATGGAGAGAAGGGCTGCATCTGCCCAGACTATATAAAAGGCGCTGTTAAGCTTGACCCTCATGCTCGAATCCTTACCCCTAGTCAATACCTCATCAGTAATGATTATCTGGGCATCTACGCCTGTGCCTATCACGGCTATCATTCCGGCTATATTTGCAAGGTCGATGCTTCCAAGCACCCCTATGATCGAAACTATTATAAAAAGCTCAGCAAGCGTAGTGAAGATAATAGGCAGGATAAGAAAGAGCTTTTTGTACCTTATGACTATGGTTATTGCAACAGCAAGCACTGCAAGGATAAGTGCGACTGCGCTTATGTACTCGAAGCTTTTACCAAGTGTTGGCGGCGTTACCGTTGGCGTCCCGATTATTATATGTACAGGCAATGCGCCTCCGCTCAGTATGCTTGCAATGAACGTCGATTCATTATTTGCGTATGCTATCGCTTGGGTCTCGGTTAGATTTGAAGGTGCAGGGCCGGATATCTCGTAGCTTTCGCTTATGTTCCCGTTTGCCAGTCCGGCTGCCACGATTGGGGATGAAAGCAGACCCACTGCAGGCCACGATTGGACCTGTATTGTCTGGTTTGTCACGTTTGTCTCTATGAATGTAGGCGTCATATTTGCTATTGATTCATATTTCACAGTATAATTGAGCGCAATAAGATTTGATGTTATATAGCTTGGTGTGCCGTTCTCGACTATCACCTGGCTGTATCTGCTTCTACTGCTGTTCAGGAAGCTACGCACGCTGTTCCAGTTGCTGCCGTTTGTGCTTAGCAATTCTATCGGTATAGGGCTCTGGGAAAAGGCAACTGCATCCTGCAGTGCGCTTATCTTCTTATCAAGTGTAGAGACCAGTAGAGAAGTGACGTTTGTCCCTGTCAGTATGGATTTGTTGAGTATGACAATAGTATTTGACGGCCGGTCAAGGTACATATACAATGGTTTGTTTCCCTGCCCGAATGCCACTCGCGCAAATCTCTGTGCTGCTGGTTGCGAGATATAGAACGAAACGACCCAGGAAACGTTGCTGCCGATTATCTGGTAACTCGGGCTTATGCCGCTGGATCCGCCTATTATATCAGAATTATTCACTGCCTCCCTGCCACCCAGTATGCCTTGGAAGTAGCCTTGCTGGTCTATCAGTGCAATGGTCTGATTTACCTCACGTGACGAGAATGTAGGAAGCGTAACCTCAATTTCAGAGCTTCCTATGCCCTGCACGGTGGGATTCCTCAACCCGAATGAAGAGACTCGTTGCGAGATGGTGGTTATTATCGAACTCATCTCCGAAGGGTTCACTGCAGTCTGGAGCGTTATGGGTATCTGCGTGCCTCCGGCAAATTCGATGCCCAGGTGTATTCCGTAGACTAGATCAGCCACTCCGAGCAGCACGAGAAGTGCAAGCATGCCCATTATTCTCCTATCCTTTATATAATCGATAAATGTCATTATATCTTCTCCTTTCTTTTCTTGTAAAGCAGCACCATTGAAGCATTGCCAAGCCAGGTAGTAAATATGTCTGCGATAAGACCGAAAAGAACTATTCCAGAAATCTCATAATATGTTGGAATATACACTACTAGGGAAATAATGAAAAGCACTGCAAATGAGACTATTGCTGTTGTGGTCATTGTAAGCCCTGTCCTCATTGCGCTGTACGCCCTGTCTTCTGCCGTACCTTCGTGCCTTTTAAGTATCCTTACTGAAGTAAGTACGTCGGTGTCTATGGAATAGCCAATGAGCATCAACAGCCCACCTATACTGGCTATGTCAAGTGGTATCTTAAAAACAGCCATTGCTCCTATACTGACTATGATATCGTTTACTGCACCGAAGACGACCGCAAAAGCAGGTATAGGGGATCTGAAGATCACTACAAAGATGACCAGAGAAACAAGAATAAATGCAGTTATTATCACAATCTTTAGCTGGCTTAGGAAGAAGCTGCCAAGCGTTGCAGAGATTTCCTCGAACTGATAAGACTTAGCAGGTACGATGCTGGTTATGGCACTCACAACGCTGTTTTTGTATCGGGTAAGAGAAGCATTATATGCACTGTTGGCAAGAGTAGTCATCCCGGCCACATCTGTCGAATTAAAAGTCTGCGAGCCTATAAACGGTCTGAGCGTATTAAGCTCTGCGGAGAGTGAAGAGTCCATACCTGCCAGTGATTTATTCATTTCATCTTTTGAGATCTGTATCTGGCTTGGCAGGGTGGCATTTGACGGATTGCTTTTGTAAGCACTTTCGAAGGCGGTCGTGTTATATAAAGCCGCAGTGTAATTGCTGTTATATGCATAGAAGTTGAGCAGGTATCCCTCCCCAGACCCTATGCTTCTGTTCAATGGCAGAGTTACTGAAATGCTGCCAGAGCTCTCAACTATCTGCGGATTGAAGACGCCGAGCTTGCTGGAGATTTCAGATGCAAGTAGACTCGGTGCGATGGTCTGGTTTGTCAGCATGGTTATCTGTATGCCGCCGCTGAGCGATGGACCGAGTATTACTTTAGTTGAGAAGTAAGCTCCAAGGGCCATGAGGAGCAGTGGCACGAGGATGTAGTATTTTACATACTTTCCCTTGTATATGTTTGGTATGCTAACCATCAAAACATCGTCAAAAGCCAGTCATTCTTTGAAAATAAGAATGGAAAATAAAACAAAGGATATATTGTCATAAAAAGGTATTTAAAGCGTACCTTTTTCAGGCATACCTCTTCATCAACTTCAAATGCAGTGAAGAGACAGCGCCGTATATTATCAGCATCAAGGCGAGCACTACGAATGAGATGCCTACGGAAACCTCTACGCTATAGCCAGCTGCGCTCTGAAGTAAAAGCGTTATTCCCACAATGAAGAGGTAAACGCTCCAATACACTGACCTAAATATGTGCCAGCCTGACTGCTTCTCATTGTAGTGCAGCATTCTCCTCATATATAGATCAGGATCCACCTGTATGACCTGCTGTTTTCTAGAAGATGTATCTCTTGTAGCCATCTAGATACCCGCTTCTTATATAAAATCGCAATGCTTAAAAAACAGTGTGTCATGCATGTCTGGCAGCGCATCTCGCGCCTATGCTGATCTAGTCATATATCTCGCATTATAGTTTCTGTATAGCACAACAGCCTCTCCAAGAAGCAGACCGGCGCTGAATGCCAGCAGTATGTCGGCACCGAAAACGATCATGCTGCTTTCATATGTGGCAATAGAAGCAGAGCTCGCCGATGGACCCTGGATATAAAGAGGGTTAAAGAAGAGGTCTATGCCTATTCGTATTATGTAACCAACCATCCACAGAACCATAACTTCGTTGGACCTCCTGTAAAGTATCTTCCCGTCCTGCTCGAAAAGATCGGATCGCTGTCCAAGAGCAAGCCCTGCAACGGTCCCGGCAATTATCACAGCCAATATTACAAGGTCCTGCCAGAACGGCACTCCTATGAGCAAATAAACTGTTAGGGCCGTGTATATTATGGGCGTAAGGAAGATGCTGCGCACAGTGTATTTCGTGCCTTTTCTCTGCCTCATGACTCTCCTGCCCAGTAGGAAAATTATGATTACAAGGAAAATAAGCAATCCACCTGAGTTAAAACTGCTGGTAGTTGCCATCCAATCTATGCTTATTTCTTCGCAAGCAATAAATAGATTTCCATGGACATGGCTGTTGGAGCACATGGCACAGCCAGCACAAAAATGCCAATGCAATACGCAATTGAAAAGCTTTCTATTTCTGCATCCTTGACTGTATTATACGTTCAAGTTTTGCCCCGAAATCTTCTCTGCGCCCGCCGAACCTTATTACCTGTATCGGCTTCTTTGAAAGTTTGACCGAGAACGTATCGCCTTCAGCCAGAACGCCTAGCTTTGTCCCATCGTAGCTAAGTATTCCTTTAGACTTCCTTACCTCTATCTCGATGATTTTATCTGCACCTACGACAATCGGATTGCTATATGGCCCATCTACATTCAGGAATGTTATACAGAGCACATCAGGATTAAGTATTATCGGCCCTCCCGCTGATTTGTTGTAAGCGGTGGAACCAACCGAGCTTGTCACCAGCACACCATCGCCGCTCATCACGAACGGATATATTTCCTCCCTCTTTCTCCTGTCTGAGCTATACACTTTGAAGCTTACCTCTGTAGTGGTGTTGTTCATAACCACTTCATTGACAGGATACATCCTCCTGCCTTTGTAAGTGAGCTCTACCTTATTGCCCAACCTTTCTATGAAGTACCTCTTCTTCTTGAGCATGCTTATGGCATAATCGATGTCATCTACCGATAAGTCAGAGTAATAGCCTATGCTGCCTTTTTCCTTCGACCTTATCGGCAGTATGGGGCCGTCAAATTCCTTAGAGGCTTTTATGAACGTTCCGTCTCCCCCTATCGCAACGCAAATCTCCCCTGTCTTTCCTATTTCAAAGTTCTCCCCGAATTTTTCCGTACCAGGATAATCTGCCTTCTTTATAAGTTTTATTTTCATGCTCACTTGCCCCTGCCGTAGAAGAAATGTATCGGCCTGCCCAGTGCTGCTTCAGCAACCTCCTGCATGGACTCGGAGAAGGTGGGGTGCGCATGTATTGTGTCTGCTATGTCCTCGAGGGTGGCGCCTGTTTCTATCGCAAAAGCAGCCTCTGCAATCATGGTATTCGCATCAGGAGAGACTATCTCAACTCCCTTAACAATCTTCTCACTATTATACGCTATTTTGACAAAACCTTCAGTTTCTCCAAGCGCTATGGCGCGGCCCAGCGCAGTGAGCGGAAATTTCTTCACACCTATCCCTTCGCCGGAAAGTTTTCCTGCAGTTGCTATCTCCGGATCAGAAAAAACTACCGCTGGTATCACTATGTTGTCGAATCCGGATTTTTGTCCAGCTGCAACCTCCGCAGCGACAACTCCCTGCCTCATGGCCTTGTGCGCAAGAAGCGGTTCACCTATCACATCTCCAATTGCAAGTATGTTCGGATCAGAAGTGAGCAGTTGCGAATCAGTCTTTATAAAGCCTTTTTCATCGCTCGCTACCTTCGTATTCTCAAGGCCAAGGCCCTGCGTATATGGGGAGAGGCCTATTGCGACTACAATCAATTCCGGATTGATGTTGGTACCGTCGCTCAGGTGGAGGGTCTTGTCCAGATATGACACTGGTGTGACTCCTGTGTAAATCTTTACTCCAAGCTTCTGCAGCCTTGATTTTATAATCGTTACTGCCTCTTTGTCGAATTTTGAGAGTATGTCGGATCTTGCTATTATGCTTACCTCAACTCCCAATTTTGCATATATAGTTGCAGTTTCAACTGCAACGTATCCGGCCCCAAGGATACAGATGCTTTTAGGTAAATGATCAAGCATTAAAGCTCGCTTATAGTCTATAATATTGCCGCCGAATTCAAATCCTTTCAGAGGCGTCGGCACAGAGCCTGTTGCTATTATGGCTTTCTTGAACTCCAGGTTTGTCCCGTTTGTGAGCTGCAGTTCATTAGAAGAAACAAAAGTGGCAGTTCCCTTGACTACTTCTACCTGATTCTGCCTGCAGAGAAAAGCAACTCCGTCTTCAAGCTTTTTGGAGACATCCATGCGCCACTTGTACATTGCCTTCGCGTCAACTGACCCGCTTCCTGTTATTCCGAAGTTGGAAGAATTGGAAATGTTGTAAAAGACATTTGCAATATGCAGTAGTGTTTTTGATGGTATGCATGCGTAGTTGAGGCAGTGGCCGCCAAGCTTGTCTTTCTCGACCAAGGCCGTAGAGAGGCCAAGCTCTGCTGCCCGTATTGCAGCCACATAGCCGCCGACTCCTCCGCCGATTATTGCAAGATCCACCTCTTCTGGCAAAGACCCCATTACCATATAATCATATTTTCATTCAAGCAGCTCGAGAAATTCAGGATCCTCGATAAATTCCTTGAAAGCATTGCCAAACTTAACTGCATCTGCGCCATCAACGACCCTATGATCAAATACAAGAGAGAAAGGCAGCATTTTTATTACCTTGATCGAACCGTTTACCGGTGCCGGCCAGTCCCTGATAAGATGTACGCCAAGTATCGCTACTTCAGGATAATTTATCATGGGTACTGAGAGGAAGCCTCCGCCAAGGCTGCCTATGTTTGTTATGGTAAACGTAGAGTCCCTCATCTCATCCAAGCTCACAGTCTGTTCGCTTACCTTCTTCCCAATCTCCTGCAGCTCCTTCGCAATCTGCTTTATCGTCTTCTTGTCGGCATCCTTTATTACAACAACCTTGAGACCGTCAGGGCCTTCAGCAGCTATCCCTATATTATAATACTTTTTCACTATTATCTCATATTTCTCATGGTCGTAGCTTGAATTGAAACGCGGATACTGCTTTAGTGCTTCCACGCATGCTTTTATTATGAAAGGAAGGAACGTAAGTTTTATCCCGCTTTTTTCCATCTTCTCCTTCTCTCCTGTGACCAGCTCAACGAGCTTTGTGGCATTTATCAGGTCCATGTGCGTTGCCCGCGGTATGGTCCATGAAAGCTCCATGTTTCTTGCTATGGCTTTGCGGGTTTGTGACATAGGTATGCGCTCTACATCCTCTCCATGCTCTTCCTCAAGCAGTTCAGAGAATTTAGGTATGGCTTTTTTCTGTCCGCCCTGCTGTGCCTCCCTCGCAGAGATCCTGAGATCGTTTTCTAGTATCCTTCCTCCGGGCCCTGTGCCCTTTATACTGCCCAGGTCCACGTCAAGCTCGCGAGCCAGCTTTCTTACTGCAGGGGTGGCTATTATCTCCGCTGCGCCGATGCTCTCTCTTTGCGGTGTTTGGTCACCAGTTTTATCCTGTGTTCCGGCTCCAGCTCCAACTGGTTTTGCTGCACTTTTCTGCGCATTCGAAGAAGAGCTTAACTCGCCTGCACTGCCTAGCAATGCAAGGGTATCCCCAACCTTTACTGTATCTCCCTCATGAACGCTTATCTTGACCTGCCCCGAAACAGGGGATGGTATATTTACAACCGCCTTATCCGTCTCTATCTGAACTATTGGCTGATCCTCCTTAACACTTTCTCCGTCGCTGACCAGCCACTTCTGCACCTTCCCCTCAGTTATACCCTCCCCTACATCTACAAACTTTAGCTCTTTCATTAATTCACGAATTTAGCAATCGATCTATTGCCTTAGATACCTTCAGCTCATTTGGAATATAATACTTTTCGTAGCCCGGGAATGGATAGGGAAAGCTATTGGAAGCGACTCTTATCACAGGAGCCTGCAGTTCATATATGGCCTTCTCTGCAACTCTTGCAGCCACCTCTGCGCCGACGCCGAAGCTTAACGATGCCTCATGAACTATCAGCACTCTTCCGGTCTTCTTTGCGCTGTCAATTATCGCTTTCTCATCGAGCGGATTTATGGTCCGCAGGTCTATTATGTCTGCGCTTATACCCCTCTTCTTTACCACCTCGCTTACAAGAGGCACCATTGTTCCGTATGTGATTATTGATAGCTTATCTCCGGAGCTTACTTCACGTGCTTTTCCTATCTCAATCTCGTAAGGCTCATCAGGCACTTCCTGCTTGAAAAGCCTGTAGAGTTTTGTCGGTTCGAGGAAGATTACAGGATCCTCCATTCTCGCTGCTTTAATCATAAGGCCTTTGGCATCGTAAGGGGTAGAGGGCTCTACGACTATTAAGCCACCCATGTGCGAATAATAAGCTTCGGGGCTCTCAGAATGATGCTCGAGGGTCCTTACCCCTCCGCTTACCGGCGTCCTTACTACCATTGGAACTTTGAGTGCAGACCTTGTCCTGCTTCTATATCTAGAAGCGTGGTTTATGAGCTGGCTGAATGCCAGGAACATAAATCCTGCAAACTGCATCTCCGGTATTGGATGAAGACCGGCAAGTGCCATCCCTATGGCCGTTCCGGCTATGCCCGACTCTGCCAGAGGCGTATCTATTACCCTCTTTTCGCCAAATTTGTCCAGGAGACCCTCGGTAACCCTGAAGACGCCTCCATCTCTTCCAATGTCTTCCCCGAGCAGTACCACGTTTTCATTCTCTTTCATGCTGGTCTCAAGCGCGCCGTTTATTGCATTTACCATGTTCGCCATCATCTGCATCTACCCCTGCCAGAAACCTGCTGCTTCCGATTCATCGAGCTCCTGCTTTAGAATTTCGGGCATAAAGCTGTAAACATGCTCGAACATGCTCTTAGGATCCGGCACAAACTTCTCTGCCTCTTCAACAGCTTTGTCTATTCTCCCTGCCTGCTCATCCGTCATCTTCTTTTCTTTCCCATCGTCCCAGAGATTGTTTTTCACAAGATAAGTTTTCAGGCGCAACAGCGGATCCTTCTTTTTCCATTCCTCTAAATCTGCATCGCTCCTGTACTTTGTGGGATCGTCCGCAGTTGTATGGAGCCCCATTCTATAAGTAAGGCATTCTATCACAGTAGGCCCTTGTGCCGAATTTTCTATCGCGTCACGAGTTGCCTTGTATACTCCTAAAACATCATTCCCATCTACTTGTATTGCATTTATTCCTGCTTCTACGGCCTTTTGGGCGAGAGTTTTTGCTGCTGTCTGTTTAGATCTAGGTATAGAAATTGCCCATCCGTTATTTTCTATTATTACGATTAGGGGGATTTTCCATACCCCTGCAAAATTAAGAGCTTCATAGAAGTCGCCCTCGGAAGTTCCGCCATCTCCGACATATGTCACAACTGAATTGCCTGTGCCTTTATATTTTTGTGCAAAGGCAATGCCTGCAGCATGCGGCAACTGGGTTGAGACAGGAACTATTATTGGGGTGCCGCCTACCTCATTCGGGATAACATCGCCTTCTTCGTACCCTTTCCAGTAAAGGAAGAGAAGATGCAGCGGTGTTCCTCTCGCTATGTAAACAGCGTGTTGCCTGAAGGCAGGCACGAAGAGGTCATTCTTCCTCATTGCCATTGCACTGCCAATCTGTGTGGCTTCCTCTCCTAGAAGAGGCGCATACGTGACCGCCCTGCCCTGGCGCTGCAGGCTCAGGACCTTGGCATCAAAAGCACGAGCGAGAGACATGCCTTTGTACATTTCAATTAGCATGTTATTATCGATTCCCGCAGGAAGCAACGTTTTGTCAAGTTCTCCATTCTCATCGAGTACTTGGAGGTAGTTTATCTCCGTTGAATATATCTTGCTAAACATCGCCTTACCTTCTAAAGAGAAACAAGATGCTTATTAATAAATAAATATGGGTAATCTTGGTGTAATGTGATACGAAGCATGAGCTTTCCCAACCACTTCACAAGCGAGTATTCAGATACCTTTTTAGAATATGTCTGATATAAATTCATCGGTGCAGCGATGGAGAAGTCCAAGGAGGCGAAAATAAAGGAGATAATGAAAAGGAAAGAAGAGCATATCCACATCTGCCTTGAGAAGAACGTAGAATCCAAAGTAGTAAGCACCTTGTTTGAGGATGTCAGGCTCGTAAATAATTCCCTGCCGGAAATAAACTTTGATGAGATTGACACATCTGTGAATTTTTTAGGCCATAAATTCTCGGCTCCGATAATGGTCGGCGCAATGACTGGCGGCGCTGAGCTGGCCAAGAAGATTAACAAGAATCTCGCCGAGGCATGCGAGGAGCTAGGCTTGGGCATGGTGGTTGGAAGCCAGCGTGCCGCTCTTTACGACAAGATCCTGGAAGAAACGTATTCCATAGCGAGAAAGCATGGTCCATCCATCTTCTTAGGCGCAAATATTGGGGCTGCCCAGCTTTCTAAAGGGCTGAGCATGCATGATGCCAAAAGCCTTGTAGAAATGCTCAAAGCAGATGCACTCTATGTTCATCTGAATCCTACCCAGGAGATAGTTCAGCCGGAAGGCGATCCGACGTATGCAAATGTCCTGTCAAGAATAGGTGAGCTTGCTGAAAGTGTAGATAAGCCTGTTGTTGCGAAGGAGGTGGGATGCGGTATTTCAGGGGAGGTGGCAAAGAAACTTGAAGCTGCAGGAGTGAGCGCAGTCGAAGTTGCAGGCACAGGAGGCACCAGTTACTCCGCTGTGGAGTACTACCGTGCAATAGAATACGGAAACAGGGAGAAAGCAGTCCTTGGCAAGCTCTTCTGGGACTGGGGCATACCTACGGCAGCTGCGCTTATAGACGTCAGGCGCTCAGTACGCATTCCGGTTGTCTCTTCTGGAGGCCTGCGCAACGGATTGGAGGTCGCCAAGTCGATAGCTCTCGGAGCTTCGCTCTGTGCAATGGCAAAGCCGCTTCTCGGGCCCGCAAGCGACTCAAGCAAAAGCGCCAGAATGTACCTGGAAAGCGTGATAAATGGACTAAAGGCCACAATGTTCCTTACAGGCTCGAAGAATATAGAAGAACTCGGAAAAGCAAGATATATAATAATCGGGGAACTTGCACAATGGGCAAAGGAATAAATAACAGATCAGAAACGAAATTTTAAGCTATTTTATCTTGCCTTTTAAAGTTTTGTGCGTAGCCTTTTAAATCATAACAACCAAATTTTAATCATGCAATCACTAAGTAAGGCAGCAAGAGCGAAGCATTTGGTCTTAATTCATAATTGGGGTTGATTGAAATGGCAAACAAACACAGTTATCGCAATAATCCTGAGTATGTCAGAAATTCTGCCATTGTGCGCAACGCTATGCGCGAGATGGCCAGAAAAATTGATGAAGGTGCACGCAACCGTGAGCAGAAGAATGCGCTCTTGAAAGAGCTGCATCGCGGACTTACAGAGCTCAGGGATAGCATGCAAAAAGCGCAGCGGAGATAATTTTTATATTGCAGCCTTTTATACCTTCTTTTCCCAATATAAACTGGTGTTAAGAATGGTGGAAATCGGAAACGCGGTACCAAAGATAAGCCTGGTAGACACTGAACTAAAGCAAGTAGACCTCGCAGAGGCTTCCAAAGGAAAGGCAACAATACTGGCATTCTTTCCAGGCGCATTCACTGGAGTCTGCACAAAGGAACTCTGCACGTTCAGGGATAGCATGGAAAAGTTCAACTCGCTGAACGGGCGTGTATATGCAATAAGCGTGGACAGTCCCTTCGCGAACAAAGGCTTCAAGGACCATAATGGCCTAAACTTCCCAATTCTAAGCGATTACAGGAAGGATGCAGTAAAGGCATTCGGAATAGAATTGAACAATTTCGCTAACCTGAAAGGCTACACTGCTGCGAAGAGATCTGTATTTATCGCAGACTCAAAAGGCACAATAAAGTACAAGTGGGTGAGCGACGACCCTACGGTCGAGCCGAGATATGGTGAGATAGAAGAGGCATTGAAGAAAATATAGGCTAAATACTTTTTAACCAAATTTGAACTTATCCTATTATTATTTTTCTTGCCCTCTTTTCTTTTAAAGGGCTAACCTGCTATACTGCCGCGATATTTGGTACTTCCTGCACTGATGGAGCGCCTTTTCTAAATGCACTAAGCAGATCAGACACAATTTCTACTACTGCCTTTGCATCTGCAGAGTCAAGCCCGACAAGCGCTGCGCTGCGTTCGAAGTATTTCCTTTTCTGTTGAATCCTGTCAGGAATCCTTCTGACTCTGCCATCGTAGTCTGTCATATCCTTTAATTCTTTTACTCTGCGCAGGGAAGGATTGGCGTCTAATTCCCTCGCAACATTTTCTGATCCTAAGCTTATGTAATCTACTGATTTCTTCATTTCTTTTTCGTATGATTCCCTTCCGTTTTCACCATAGAATTGAAAAAGTACAAATGAGAGTCTATTCAGCCTTTTTTCTGTCAGTGCAAGAGGATTCGCCTGGCTAGCAAATAAGAAGAACATTGGTGCTACCTTCACGTTTATCTCATTGAACTTCACAGCAGTGGCAGATCCAAAAACTTCCTCTGTGATCGGTATCGGACCTACCCCTGTCTTCGGTGTGAATATGTCAACATTGTCAAAGACCTGCTGGACTGGCACATATTCGCTAGCTAGCCTAACAAGTTTGAAAGGAACTTCTACCGTCTTGTCTGTGATTCCAAGTGATCCGAAAGAAATGCGCCTTGTCTCTATTAAAGAAATCTCACTAGGGGTAGCGCCCATACTGGATGCAATTCCATTAAGACTGCCGCTGCGCATAACTATGTCAGCATCCTTAGTGGTATCTATCTGGTTTGCGATGACCCAGTCATTCCTGTCCCGGAGCAGCGCCTGTATGCCGGAGCTTCCTATAAACAGTGCGCCAGGAAACATCTTGCTGACTACCGCTACTTTTGCCCGCTCTTCGTTATGCTTCTTGCTTTCGAGCACTGTCCTGTTTTCACTGAGATATTTCAATTTCTCACATTGGGCTACCATGATTATTGGTAGTATCAGTTATATTTAAGTGCGTTTTCTCCTATTTAATACTTGCGCCGGCCATGTGCATATGTGCCATATGGGCAAGAAAATTGAACGAAAGATAGTTGCATAAGGCTATTTAGTAGAAAATCTTACCATGCTGCCTGGGAGCTCAAGCAGTTGTGGTATCGATGCATCATAAGGAGCCGCCGCTATTCCCAATTCCGTTATTATTGCCGAGACATATTCCGGTGGTGTTCTGTCAAATGCAGGATTCAGTACCCCTACTCCTTCAGGGACAATAGTGGTGCCGTTAAGAAGCGTTTCCACCTCTTCTGGCCTCCTCTGCTCTATCTTTATATCTTTTACAGCGTGCTCTGGATCGATAGTTGAGGTAGGGGCAGCAACGTACATTTTCATATGCAATTCGCGAGCCATCATAGCAAGACCGAATGTGCCTATCTTGTTATAGACCGACCCGCTTTCCTTTGTGAAGTTTCCAAGGATCCTGTCCGCCCCGGCCCAGACTGCGGTAGCTTTCTCTTCACGCATGAGATGCCCTGCCATATTGTCAGTTATAACCTGCACAGGTATGCCATCTTTATGCAGTTCCCATGCTGTCAGGCGTGCTCCCTGGTACAGCGGAGCCGTATACGTGGCAAGCACCCTGAACTTTATACCATCTGCATAGGCTGCTCTCATAGGGGCCGTTGAAGTTCCGAGCCCGTCGCAGGCAAGAGTTCCTGCGTTGCAGATGGTTACAAGTACATCACCATCATGAATCAACCTTTTTCCATGCTCCCCTATCCTGTAAGTTGCTTCGATGTTCTCCCGTTGTATCTTCTTGGCGGCTTCTATAGCTGCTTTTTTAATCTCAGCTGGAGCTGCGCCGCTATCGTATTCTTTCTTTACTACATTCTGTATCTGCCGGACTCCCCAGCTGAGATTAACTGCGGTCGGCCTGGCTGCTGCTAATCTGGCTCCATGCTCCATGACGTTTTTGAGGATTCTCTCCCTGGAATCGGGAGAGTTGTTTGCTATCATGGCAGTTCCGTATGCTCCGGCTTCTCCCAGTATCGGCGCACCCCTTATCTCCAGCGCCTGTATCGCTTTTATCAGCCTTGCCAGATTCTTCGATGATACGCTAACTTCCTTCCACGGAATCTTCGAATTGTCAAGCCATAATATCTCTCCTTTAGAATCATCCCAATGTATAGGAACCAAATTTGTAGATACCTTAGACACTTAATCAACTTTTTTGCTTTTAATTATTTTTTTATCGTTCAGAAGCGGGACTACTTCTTTCAGTATTGCCTGCCCTGCATCGTCAAGGCTTCTTCCGAAGGCAATTATCCCTTCTTCATGGCCAGCCATGACTATTATATGCTGCTTTCTTACGCCAGTTTCCCTTAGCAACCTAAGCATTTCATAAGCCATCTCAGGAGTACCATATGGCACGTCTGACCTCGTTGTAGGGACTTTGCCCATCAACTTCTCCCACGGCTTCATGGCATGCACATGGATGGCTGCAGCTTCTCCTGCTTCGTAAAGCGCAGCATGAGTCATCGATTCAGACGACGGATCTATCTTGCCTGTGCATTCGACAAAATTACGCTCGAAGGAATAATCAGTAACGGTCACATAGTGCTCGGGCTTGAGCTCCTTGAGCCTTCCAGTCGCAGTTCCACTTATTATGAAGTACTTGCCATCCTTCACTGAAACATTCCCAAACCCTACTCCGTTAGGATAGGCACCTATAACCCCAAGCCCGTACATCTTCTGGCGCCATTCGTTTAATTTGACCAGTTTCTCCGGCGAAGGAGGATTACCATCATTCAACTTAAAATTGAATTTTATGTATCCTTCAGTAAATTCATTTGACTTTTCCCTAGATGCCATTCAACCACTCAACAAGTAATTGTAGATAATGGGCCAATAAAGATGCAACCATTTACCTGCCCTTAACCTCATAAGATTTTCATTTCTTCGTCTGGATGGCATGCTCCATAGAGCTAGAGCATGAGCAGGTCCTCTCTTCAGGTACTTCTGCCACTATGCCATGTATCATCTTCTTTGCCTTACCCACATTCGCATCGAATATTCTGGCTACTTCATCAGCAGTAACGGGCTCTACGCCATCGTCTCCATCGAGTCCTGAATCGTAGTCAGTAACCAAACCTATGCCAAGATAGCACATCTGCTTTTCGCGCGCAAGAATTACCTCGGGATACTGGGTCATGTTTATCATGTGGGCTCCTTGCAGTTTAAACATTTTCGATTCAGCCCTAGTCGAAAATCTCGGCCCGTTTATTACAGCCACTGTGCCTGAATCATGCATTTTTATCCCTGCTTCCCTTGCAACTTTAATCGCTACATCCCTGAGCTGCACACAATAGGGGTCTGCGCTGCTCACGTGCGCCACTACATCTTCATCGTAATAAGTGTCATGCCTGCCATGAGTTGCGTTGATGAATTGATCAAATATCGCAAGTTCTCCAGGTTTATAATTCCTGTCAAGAGAGCCAACTGCATTCGTGGCAATTATCCTGTTAGCACCTAGTTGTCTAAGTGCATCGATATTTGCCTTGTATGGCACCTTGTGCGGAGGTATGGTGTGCTTACGAGAATGCCGCGGAAGAAATGCAACCTTGCGACCGGCAAGAGTTCCTACGGCAATGGAATCACTGGGGCTGCCATATTTAGTTTGTACTTTTACCTCTTTGTAATCATCGAGTAGGGAATAAAGCCCGGATCCTCCTATTATTCCAATCTCTGCCTCCATATTAACTACATTAATTAGAGCCAGCAGCCTTAAAAGTTTATGCAAAAACTTTCAATGACCTGAGTTATGCAAACGCTTAATAATCATAAAATTTACCGTTTTTGTTTATGAACTACTCTGTAAACCATGTACGGAAGAAAGAGGAGGTACTGGCAGCCTTGGAGACTGCTTCGCGTAAGGCTTCCAGTGCCGCATCTAAGAATGCACCGTTAAGAAACCTGCTCAGAAGCGAGATTAAAAAGAGACAAGTGTACACTGCACTATATGGTTTAGCGCCAGCATATCCAATGGCATGGGCTATAGAACGCTTGGTCTCCACTGGCAATCAGCCGGGCCAGCTAATATCTAAGGCGGAGGGTGCAGTATGGCTGCTGAACTGCATGATTTCACTCAAAGTTGCATCAGAACATTATTCAAAAACAAGGAGACTAAAGAGGAGGCTGGAAGCAGAGAAGATGCTTCGTGCAGCCATAAGATCTTATCCAGAGGTAGGGGTAAGAATAACCAGCAGGGAAGGAGCTGCAAAATAACAAGCATTTTCACACGACAAGCATAATGTCGTTATCTTTAAATATCATAACCTGTGCAATTATAATTGATACCCATGGATAGAAATTTTAGAGTAATTAATGGGGGAAAGAGCGAAGAGAACAAGGGCCTGATTGGAAGAACAAAGTATGATTTAAATTTGATGGCCTCTAAGGCAAGAGACATGATGAATTCAAGAAGGGGCCGAGAGGAAGAATGGAGAGAACTTGCGAGGAAGCCGTTTAAGCCTGCGCAGGAAATAACTCCAAAGCAGAAAATTGCAGGGTTAAAGGCAAAGATTAGAAGGCTCAACAGGGTAAGGACTGGAGCTGCACTGGTAGCTGCTGGATCCGCTTCTGTATCGCTTTACGCTGCATGGAAGAATAATATTACCATCTCAACCGATGGAATAGGCATATTAGGACCCGTAGGTGCATTTGTTGCCTTTAAAGCTCACGATAGAATCAATGTGCTGAATGAGAAAAAAGCTGAACTCCGTAAAAAGGCTATGCTAACTTTTGAACAACGCAGAACTCATTCAGGCACCCACGTAAAGCTTCTTCAGCAGGAAACTCAGCGTAGTCACTTCAAGCCAAGCGACAGATTTGATGGGCCAAAACAGGAATAAATGATAATGAGCGTATGATCAAGTGGCAGGTTCATCGATACTGCGGAGTGACGTGGCAAAAATTTCAGCTGCTAATGGAAAGGAAGCAGTAAGAAGTGTATTCAGGGGAAAAGAAGAGGATCCGGTAGGTTTCCTTAGGGGCGAACTTAAAAACGCGTCAATGAGGAGGGGAGCTTCACTTCCGGAATATGAGCCGCTTGAAATCGCAATAAAAGTTCTTGAGAACGGGATTAACCTGTCAGAGTCATTCAAAGGAAATAACAGGGTGCAAAAAAGGGAAGATGCCGTAATCTATTTTAACGGGAGATTCTCGTTAGAACATGCTGCCCGTCTGCTTAAATCCGCAGCCAGGCTGCTTGAAAAGCATGATCCGAGTATGGCCATGCGCGCAGAAGAGGTGGCCAAAGCAACAGAGTTAAGGAGAGACGGGTTCGTGAAGGCTTATGGCCCATTTTTCGGTGACAAAAAAGAGCTTCTCGATCCTAATGCGAATCCTTTGTCATTTTCGTAATAGCCGAACAATCAAATTTTTAAATGAGTAATAAATACGGCATATCGCACATTGATTTAGCGGGCAAGACTGCAGGATGGTTCTCAGTGATGGTCAATGATTGGGCATTCTGTGATTTACTCCGATTGAACAGTTTATTTATCGGCGCAGTTAGCTGTGTGCGCCCTACTACACCTGCTTTCATTCCAAAATGACAAGATTTTTTAAACAAATTGCAAAAATGCTATAATGCTTAAATATCTGCGAAGAGAGAATAGAATACATGCAATCAACAATTTCTAGAGGGAGAGAGTCAAGTTCGGGCGCTGAGAAGAAAGGCGAAAGCATAAACAGGCAGAGTACCCTTGCGGATGCAAGGAGAGGTCAGCTATTTAGGGATGCTGCGGTAATAGCAGTTGGTTTTTCAACTTTGGTAGGAGGAGGAATTGGAGCCGGAGCTGCACTTGGAATAATTCCAAAAGCAGCGCATAAAATTGAGATACACAAGGAAACGCCTACAGTTACAATTCCTGCAGCAAAAACGATCTATGCGGACCGCCTTCAAGAGCTTGGCAAATTGATAAGAAATTAAAGGTATAAATAAAAAGGGGAAAATCTAAGAATGACTCTGCAGAAACTCCTTGGCATCAGCCTTTAATAATGCGCAAAGACTTCATGCCTGTATTTGCCATTTTTATAGAACCTATAAATCATTACATTCCACACCTTATTAATATTTCTATATGACCCATCTATCGCAGTGTTGTTTGCTGATGCCCGATAATCCAGTATATTATATAACAACTTTTCCGCATTATCCGCCACAGCTGCTTGAATTTAACTTCCCTATTAGTTGAATTCCTCTGAAGAAGATTATTCATTTAACATGAGGAACTCATTTCAGGATACTACAAAAGCCCCGGACTGAGGAAGGTTTAAATATCATGGAAAGAAGAGTAATAACAGGTGAAACGATGAGAGATATAGAAGTAATGCTTATAGAAGCTGCTCTGCGTGGCATCAAAGATCCAGTGGAAAAGTGCCTATCAGAAGGCGCAGATCTTAAGGCAGCTAATGCTTTAGGCGAGACCGTGCATATCTCTCAGAATTAAACAACCACGCTAAAGCAATGTCAGGCCTAAAATAGGCAGAGAAAACATAAGGTGTTGAGCATATGACAATATCGAATATTGTGCGCAGAATAAACAAAGAGATCACTAAATCTACGAATAAAATCACAGTTGATGTATCAAATTCTGCTCCTGAATCAGAAGCGGTTCTGAAACGTGCGAGGAGAATACCTGCTGCGATGATTGCAGGCAGCTCTGCATCTGGAACGCTTGGAGGCCTCGCTGCAAGTTCTTTTTCATCTCAGGCTTATACGCTTGTAAGCGACAATTTTAGAACGAACCTTTATAGGCTGCACGATAATGTCCATGCTGCTTATGGGGTATTTGGGGCAGACGTAGTGATGGGTGCTTTTGCTATTGCAGTTGTTGAAGCAAGTGCATATGTGGCGTTTAACGGGGCTGTGAAGGCTGCAGGGTACCTGCGATACAGCAGAAGAAGCAGTCTTGTAAATGAGATTGACGTTCTAATAGCAGACTTAGAGGATGCTGGATCTGAATCTAATGCTGCCAGGCCAGCGACAGGAGACGCAAAGATAATTCCATTCAGGCCAAGAAAGTAATGGAGTATGGGTAAACACTTATTTAGAATTTCTAAAAGAATATTAGCATGCAATTGAAAGACCTTGATATGAAACTGCTTATCGGCATTAGCCACACGCCTGGTGAAGAGAGCAAAGTGCTAGACCTAACTGAAAGGCTATAGAATACCATCAATAGGGCCTGAGTTTACACCGACCGACTTGGCCAATAGCAAGCTGTCGCAGGTAAGGGGAGAAGCGTTACTGGGAATCTCTCAAAGGATATTATAGGAATATTGGTACTACTCTCGTAGCTTTGGATCATACTATTGTCGATATCCCTGAGAAAGGGATAATGGCAGACGCATGGGCCCTTCTCACAGAATGCTTTGGAAATCCAGATGTATTTATGGCATGGTTTGAGAAGCAAGCTAGAGTGATTGGAATTGCAGGGAGAATCTTGGCAACTGATCCTTCGATACCTCCTAAAATGGCGGTACGATTAACACCAACACAGAGAGTCTCTGAATTCATTGCAATAGTCAGACCTGCCGTGGAGCTATATCGCACGAAGAAGTAACTACATGCTCAAACAATGATCTGCTATGATAAAAGAAAGTCTGAGAATTTCTAAAATAATCTTAGAACTAATAAATAGACTGCTGTACCTGGGCCTGTATTTTTTATATATCTGAAAACGTAAACAATTATAATATGCAAAGAATACAAAAAACCAAGTTCGACGTCCATGTGTTAAGCGACGGGCCATATCGTACAAATGGCTACCCGCAAGTTAGTGTCAGCTTGACTGATGTGCACGTAAGCCAATTCCTATCTAAGGTAGAGGGCAAATTTGGCGAAAGATCCGATGTCGTATCAGAAAAACTTCAAATGGCAATAAGGAATTTCGAAGAGGTTCTAGGCGTCGCACCTACTTCTGATCGATTTACTGCACTAGCTGTTGTAAATCAGGCAGTGCGAATGGCGGTTACATATGCTGAAAGCGGCACTGATGCCTCAAGAGTCTATAACAAGCCATACATAACCAGCAACAATCCCGCGCCCATAGGCTATTTTCTTGAGCACGGCGTCGCTAGATGCAGGGAAATGACCATACTGTCACACCTGGCATTTGCACAAGTTGGAGTTGAAAGCGACATTATGAGCGTTTCAAGTGTGCATGTATGGATCGAAACACAAAACATAGTTCCTGGGCTAAGGTTATACTTTGAGAGCACAAACGGCATGGTGCTAAAGCCCGAGAATGCTTATAGGAAATTTGACCTGGCGCCAAACTCCATACAAAAGATAGTGGTTCCAGTAAAAAGAGAGTAAACCGTTTCATTTTCATTTTATTGATATATCAATTTTTGCTAGGCTTAAGGCAATAGTTTCCATTCTATTGAAACAGAAAAGGACTTAGTTAAAGTTACTTGTTGCATATTTTTGGAAAATGCCTTGTTTTGGTTAAGCCATCTATATTACGCGCCAAACCGTGTAAAAAAGAAGGGATTTTCCTCTGATGCTTATTTTCATACCAATTACATGGAAATATTCTTTTTTATTTCATATAGATGAAAGTAAAAATATTGCTGTTAAAAAATGCTGAATAAGTACCATAAGAAGGCTTCCGACGACAAAAATTTGCGAGTAAATGGACTTAGCATCGCAGAATAATTTGCATTTGATGTTTTAGATGGCCTGACAGATACGCTTCTAAAATGAAAATGGTGCGAAATTCTGCTTCTACGAGAATTATCTTTGAAATTCTAAAAATATCCTTGATTCACAAAACCTTTAGGTGCCTTTATTCTACTAACTCGCTTTATTAAGCATGTATGATTTCTTTGATATCTATCTTATTTGCACAGCTTCTCTTCTGAGAGCAGCCTCCAGCATCTCCCTGCTTGCTGGAGCAACAGCTACAGTAGCACTTAGAAAACTCGGATCTCCGGGTAGTCTAGATGGAAACCATATGGAAATAATACGATTCTTAGAGTATATTCCTACATGCCCATCATACAGGATTGGTTCTTCGTTTTTTGCATTTATATTAGCAAACTTTACTGGCCGTCCGCCTGATGGTCCCCCAACTTCCCTCTCGAATGGCCTAGTCAGGCCGTAATCAGCAACGCCACGTGACACTACCATGCTATTGACTTCTAATTCCAATTTCTTTATGCTTCTGCCAAAAAAAGACAGATCTATTCTCAATTGTCTGCCATCGAATATAACAGCCAAGCTTCTTTTATCTGGAGTTGCCAATACTTCAACAGGCGCATTCTCAGATTTATAATCCCTGCCCACACGCTTATTCAAATTGTAGATCGCAGTTATACCTGGAACTCTTGCTATCGAAACTAAACTCTCTCTAGGAGCCCTGTGAAGTGTGTATGCCAATTCGATTACCGTTCAATAATTATTCTTTTATGATATATACGGATTTCGTTGCATTCGCGTATAATTGAATTGATTCAAAGGTATCTTAAACAAAGGCAATAAAATATTAGATATTCTTATATTATATTAGTTTTAATTAGAGCGTTACTTTTTTGCATTACCCATTAATGACCTTAGATTCCTTTTGTATTCATCAACCCATTCAGATTTGCGCTCCTTTCGCAGCTTCCAGAGCTCCTTGAGCACTGCTGTTGCAGCGCTAGACTCAGCTTTTTGAATAACACGTGGAGAGTGGCCTAGCCTGTCTGACAGTTCAGATATGGTCAATAAAGGATTCAGATTTGAGAGCAGTCTTAGTGGATCGCTGCTTATGCCATAGCGCATCTCGAGAACATCAAGTCCTAGTGCTAACGAAGTTCCCCCGTCCCTCTTTATCTTGGCAAATATAGAAACCATGTCTTCTTTGCTGAATGCATCTTGTTCTCCGAAGGCTCTTATCTGTTTCCTCATTACGGCAACTACTGTAGTTGTAACAGGCTTCCCATTTTCAGATATCCTCATCTTTTCCAGACAAACACCAGATAAATGCTAAAATCATATTATAATATCCAATAATATTTTAGTGCTATACTTCTTCGCAGCCGAAACGACCATAATCTTCACTCCGTATACTGCTTTCCATAAGATTTTAGAAAATTCACATATGCGCCTCCGCTATTGGCATATTTCTTTCTGTCTGAGTCAAAGTCCGCAATGTGGCTTTTTAGTTTTTTTACAGCGTGCGTGCCGCTAACTGCCCTGTATGTCGTTATGCCCGCATTCGCCACCACTGACGCTCCGTAAGACAGGGAGAGTCCTGCTGCAGCTGCGCTTACCATAGCAGGATCACCACCTACTTTATAGGCAAGATAACCCGTACCCATGGCAAAAGGGAACGAGAATGCAGTTCCTACCTTGCTCATGTTCGGTAGTTTTCCTTCAACCCAGCGCACAGCACTTAGACCTTCAACTGGCATTTCACTCTTTGTAATTCTTTTTACTATCCTGCTCCTCTTTCTGTCTACATAACTGCGCCACTTAAGTGTTGTGTCCGATGCAGTAGGCTGCTCATTAGGCTCCAAAATACTCATTAATTTGTCTGCAGAAAGTTTCACGGTGTGTCTTGCATCTTTCTGCACTCTTCTCAAGGCTCCCTGCAGTTCCCCGTCAAATGGTCTGAACTCAGTTGATCTGAGGTAGTCAACGTAGTTGTCAATCTTGCCACTCGTCTTCCTATCCCGCTGTAGGTTGCTAAGCATTTGGTGTTCCAGCACTTCTACTCTGCTAGCTCCCTTCGACGATTGAAAAATATTTTTCATTACTTTACACCTGCTTAAATATTTACATTTGCCACATATTTAAACGTTATGCTACAATTTTTCTATTATCATATTAGATTATCTAAAATAGTTTTGGTACTAATGCTGCCTATTAACGCCTTCTGCCGTACTTGCTACTATCTTAGACCCTCTTAAGCATTCTGAAATCGGAGAATCTTCCTACGCATGCAAGAATGTGCATGCCTTTTTGCAACTCGACGCTTGAAACATTGCGCTTTGCCCACTCTATAAATTCACCCACTTCAGGAGCAGCCATCCATTCATCGATAAGTTCGCGTATTGTTCTCGAATCTCCGCTCCTCCCTGCGTTTTTCAAAGCAATAGCAGCCTC
Organism: Microcaldota archaeon; assembly: GCA_021848025.1. Taxonomy (GTDB): domain Archaea; phylum Micrarchaeota; class Micrarchaeia; order Micrarchaeales; family CABMGC01; genus JAJZND01. The sequence continues at coordinate 61,556 of JAJZND010000011.1, read as the reverse complement.
TCCCAAAATGCCCCCGTGAAGATAGTATCTGGCCGCTATATCATAAAGCCTCTGCGCCCTTTCGGGTTCCTTTTTTGTGTACTTGTACATTGTAGCCAGGCTGAAATTGATATTGCCTCTTCTGTGGTCTCTAATTGGGTCATCTGCGAGTTCAAAGTAAGTATACTTAACGCCTTTTTTCTCTAGAGTAGCTTGCATGGTTTCACTCATCATTCTCTGTACTCAGCGCCTTTTTAACGAATGTAGACTCTTATAATAGTGATAAGCGACACCACTAACAGTCACAAGTCCGGCAAGAGAGCCTATTGAGCCGTTAAAAGCAGTGAATGAAGGATGTTTATAAGTTATGTCTATGCCCATGAGGGTAAGTTGCGATGAAGCTACAACTATCCCGGCGGCTACCAATTTTTTATCTAATTTATATGGCTTCCTGTTTTGCATTATTAAAACTTATTCTTTATTATTTAAAAGTATTCTCTACAAAATAACATGCCATGCATGTTTTCGACATTGCCCATGTGAGTTCAGGTTCGGAGAATATGGGGGAAGATGCCAACTTGAGCGTCTTTGCATGCAATCTCGAAAAGCTGTCCGCTGTTTTTCCTGATAAGGATGGCACACCTTTTACGTCTTACTGGGCGTTTTATGCTGAAAGGAGATAAAGCCGACTAGATGCTTTTAAATGAGAATGTGTAAAGAGTTTTTATCGAGAGGATGCTGATCAGATGAAATCATTATCATGTTTGGTAATGGTAACGCAACAGCTGTTTTATATTTTCGGCATTAGCAATCATCCCAGAAACCTTGTTGAAAAAGTCAGCATGTAACTTGCATGCGAGCTGGTAATTGCCCTTAACCGTGTATTCCATCGCAATCCTTGCATGTTCCTCGCTTGACTCTGCCACTCTTCCTTTCTTGAGGTTGTATCCTGAAGGGACATGGTCAACATATGCCAGCCATGAAGGAAGCTGAACTCCATTTTCTATTGCCATGATTATATCGTGCTGGTACGCAAGAGCCGGGGGTTTTCCTTGCGAAGTCAGCTCTGAATACTTCAAGATCGCATCGTTGGGATACCCTAGTGCAAGCCCCAGCTCATGATCATTGTGTGCATGTGAAGCTAGCGAGACATCTGCGCGGCTACGGCCTACAAAGGTTACTTCCAAGTTAGGATACATTACATAGGTAATGTCCGTTTCCATCCCGAACCTTTTAAGAGCATGCAGGTCCGAAAAACGGCGCTGAAGCGTAACCGGCTTAATGCCAGCAGCTGTCAAATACAGATCACGCTCCTCTGAAGGACACAACTGTTCCCTCTCTGCTATTGTGGACATCCGCATAGCAGATTTATGCTTACTGCCCAGGAAGATCAATATGGCACCTGATATGCTGATTTTATGGCTTAAGAACTTCTGTTTCCATTGGTGCTTTTTGCGTAGGTTTAAATATTAAGACTACAGGCCCTGCCACTTCTGGTATCTTTTCACGTCTGAAGAGTTCTCTGGCTTTATGCAGGACATTTATTTTGTGCAAATAATGCAAGCTATCTGATGGCTTCTCTGCATTCTGGATGTTAGATGCATGTTTAAAGTGCCTGCCGCCATTAACTGACGACTTGGATAAATAGTCGTGCTGATTCGCAATGCCATCATCTACATGTGAGCCGTTTACCCGGTCACTCTCCTGACTTAAATGGGTTTCAGTAAATTCAATTATGCCGTTCGTCTTGCTTGCGCCGTATGTTGCCAGCGCGCTTATTAGACGCTCTTTGAAGGGTGACAAACGGGCTCTTATAGATACTTTACCAACTTCAGGGTCAGATGCCGGTTTTAAGCGCAGGCTCTCATCGATTATCTTTATGGTTGGAATTGGCTCTGGCCGCGTAACTTTCTTTCTGTTTGGGCCAACATCCTTTATCTCAGATACTGACACAGGTGCAGTAATCTGTTTAGCGTGATTGCTTTTGTATGCCGCTGCGTCGTCAGCTACAGGAAGCACGAATGGCTTGAAATGTCTGCCTATCTTTCCCGGAGTAGACGATGCTCTTAAGGACGTTGCCACCAGATGCTTGCTTACATAAGGCGTTACTGCTTCGTCAGTACTCTCAATTGCACCAAAATGCAGGCCTTTTTTTGTTGTTGCTTTGATATCCGCCGCAGATTCAACTTCTTTCTTGCTAGAGACATCTATAGGCATCGGTTTTACTTGGGCGCGTTCTGGATCACCGCCTAGATCCTTGCCTTGTGCGATCAGCATTGGTGAAGCAGACGCAATGCCAGCAGTGCCAGGTTTACCGTCTTTCTCTTCATTTCCCACGTACTGCACCTTCTTCTGTTCATTCTGCTTTTCTTCTGAAGGGGCGGGAGGTTTTATAATCATGGCTCCAGGGCTAGGCTGCTGTGGAGCAGACGATGGCTTTGTATGACTGTAAGTCTCGCCTTGTGCATGAATCTTTAGCTGTATCAGCATTATGTGGTACAACTTTAGATATTCTGCAGTTTTGCTTTCTTCCTTTCCTGGGATTCTCTCTTTGTCAAACGTATACTTCTGGCCAAGCTCGGAGATGAAATTCCTGACTCCTCTCTCCATGGAATTCGCAAGGTTGAAATCGTGAGTAGTTGGCGTTTTAGGATCCCTTATCTTCCATTCCTCTAGGGCCTCGTTTACCTCTCTCTTGACTTCAGGCTTCTCTTCGACCACTCGCCTGCCGTCTTGGGATTGTGACTTTGCATATTTCGCTTCGATAACTGTAAAAGAGGGGTTTATCTTGACATATTCGCCTTTTACTGAAGTGCCCCTTGCTTCGGCAAGCTTGATTATATTATCTACAATAGCATTAGAATTTGACTTCGTAGCATCCATGCTTTCCTTAAAGCGAGGCATTGCCGATGACATGTTATCAGCATAAAGGTGAAGCGCTACACTAGCAGAATTTATCTTGCCAATCCTGTCAATGCTAAGATCCGCCCCATTTTGTATATCTTTTAGCTGTGCTTTCAGATCTTCGTAGATTGAATTTATGCGTTTCTGGATTCCCAGATTTTTGATATCAGTGGTGGTTGACCTTGGCGTTACGGAAGGGCCGCGTAGAGTGCTGCCTATTGCTGCCGAAGGCCAAGTTTGCATTTGTGGCTCAAAAGCACCGCGGAGTGGAACCAGCTTTACATCTGAACTTCTGGATTTGGTTGCTTGCATAGTATCAGTAATATATGCGTTTTTCAGATATTTAAATCAATATGTCAGGACTATCCGTGTATTTAATGGTATGAGAAAAATGTGACCAGCTAGTATTGTGATGCTATGGTCTGTAGTATTAAGTTCAGAGTTCCAAGAATGCCTCAAGGTATTTAATCCTTATCGTGTATTTCTTTGCTATGAGGAAGAAAAGCGCACATAAGAATCGCAGGAAGCCCATGCGCCAGCAAGCCGCAATGGAATACCTCGTGACTTATGGCCTTGCTGTCATAATACTGGCAGTAGTCTTATACATTATATATTACTACATCACCGCTGCACCTACCCTTGCTCAGAACACATGCACCTTCTCCTCCGGAGCAACATGCGTGCAGCTTGAGATAGGTTCAAACTCGAGCACTACTAACGCCATAGTCTTTATAAGCAATGCCCAAGAATTTGCGCTTAAAGATCCCGTACTTACAGTAAATCTATCCGGAGGAAAAGGAACGTTTTCCAGCTCGTGCTTCCCTACTTTTGTGCTGCCTGGCGGTGCTATAGTATGCAGTGTTCCTATAACGAATAGACACTTTGGCCAAGGCGAGCTTGTGACCGGATCGCTCTCGCTTGCGGCAACTAATTGTGCGAGCGTAAACTCTTATACCTGCACAAACCCCACTTCGCAGCAATATTTCGGAACCTTCACCACACATGTAAGCTCATTGACTAATCTCGGACTAAAAGTAGCGTTATTTCCATTTTCACTCTCTGAAACTGCAAATGGAACTAGGGATGAAATTATTGCTACAGTGACCTTTGCTTCGTCCGGAAGGCCGTTCGCAGGAGCCACGGTAAACTTCACGACGCCCACACCAGGAGTGGTTGTAACACCAGCATATGCCACTACTAACCAGAATGGCAACGCAACAGCCTATGCCTACAGTTACACGATAGCTTCGCCTGCGCAAATAACCGCTTCCTTCAATAAGTACAGCGCATCTATACTCATATACTTTAACAACCAAGCTACAACTACAACAGTAACTACTACTATCTCTACTTCTTCAACCAGCACTACTTCGATACCTTTGCCTACCACTTCTACCTCATCGACCACCTCTTCAACCACCACCTCTTCAACATCGACTTCCACAACCAGTACATCTAGTACTTCAACATCGACCACTTCTACATCGACTACATCAACATCCACTTCATCCACGAGCACATCGACTATTACTAGCCCTACTACCTCAACCACAACGACATTGCCTCCGGGATTTGGTTAGCTTCAGGCTTTTTGATCAAAACCAGCCATGTTAAGCTTCTTCATTTCGCTGTTCAGAAATAACTTAACTCAGGAAGCATTTAGCTCCTGCATCTTTGGCGGCGTATAATTAGCTGGTACATAATATAGTGTTGTAAGGTCTGGCGCTGCTAATTGTAGTACTATGTTTTTGTAACTTTCAGGAGGAGAAAGCACTTTATCCCACCATGGACATTCCATCCGACCACTCTGATTAGTATAGTTGAGCGAGCTATATTCTTTGGAAGGCACCAAAACGAAGGAATTGCCAGGTATAAGTTGACATGCAGTTATTCCATCATACCCTAATTGGAATCTGCTTAGATTATCAAAACCAGCGTATACCACAAGATCCCCATACCCGCTATCCAGATAGACGCGCGTATTATCCGGCAGATTAATTATGTATTCTGCTGCTTTATACTGCATAAGTTTCTCTGCTTCTGCGATGCTATGTATGTACACGATTATTTGCAATGATGTTACTGTAAGAAATATGATGGCTGCCACGGATCCTGCAAGTTTTATATGCCTCCATTTCTTTTTCGATGATCGCTCGATTCCCAGTAATGCGGCAGAGATCACGATCGAAATAGGGGTTGCTATAAGAAGCAGGTATCTATCAAGCCTATGCGATAAGATATAGGTAAAAGGATACAACGTTATGTGCTGTGGTCCGAATTCCAGGTATAACATGCCGGTAACTACCCAAAGGAGCAGCAACGCGGATCTTCTCCTATCATTCTTCCTTAAAATAAGATATGCTGCTGCAGGAATAAGTGCGTAGAAATAGAAACCAGTTGTATTGGAGCCATATATGTAGCCGTTTGTAATTATAGAAACAGGATTGAAGTTTTTATATGCTAACGCAGTGTATAATGCTGATGTCAGGTGATATGGAAACATAATATTCGGATAGAATGCTAGAGCGGCATTTAACGGCAGTGGAATTAAGTCCGGCCTCCATGTCTGACCATAGTAGCTTATATTTGCCGTGAATGTTATGAACGCGTTTTTGGAATTGAAATAATTTACCGTCATTACTACGCATAGGGCTATTAAAAAACCCAGTATCATGTAAAGAGACTTCCTGTTGATTGAAAAAGATGCTGATCTGTTTCCTACAGGCAATTTCCTGAATATCAGTCCGATAATAAGCAGGAATCCGACCATTATCCACCATATAAACCCTTCCGGAATGGTGAGAGGCGCCGCCATTAGCGCTACTCCGGTAATAAAATACCAGAATCGGGATTTATTTTTTATAGCTTTTATCAGCGCAAAAAAAGAGAGGCTGACAAAAAACATCATAGGCACGTTATCGCTCATTGTAGTCGAATAAATGGCTGCGAGAGGAAATGTGGCAAGCAAAAATGCAGACAGTAGTCCTACTTTATCATCGAATAATTCACGCCCAATCAAGAAAGCCAGAAGCACGGAGAGCGTAAAACACAGTATATCCCATGCTACGCTTGAAAGCGCTCCTGCTCCAAAAATGTAATAAAAAAATGCTATAGGGAAGATCTGCAATAGCCTTACTGAGAGTATGTCCCCATTGCTCTCCATAAATGTTCCTGCAGTTGCATAATGTGCAAGGAATGAATAAGCTATGTCATCGCCCAGATGGGTTGGACCTACTGCGAAGTAAATGGAATAAATCAGCGTATATGCCATGATGGCTAAAAGCAGGAGATACGTAGCATTTTTCATCGGATTTGTTGCGTTTTCCTTTTTTTCCATATATACACTGTTATTATGCAGGCCGGTCTAATGTTTCAAACCTGTTTGCAGGGCGCTCAAAGCATAAGCTGTTTGCAATCTGTAATAACAATGGAACAGAATGTTCAAAAATACTCCGGAGATCCACAGTTGCTATTGTCGTCGTTTTGCTTGTTGCGCGTCTGGCAGTTAAGTCATCAACTTAAGATGTGAATCTGCTTAAACCGGAGATGCATGAGATGCACGTGTATCGCCGCCATTGCAAATGATAGTTATTGCAATCGGAAACAGGCTAACGGCATTTACCTGCATACGAAAGATTTCGGGGCATTATTCATGTAGAAAATGAAGAGGAGAGCTTAAGTGATCTTGAAACAATCGATTTAATCTTTATCTCTTTTGAGATATCTTCAACGATTGTAGTATCCGCTTTTATCTTTGGATTCCTTGCATTTATAGAACAGACATCTTTATACGGAAGTATGGAATAGCCATAAGTGCCTATCCTTCTTGCCACGCTTATTATTTCTTCTTTATCGAAACCGATCAGCGGCCTGAGAACCGGAATGCGTACCATGCGTTCTTCAGCAGCTAGATTCTCAGGTGTCTGCGAGGCAACCTGGCCCAGACTCTCTCCGGTAAATACAACTGAGCATTTTTGATCCACGGCTATTCTTTCAGCAAGCAGGAGCATGAAAACCTTCATCATTATTAGTTCATATCTGCCTGTTCTTATCGCCCCTACCTGAAATATATGGGATGGAACATAATAAATTTTATAATGCTGGTAATAAGAGGCTAGCAAAGCCACAATTTCCTTCAACTTTGAATTTGATGCCTCGTCATTATTGGAGAAGCCATGCACATGCACGTATATGGGTTCCATTCCTCGTTTCATTGCATACCAGGCTGCTACTGGAGAATCTATGCCGCCTGAAAGCAGTATCACGGCTTTTCCTCCGGATCCAACGGGCAGGCCTCCAAGGCCTTTGATCTTCTCTATCGAGACGTAGCCGGAATCCACCGTAGCATTCAGCATCAATTCCTTGTCATAGCCGCGGGGTGCCATAGAGTAACCCATATGCCTAAGCATCTCCGACGCCTTTTCATAGAGGTCTGCCGAATCAAATGGCAGTTGCTTATAAGAGCGGTGCGCATTTATCTTGAATATTGTCTTCTTATCGGACCCGCTTACAAGAGACTTTGCGAGCTTGAGCATCTCTTTCAATTGTGGCTTGGTAACGTAAGAGATCTGATAGCCGCTTATTCCAAATACCCTGCCTAGTCCGGATTTTAGCGGTTCGATGTTGGCATCTTTTCCTGGCCTTATTATTATTCTGTCGTGCTCCAATTCAAGGCTATACTGTTCGCTTCTTAGTTGTTCTTTTATGTTACTAACTAGCTTTTTAATGTATATACCTCTATTTTTCGATTTAAGCCAGAGCTCACCGAAATGCACAACAATTATACGTTCGTATCTGCCCTCCATTGCTAATACCGTTAAAGCAGGCGCTTTTCACTATGTGACATTCAGCCTCAAGATAGATAAAGAATTGCCATTCTCCATGGTAAAGTTTTGCGAAGTTTCCAGCACTATTCCATTCGGAAGCCCATGAACATTACTCGGCCAGCATTTGCTGTAGGTTGATAATGGAGAGCCTAAAAACCGTTGTGCGACAGTTCCGTTCACGAAGAACCAATACTGTTCCAGTGGAAAGTATGTGTTAACCATCCAGAAACACTCGCTAGAAGCGGTCGAATAAGCAGAATATTGCGTGGAATTGAGTCCGTAGAAGAGCATGCCCAGGCACGGAGAATGGCCATCGCAGTCGCCTATCCCGCTTACATTCATGTATCCTTTTTCCCATTGGCTGAGATTTCCTGCCAGATAGACGTAGTATACGCTGGAGGCGCTGCCATCGGAAATTGATACCTCGCCAACATTAAACCCAACCGGATCATTTTTGAGTATGGTGGTGCTCTGCCCTCTTAGATATAAGTATGCAAATGACGCGATTGAAAAAACCAGCAGCAGGATTACTAGAAACGATGCATTTGCTTTGATAAATACACCCACATACCGGGATTTTGCCTTTGTAATATGAATATACTTGCTGCGATAGTCCCAAGGTGCGGCAGTGCGAATGCATTCATCAGGCAGGCTATGTGCCTGTCCTCTCTTCTATTTCCTTCTTGTTTGGTTTCCTCCTGTGCTTCTCGTTAAGCTTATAGCATCTTCTCGAACAGTAATATCTTATCACTCCCGTACGCCTTACAAATGCGAAGCCTGTCCCTTTTTCTATCTCCACAGTGCAGTATGTGCATTTCATGATGCTTACCTCGCCACTATGCTCCGGTCTTCCCTGCTGGTATCTGGTAATCGAATCATATCGCCAACCTTTATCCTGCCGGCAACATTTCTTCTTATGACTCTGCCTTTATCCTTACCTTCCAGAACCTTACACATGGCTTGCTTTATCTCTCCGTATATGCCTGTGCGCACTGGTGCAAGATCGACGACCTGCGCAAGATAGCCTTCATATTTCTTCTGTTCAGCAGGCTGCTGCTGCTTTTCCGGCTTGTCGGTGGTCTCGACTTTATTTCTCTTGCCCTCAGATTCTGCCATTTAGCATCACTTTTAATTCTCCGGAGCTTTGACAGGCTCTGACGCCTGCTGCTCCTTCTTTGGCTTTGATTCTTTTTTCTGCTGCGGCTTTTGCTCTTTCTTCTCCTGTGTTTTTTGACTTTCTCCTGAAGCAGAAGACTTGCCGGTAATTCTTGCGACAACATCCTTGACGGCTGCATCTGCGCTTCCCGTTTTCTCTACTGCTACGCTGGAGCATGCGACATTCATTCCGATAGCCTTTCCAAGTTCAAGCTTGCTAGGCACAAAAACATACGCTATATTCTTCTGCTTGCAAAGGGTAGGGATATGCATGACCACTTCTTCAGGTTCAACATCAGCAGCAATAACTACGAGAGATGCAAGACCGCGTTCGACGCTTTTAGTTACCTCGTTTACTCCCTTCCTGACATTGCCCCCTTGCCTTGCAAGCCTGAGCGCGTCAAGAGTCTTATCCTGCACTTCCTTAGAAACTTCGAAGTCTATGTAAGATTTAGCCATTCTATTACCTCATCTCATTGGTTTTAGTATTATATATAATTCAAGGTTGATATAAAGCTTTCTGTTTCTCAGTCCATGAACTGCTGGGGCTTCGGAGGCTCAGGATCCTGTCCTTTCCTCTTTCTTATCTCCCTGACCACTTTGTCCTGGAGCTCTTTTGGAAGCTTCTCGTAGCCGGCGTACTCCGGATACCAGATAGCCCTCCCTTGTGTCAAGCCGCGCATGTCATTGGAGAAACCTTTTATTACTTCTGCTACAGGCATCTTGGCAATAAGCGTAGCCTGCTCTGCTTCCTGCTGTATATCGATTATCTGCCCTCTCTTCGAATTTAAGAAGCTTATGACATCTGAAAGATACTCCTGCGGTATGTTTATCGTGAATTTCTGCTTCGGCTCCAGAAGCACAACGCCAGCAGTGAGCATTCCTGCATAGATCGGCCTTCTCATCGCAGGTATTATCTGCGCCGGGCCCCTGTGAACAGGATCCTCGTGGATTGTCGCATCTGTTATGAGCACCTTTATCCCTGTGCACTTTTCCCTTGCCAGAGGACCGTCTTTCATTGCCTCCTCAAATCCTTCTATAAGCAATTCCATCACTTCGTCAAGGTACTGCACACCGTGCGTCGCGTCTATGAGTATGCTGTTGTTGGCTATATCCACTACGCCCTTAGCTTCATCTCTCTGCATCCCTGCCTTTATGAGCAGGTCTATATGTGTTTTGCCCTTTGGTTTGCCATCTTTAAGTGAACCGCTGTCGAGAAGATCCAGTACTCCTTGCTCCAGAGGCATAACAGTAACATAGAAGCGTGAATGCCTGTTTGGTGTCTTGCCTTCTATGTCCTTTGCTTCTTTCTCAATGGTTTCCTTGTAAACGACGATTGGCTCGCTTGTGGTAATTGGCACGTGAAAGTCATCTCTTACTTTCGTCTCTATGACTTCCAGATGCAATTCGCCCATTCCGCTTATCAGGTGCTCGCCTGTTTCCTGGTTAAGCTCTACCTGAAGAGTCTGATCCTCTTTCGAAAGCTCCCTGAGTGCCTCTATAAGCTTCATCAGATCCCTCGTGTCCTTTGCCTCTATGGCCTTGGTAACTACCGGCTTTGAATAGTGTTTTATCTGTTCAAACGGCTCTATTCCATTCTCGCTCGCAGTGTCACCTATTGAAATATTCTTCAATCCTACAATGCCTGCGATGTTACCTGCAGAGATTGAATCAACCAAAACGCGCTCAGGCCCCATAAAAAGGCTGACCTGCTGAACACGTTGCTTGTCAGGATCCCCTGAGATATAGACTTCGCTGCCTTTCCTTACAGTGCCAGAGAAGACCCTTCCTATTGCTACTTCGCCGCTGTGCTGATCGTAAGTTACTCCAAAGATAACCATGTTTATCTTCGCACTTGGATCGACAGTTGTCATCGCTTTTCCATCCTCGCTGTTCAGATCGCCATGCCATAGCCGTGGTATCCTGTATGGCTGTGCCTGCGCCGGATTAGGCAGGTGCTCTATCATCATCGTGAGTGTAGCTTCATCTATTGGCGCAACTTCCTGCAACTTCTTCTCATCGTTTGCTGCAGTCAGTTCGAATATCTGCTTGAATGTTACCTTGTATTTTTCCATTATCCTTGCAGATATCGCCCATTTCTTGTATGCTGATCCGAAGCAGACGGCACCAGACTCTACGCTTAGCTGCCATTTCTCTGCAAATTCTTCAGGTGCGTAACTTCTAATCATCTTGTTTATGTCGTTTATAAGCTTGAGCAATCTCTCGAATGTCTGTTCCTGCGTAAGCTTGAGTTCATTAAGAAGCCTGTCTACCTTGTTTACGAAAAGAACCGGCTTTGCCCTCTCCTGCAAGGCCTGCCTTAGGACTGTTTCCGTCTGAGGCATGATTCCTTCTACAGGATCTACTACAAGGACTACACCGTCAACCGCCCTCATCGACCTTGTTACATGGCCGCCGAAATCCACGTGTCCAGGCGTGTCTATCAGGTTTATTATGTAATCTGCGCCTTTGTAGTTGAAGGCTAGGGAGATATCTGCTGATTTAATTGTCATTCTCCTGTCTTTTTCTATTGCTTCATAATTAGTGTAAAGCGCTTCTCCTGCTACATTCTTGGATATTATGCCTGCACGGGCGAGCAGCGAATCTGTCAGCGTGGTTTTGCCATGATGTACATGCGCTATTATAGCCACGTTCCTTATCCTTGCGATATCCTTCATTAATCGTGCTACTTCCTCAGCAACGAACTCTTTCCTCACCATTATTATTACCTTGCCCTCTTCGCTATTCTCTCTACATCGGTTCTCTTCTTGATAGCATAGCTTTCCGAGGAGTTTGTTGCAGCGAGTATGAGTTCATCTGCAAGCGCATCGGCAACGCTTTTCCTCTTGTTAAACGAGCCGATTATTGCAGAGAGTGCTATATTTTTCAGCGCAACATCTACGCGCCTTTGAGCGCTTATTCCAACAGCTACGTTATATGAAATGCCCCCGTACCTGACCCTTGTTGTGTCTTCTATAGGTGCGGCATGCTCTATCGCATCCACAAAGACCTGAACAGGATTCTTCCCTGTCTTCTTGCTTATCTTCTCAAATGAATCTTCAACTATATGCATTACCTTGAGCTTCTTCCCCTGAAGCCTGCCTTCCGTTCTTATTACTTTGCCGCCTATTTTCTTCCCCGTGCCACCGCGCATCAGCTTATTCATTAGCCTCTCTATTATGCTTATATGCGCATTATAATAAGACTGGAATTTCCTGCGCCCGAAAATGTTCGGATACTCGTAGTTTCCGAATCGTATGTAGCTGGATATGCTCTGATCTTCCACTTTTACATCGTTGAGCGGATACTTTCCGAAGAGAAGTACGTTACCCCCGTGGACTACATCAGGTTCACTCTTTGACTTGGCTGCAGCATCCTGCGCAGCATAAGGCACTTCCTGCATATCAGATGCCTGCTGCTTTTGAGACGGCCTGCGCCTCCGTTGCGATTTTCCTGCTGACTCTTCAGCAACAGCCTCTTCTTTTTGCTCCTCTGCCTTTACCTCTTCCACTGCCATTCTATTTCCTCTTTGGTTTCTCTTTCTTACCTTTTACTACTTCGAAAAGGTCTGCGCCGTTAACTGCTATTACTCTGTATTTAAGGCCAGGTATGCTGCCCATCTGCCCTCTCTGAGAGCCGCCCATTCCCTGTATGGTGACCTCGTCGTGCTCCTCAATCATGTTTATTGAACCATCATAAGGCACATATGCACCGACCACTTTGCCATTCTTTACTAACTGCACCCTGACACATTTTATAAGACCAGAGTGTGGCTGCTTCTGCTGAAGGACAAATTTCTGAAGCACCAGGGCCCGCGCCATAGGAACTGTACCGACAGGATCATACTTCTTTTTCAGCTTGAAGTATCTCCGCTTCCAGGCCTTATTAAGCATCCTCTGCTTCTTTCTCTTTTTTACAAGTTCCTTAGCTGCAAATTCTCCGTTTGGCAAGCATATACACCTAATAATTGACTATCCCTGAATTCCCAGGTTCTAACACAGCTAGAGCATTGATTGAGAAGGGTTTCCCGCATAGTGCTCCGAGCTCGACCGAGTTTCCGCTAAATCTTATCAACTTTACATTCGCAATATTGCACATGTGTATGAGATCATCTACATATTCTTTCTTTCCTTTTTCTGCAACTACAACAGCCAGTGCCTTTGCATCGCTGATTGACTTGATGGAACTGCGCAGTCCGAACTCTACCTTACCGGTATCTACCGCTAATCTAATCTCGTTGTTTAAATCTGCCATTAAAATCATGTCTCAGGAATCCTAGAATGCGAAGCATTCGGAAGCATGAAGCAGATATATTCTACACAAAAAGATATTTAAAGCTTCATTAAGAAAAGATGAGAGAAAAGTCAGTACAGTAACTGCCACTAACGGTGGCGATTGAGCTTTTTAATCTCTATATGCCAGATATTTTCAATGCAGCTGTGAGACGTTAACCGGAATAGACTGATCAATGACTGAAATCGGTGCGCTGTCCCTGAAAATTTCTATAAGCGGCCTTTTGTATTGCTTCTTTGCAGGTTCTCCATTGACGTATAAGTTACCACCAACCCAGAGATACTCTCCAGGCCCTGCAGCTTCAATAGTTCTGGCCTTCGCAGAGAGCCATCTTGCCACGATTTCATCGCTGTCTTCAGCCACCATGAAACCTTTCCCATTTGCTATGACTCTTGCCGAGCTTGCTAAAAGATGTATGCTGTACGTACCAAACGGGTAATAGTAATTATTCTTTACCAAAAGCAGAGCGTTCCGTGGATTACTGCCGGATACGATGCCATGTTCAACGTCAGGATTGAATGGTGCGGCCATATTGCTTCGCGCAATATAGAAAAAAACCTCTTTTTGATTTTCGACTAGTCTGGGTTTTAATGAACGCTCCATTTTAACACCATGCAAGTAATCACACTGATTCCCTATGATATAAATAGTTAGCAGCAAATAGCCACAAGCTTTTTAAATCCAGCTTCAACGCAGCCTTATCGAGGAATATATAAATATCATGCCATACACTAATTTAATGAGGCGATATCATGCCATTCAAGGATCCAGTAAAAAGACAGATGAAATTCGGATACACCACAATAGAAACGAACAATATGCTGCGTGATTTTGCGGGAAATGCAACAGGCCCTTATAGGGGAAAGATGGGCTTGATAGTGACACACCTTGAAGACTTATCCATGGGTGTAAGTGATAGATTGCGCTTGAATAGGGATGCAGTACGTGCTATAAGCGAAGCATATAATCCCATAATCGATATCGTAAGGGGGTATAAAAATCCAAATGAGCAGAATGCAGAAATAAACGGGCTTAGAAAGGGATCCGTAGACCATATGCTTGCCGTGATTTCAGACTATGCTGCCAGGGTAACGCCCGCTTATGCAATAGATAAGGCGCGCATGCGAATAGCAGATAATCCAGGAAGCGTACCCGGTTTTGCCCCGATACGCGGGTCAGATCCACAGAAGTACCTGGCCCATGAGATTGAAACCCAAAGTGCCCAAGTAAGTGCATTTAAAAATGATGTGATGAACAGGATAAACCCTGTAGCGGATAGACTGAGCGATTATCTTGTAGCAAATGAAAATGCCAATAGGAAGGGTAAGGTAACTTGGAGGACAACGGGAAATATCGAAAATAACAGGAACCTGTTCTTGGAAGGCGTGAACAAGCAGATACACCCTGATTTGAAAGGGAATAAAGAAGGAGCTGTAGAGCGGATGCATCAGACAGCAGAGATGGTTTTCGACCGCGCGATTGGAGCATTGGATGCAAGCTTAATACTTGACATGATTAACGTAATGGAAAACCCCAGGAATGCAACACCTAAGCAGAAGATAGACGCAGGTCTAGAATTCATAAGGAAATTTGCAAATAATATACACGAAGATGTAGCAACGCGTCCAGTGTCCAGGCTAGAGCAGGGGGCATTGATTATTACCGGAAATCGTGCAGAATTAACTGCGCCTGTGCAGTCCGGCGCCAGGGTAATCGGCGCAGCTAATGCAGGCCAAAGAACTAACCAGCTTCCGCAACATACACAGCCAGGCAATGTAACAGATGCAAAGGTCATAGAAGTAAGAGAAATTACTGCAAACTCGCAGTCTAGGAATATGCAGATTTCTTCAGCTGAAGCAGCAGCAAGAAAGAAGGCACTTGAAGACAAGATAAAGAGCACCATGGACAAAAATCTGAATAGACTCTCGGAGATAGACAAATCCATAAATCCGGGAGACAGGATAGACAACGAAATTGCACGTGAAGCCAGCATTCTCAATTTGCTGATACATATAGACGCAAGGCTAATGGTTGCTGCAGGGATTGCAGGAAGGGAAGAAGTTAGTGGAACAGCGGACAGCCTTGCAAGCAAGATGCGAAGAGCAAATATCATTATACAGAATATGGCAAAGAAGGGTACGGATATTGCAGCGAAAGAAGTGCAGATAGATTTTGCGCCTAGCTTCAGGAACGGAGAGGATATCCTAAGTGCACTTTCAGAGTGGACAGCAGATAGAAAGGCCGGCGCTGATACTGCTGCAAAGACGAAATTGTCAGATATATTCAATGAATATTCGAGAATGGCGTATTCGAAAATGTCAGGGGTTGTTGCGAAGTTGCCTAATTCCGAGAGATATATGAGGGTTATCCGCAGCCATATGGGCGATTTCGAAAAGGAACTGCTTGGCGTTAAGGAAGTTAGCGGAGATGCAGCACAGAATAAGCGCGACAGGATAGACATACGCTATTTAACAATGTGGGTTGGACTGCCATTGGAATTGTCCAGGGAAAAGCCGAAAAGCAGCAGCGACAGTCAATTAGCCGAGGCGGTTACTCCTATTGCCAAAAAGCCAACCGAAGAGCTTAGGAATGAAGAAGCCTTATATATGGGGCTAGGACTGTAGCTGTTCACTAGATTCTTTTGCTAATTTAGTGGCTTCGGCTTAAACTGGCATCTCTAGCCTTTATTTATACTTTTGTCTTTACAATCCTAATCTATGGGCAAAATAAGCGCAGTACTTAGGCTTACAAGGATAGAACATAGCCTGATGCTGGTATTTGCTGTTCTGGCTGCTGAACTTATCACTAAGGGGCTGCCATCTGCCAACTATCTTGCACTAAGTTTTATCACGCCTATATTCATAAGCATGGGCTCGTTTGCGATAAACGATTATTTTGACGTAGAGGTAGATAAAGCCAATAAGAAAAAGAGGCCATTGGTAACCGGAGAACTCAGCAGGAGTTCAGCTCTTTATCTGACTTTTATATTCATGGCCATCGGGATAATTGCAAGCGCACTGATAAATGTTTATTGCCTAGTGATAGCAATCATATTTGCGGCATTTTCTCTATTGTATAGTTATAAGATAAAGGAGCTGCCACTTGCCGGCAACTCTTATATAGCATTCTCCATGGCAATACCGTTTGTCTTCGGCAATTATGTTGTAAGCAGCGGGCTTGGATCCAGCATAATACTTGTCTCTATAATGATCTTCCTGAGCGGCATCGCGCGCGAGATTCATGGAACTATAAGAGATTACGAAGGCGATGTCAGGATGAGAAAGGCAAAAACACTGCCCGGCGTAATAGGCAAGAAGAATTCTGCAGTCTTCGCCTTTTTGCTATATATAGCCGCTATTTTTATAAGCTTCTATCTTTTCGTCTATATCGCACCGTTCAGAGCAAACTACGTATATCTTACAATTATAATAATTTCGGATCTTCTTCTTTTCTATGTTTCATATAGCTGCCTTGAGGTACGCAACAAAAAATTCTATGAAAAAGCCAGAAATATTTCGCTTATGTCCATGGCACTTGCGCTAATTGCCCTTATCCTCGCTCCACTTTAGTTCGCTGCGCAGCATCTGCACATTCCTCTGCATTTCCTCCATACTTATCTTTTTTGACCTTTCTATCTGATAATAGATATCGCTGCCTGAGCTTTGGAAAATATCGTCCTTGTTGCGCGGTATGAAGTGAATGTGTAGATGTCTTACACTCATGCCCGAATATGGGCCTATCTGTGCAGTGAGGCTATATGACTCATCGCTTGCATTGTAGAGCCTTAGCAGAGCAGGCGCTATTTTCTTTATTACATTAAACATGTCCAGCATCTCCGCCTCGCTAAGCTGCCTTATATCCAGCACATGCCTTATTGGCATTACAAGGCAGTGGCCCGGTAAAACAGGTGCTATATCATAAACTGCGCGCGTATGCTTTGTCATGTAGAATGTGTGCCAGATTATTTCTTTACTGCAAAACGGGTCTTCGTTTTCAGGCAACTACTCATCTTCTGCTGCGCTTGCCTGAACCTGCCTTAACTTCCGCATTTCTCCTTTCGAGTTTTTGCTCAAGCGCATTAAGCTTCATAATGGTGACTATCAGTGTTACTACCAAAGAGGCCATTATGATAACAACTAACCCCAGAATCACTTCCAACAGGTTAATCTCTGACTGCAGACTGGCTGTTAAAGCTGCGCTTGGCTGTGATTGCGCTGGTGTAATAGTGGAAGAGTTCTGCACTACTGCAACAGGAACCATTTCCGCAGCGATGACCTGGCTATTGACCGTAGAGAGGCTGTCTGCCAGCATAGTCAATGAGAAGGCAGAGGTTATGTTTGCTGCCTCATTTCCACCGTGAAGCTTTGCCTCATCTGCGTAGAAGATTGCAGAGTTTGCAAATTGAGCTGGCCACTCGCCAAAGGTTGCATTGACAGCATATTTGTATGTCATGTTCAGTATTGCACCGCTGCTAAGACCGGCTGTAGCCTGGGAGTTGCCAAGTGTAGAAGAGTAAATGGAGCTGTATATTGATGCTCCATATTCTCCGCTGTTATAGGCGTTCTCCGCTGCAATTGTATAGATACTCTGGGTGCTGTACTGCTTTGCGGTATTCAGATACTGCAATGCCTTATTCTTTATACCTGATGAAAATTGGGTGGCATTTCCTCCAATTGAGGCAGCTATGCCGAACATCTTTGATGCTGAAACGCACCATGCATACGACTCGGCTGCTCCTTGCATTTCTATTATTATAGCATCTGTCGAATCAGTGACATTTGAATTGTTGAGCTCTGCCGAGACTGTTGCTATATTGCTCTCACCCCACTCCTGCCTTACTTGGCCGCTTATAAGGTATTCGTAGTTGAGATTCGTCATCTGAGGTTGGGTTAGCGAAGAGCAGTATGACGAGACATTGGAGACGAAGCTCTCTGCCGGTGCCAGTCCGAAGTCGCCTTGATTTGCAAGATCAAATGCATTGATATACTCCAGAAATGAGAGGTCAGCCGCAGCGTATAAGTAGCCCTTTTTTGATATGCTCTCGTAAGTGCCCAATTGCGCTAGCAGAGCAGGTTTTAGGCTGGTATAATTTCCGCTTATGCTCTCTATTTCGCCTCTGGTCAGATTGAATGTAAAGTTGTCAAGCTGAGAGAAGTAGCTCGTATTGCAGTTAGTGCATGTTACGTTGGCATTAGGCAGTGAAGCTACTAAGTAGTTGACACTTGGAAAAGAATATGATACTCGGTTATTCTCCGCAAGCTGGCTCTGATCGCTATTTGCATAGATAAGTGCTTGGGAGACATTCTTAACCTCTACTACAGGTATGTTGTATGTCTGCTGTGAAAGATAATATAGGAAGTTTTCCTCGGATCCGTTTGGGGCGTATGGCACTACTATGTATCTCATGCCGTTCTGAGCCGCAGCGCCAGCCTTGTCGTATATGCCGCCTATCAGCCCAACCGTGCCGTTTGCATTTATGGTGCCGGTAAGCGTGAATCCATTGTACGGTTGCCTGTGGTTTAAGCCGTCTATTGCCAGCAAAGTAAATGCTAAACCTGCACTAGGCCCTGACACATCCGTATTTATTCCTTCTATTGTATAAGTAAAATTATATCTTTTTGCGCTTATGCCAAGGTACTGGACTGCATAGTCCACCGCCTGATGAGCTGAGAGCTGCGTGCTTTCCGAAACATTAAGTGGTCCGATTATCGAAACTTGGCCATTACCCTGCGTCACATTGAGGCTTATCACAGTCAAGATTCCCTTATACTCATTGGAAAGGACTGCAGGAGCGTGTATGGATACTACATATGCATTCGAAATGGAAAAAAGAGAAAGGCCTAGCGCTATAAATAAAATATTCATTTTCATAGCTATAATTCTGTATTAAATATTTAAATATGTTACTGAATGTGCGGTGTTTTTCATTGTAGACGATAGTCACTCTCTTGAGAAATGAATATATATGTGGGATGCGATGCAATTTTCAGTAATAAGTCTCATATATCAAAAAATGCAATATATGTAGTACAGGTGATTATGATGCAGAGAATAGTTTTAGATAAGGCGAATGGAGCTAGTTTGGAAAAAGCGCTAATGGAAGGTGCTCGAAGAAACGATATTGTTGAGCGGCATGAAACTATCAGAGGCGCCAGAGGCAGGCCTATGGGTGGTTTCAGCGAACTCGCTAGGAAGATGGCCGGAGACTTTGAGGTAATTGGCTTGAACCCGGTGACTAGACAGGAGGAGCGTGTCGGTGCCGGTAAAAATGGCGACTGGATTGTTGCTAGAGCACGTGTGAATTATACGGTAAACGGTAGAGGCGAGATTGGGATTGGACCCTACGGTCTTGATGTGTCAGGCCCTTCTGTAAGCGTGATGGTACTCTCTAAGGAGAAGTCTCCTGAAAGGGTAAAGCAGCTAGAAGAGATACGCAGAAGAACATCAGGTTAGCCGCACGCGCAGCTAAGGACAAGGCCTGGACAAAATCTGAGGAAAACAGTGCATAGAGCTCTTAGGCAGCAGCAGTGAAGCACGTAGGACAAGTCTTTCCCAGATTTTGCCTAACGCCAAAAACAGTTGTTTTCATCTTCTTACAATCTACAGTGAAGCTGTCAGGGGCATGAATTGCAGTTATTTCTGCAAACAATTGCCAAGAGACTTTGCATGGACTATCGCTGTAGGGACTTTGATTATTTTCCCTTGTCTCTAAGCATCTCCTTTAGCTCAAAGAGGTTCTCTTTGAGCTCCTGAAGTTTTTCCTGCTCTCCGGCTCCAAGGCCCATCACGCCCTCCCCTATATGCTCTTCTATCGCATCGAGGAACTCCAGCCACTCGCTAACGTCCTTGCTCATGAGGTCAAATGCATTTTTATCATCTTTAAGCAGGTCTATCAGCTTAAGAAGTTTCTCGTTGTCAACTTTCTCTTCGCCTGCATTGAGTCTCGCCTGAATATGTTCGCGAAGCTCGTCTAGGTCCTTGGTCTGCAGCTCCTCATTCTTTTGTATTATCTTGCCTAGCCCCCTGCTGAATGAACTTATTAGATCATGCAAGGAAGTTATTAATTCATTTAGCGAGAGCTTCTTCAGCGTGTTTAGTGCCATCTGAACACCGTTTAATTATGCAAAACAAGCTTTTAAATTCATCTGCATATCGGGCATGGCTGGTTTCTTTCTCTTAGTAAAATTAATAAAAGCTATCATCTCGTATATACTGAAACATATGAAAGAACAATCGCGATTCAGGCTTCAGAGTGCAATGGAGTACCTTATGACATATGGCTGGGCCATAATCATAATTGCTCTGGTAATAGTAGTGTTTTATGCCCTTGGCTTCCTGAACGCCAATACATACGCCACGCAATCATGCACATTGCAGGCTGGCTTTGGCTGTATAGGCAGCGTGCTTTCCGACTCAGGCGTACTTGTTCTTAACCTGGAACAAGGCACCCAGGATCCAATAAACGTGACAGGCGTATCATGCAACGAACAGCAGGATGCAACGAGCCTGCAGGCTCCAATAAACCCTCCATCCAATCAGGTAGAAGTCTTGGCTGGTGCAAACGCCACCATATATCTGGAATGCTACAATCAGAACAGCCTTTTCTCAGGGCCTATCGGCACCCCATTCCGTGGATATCTGACCATATATTACAAAGATAATGTAAATGGTTTCACAGGAGTAATCAAGGGCCAGCTATCTACTGTTGTGTCTTCAACCATAGGCCTGCCTGCATCCGGCAATCAGCTATCAGCTACGTATTATGTTCCAATTACAATAACTAATTCGCAGAGCATAGGCACGCCAAGCCCGTTCCAGCAAAAACTCACGATAGACAGCGCAGCTTATGGAAATTATATAAACTCCGGATGGAGCAATGTAGAATTCTCCACAGATGTGCCGGGCACTCTTGGTAATACTTATCTAAATGCATGGGTGGAGAGCGGGGCGAGCAATACTGCGGCAAACACTGTTGTGTGGGTAAACTTGCCAAATGGCATCGGAGCGGGCAATTCCATTACGATATATATGGATTTCGCGACGAATAATGTGCTTAGCATTGCCGGGCCTACCGGCGAAGCGCCTACGCTAAGCGCATTTTACGGCCAGTATGATGATGGCGCGCAGGTATTCAATTATTATACAAATTTCAAGGGAACGTCTCTTCCGGCAAACTGGGAGGCAGTGCCATCCACTGCGGTAGTTATAAACGATGGCATGACCGTAGAAAATTATCCTAACACATACAACTGGGACATGGCCATTTACGTGGACAGCTACAATCCGGCAACAGAAATAGTGGATTTCTATGGAGATATTTCTGCCTCTGGCACTCTTAATCAGCAGTTTATAGGCCCAACCAGATACATACCGCCAAGCACATCTGTTTTCCAAACTATTTCGCAGGCGTCAGGAAGCTATTCCCTATATAACCTCGATCCAAGCGGCGCATCAAATGTGAATCTTGGTATAAGTTCCTTCGGCACACCCGAACTCTTTAGCGTCTGGGCTGGCGCCACCGGAAGCATGGCCATGGTGAATTACGGCTCGCAAATTTCAAACACTAACGACTTCACGGTTGAGCCAACAGAATATCTTGACTTTTACAACATAGAGAATGGTCCTACTACATTCGTGCAATGGCTTAGGATAAGAGCGATGCCGCCAAATGGCTTTATGCCTTCGTTCTCACTAAGCGCATTGAGCAAGACAGGGTAAGAGAATGAGAAAACTACAGAGTGCAATGGAATACCTTACAACATATGGATGGCTGATTCTGATAGTTACTGTAGTTCTTGTTGCATTCTATTATTTTGGGTTGGCAAACCCCAGTTCTCTGCAGCATCCCAAGTGCCTTATAGCGCAGAGCAGCCTCTCGTGCATAAGCTTCGTGATGGCCAATTCGGGGATTTTATACCTGAATTTAGGCCACTATGCACAAGAGCCAATAAACATCACAAGCATAGGATGCGGCACTTCCAATACAATAGGTACGATGCAGGCTCCGGTCAATCCGCCTTCAAACCAAGTAGAGCTTACGGACAACTCCAATTATACATTCGAAGTGCAATGTTATAATGATGCATCGCCTTTTTCAGGCAAAATAGGATCTTTCTTTACAGGCACGATAGTGGTAAACTATACTAATGATGCTACAGGCCTTTCAGGCCTTATTTACGGAAGCCTGGAAGTGCCCGTATCAACTATATCGACATTGACTACAAATTCAATTAACGCAAATGTAATAGAGTATGTGCCACTAAGCCTGACGAACCTGGAGCCCATAAGCACATCTGCTCCGTTTGAGCAGAAGATAATTATAGACAGCGCTGAATTTTCGAACGTAATAAGCCCTAACTGGGATAACGTAGAATTCAGCACAGGACCAATGGGTACAGGCTCTACCTTGGAGGCATGGGTGGAGAGCGGGGCGAGCAATACCGCGGCAAACACTGTTGTGTGGGTAAATGTTCCTTCCGGCATACCTGCAGGTAAAACAGTACAGATATACATGAACTTTATGCCCACCAATGTCATGTCTGCAGATGGGCCTACCGGCGAAGCACCTACGCTAAGCCCGTCATACGGCCAGTACGATAATGGAGCACTGGTTTTTGATTATTATACTGATTTTGCTGGCACCTCGGTGCCAAGCGGCTGGGACATACAGCCGTCTAGTGCTGGAGGGATCGACGACGGCCTCACGCTCTCCACGACATCAGGATCGGAAGTTGCAACATACGTGAATGGATTCAATCCGCAGACCGAGACGCTTGACGCCTACGGTCAGATAAATTCTGGTCCTGGAAACAACGGCGATTACATAGGCTGGCTTGTCAGCATACCATATTCAAGGTATGCCATTACATCGGACAACAATGCATACTACCTGGTCAACAACAATTCGGTATCAAGCAGTTATAGCATACCGATAGGATCGTCTACTGGCGTAACTGGCTTGATCAGCATATCTGCTACAGCCTCGAACAGCAGCGCATCGATAAACTACGGCGCTACTTACACTAACTCGAACTCCTTTGAGCCTACCCTAGTGGATTTCATAACAGTAGGAGCAAGCAGCGGAAACCCCGCAGTTTTCCTCCAGTGGCTGCGTGTCAGGTCAACGCCCCCATATGGAGTAATGCCTACGGTCACTATCTCCACAACAATAAAATAATTGAACGCACAGTCTGACTATTGCCCGGCAACGCCCCTTGCGTTTTTCTTAAAAGGAATAGGCTTGCAGACATCCCCTTCCGATAAAGGATAAACTACCCCGCCTGCTGACTGCACCACCCGTTCTAGGCCGTTTTTTTTCATAGCCTTCACTACCTCGTCTTTTGCTACGCCCGTTATGCCTTTGAGCCCCCCTATCTCTACCTGGCTTATTGTGTAGATGGTGCCTCCTCGGTAAATCCAACCTTTTTCCTCGTCTCTGGTCACGCTTACCGTGCCATTCTCTATTCTAGTCTCTTCGGTGACCAGCTTTGCCCGCGCTGCTCCCACGGGCCAGTTTTTTACAACTTCGTCTGCATTCTTGCTGCTTATTTCTTTTTCCACAATAAGCGGAGGCTTATTCGCAGTTTTTCCGGTCATTTCATCAAGATGCTTGCCTACAGGAAACTCGAACCTGGCAAGCGTGCGGTGAGAAATATTCTGCTTCTCGGGCTGCAGGCTTCTGCCTCTTGCTGCCTTTCGTAGCGCAGATTCGTCGCTTTGACTAAATTGGATAGCTGCCATAATACCAGTATAGAAATTTTTTCTTAATCACATATTTAAACATTGCTGCATGCTATTCCAATTTTTTGATAAACATTATGGCTTACTGGCTTTGTCTAAATGGCGGGATCTGCCCTGCCGTTCATTTTTCGATATAATCAGACATGCTCCGCTGGCCGCTACCCCTTGGCGCAGGAGACTTTTCGCGGAGTATATCTATCTGCCCGAAAACGCCATCGTATCCTGGAATTACATTCACATGCCCGCTTCTGACATTTTTTATGGCGTTGCCCACGCTGCTAAACGTTTCCTCTATCTCCACAGCATCTGCATGAAGGAGTACGTTGAACTCTGTTCCGAACCTCTTAATAAGAATGTTATATGCGTTATTGACATACTCTGTGCCTATCCCCTTTTTTGTTACATGCGATATTATCTCAAGAAGCGGAACCATATGCACAAAGCCAGGCCTATCTGATGGTTTGTAGCCCTCTGCCCTGTCTGCAAGCTCCTCCACTCGATGAAGTACGCCTATAGTTAACTTCTTCCTGCATACAGGGCAGATGTTATTGTATTTTTTTGCTTGGGGCGGCGTAAGAGAAACCTTACACTTCCTGTGACCATCATAATGGTACTTGCCCTCTTCTGGATAAAAATCGACTGTCTTCTTTATTTTCTGGTCCTTTATAGCTGCAACCAGAGAGTCATAGGAAAGCTTGCTGCCGATGTCAAAGATCGTTGCCTTCCGCCCCATTTTCTGCAGCGAATGTGCATCGCTGGTACCGAGCAGCGCATACCTGTCAAGTTTTGACACTCTCCAGTTCATCGGCGGATCACTGCTAAGCCCCATATCAACAGCAAATATGTGCTTGGTCTGATCTTTGTATGCTTCCTCTATTGAATTTAAGCCGGAAAAGGCCCCCAGAACCCCAAACCACGGAGTCCATAAATGTGCTGGAAAAACGACATTGCGGCTATTTATGCTCATTACTGCCTCGACAAGCTCGCTTGCGCTCATTTTCAGTATAGGCCTGCCGTCCATGGCGACGTCTCCGTAACGCGCAAGTTGTTCGCTTACCTGCTCTGCTGTTTCCAGATCAGGTGCAAGCATTACATGGTGTATCTTCTTCACGTGCCCGTCTGTACTAAACATTCCCATTTTCTGCGATTGACTGCTGCTATCACTGTAAATAGTGCATACTTCTGCCCCTATGACAAACTTAGTATCTGACTTGCCCCCCTTTATCTTGTATATTCCATCTTCTCCTTCGAGGGTAGATTTTATCTCATTGAGCCAGAGCGGATGGGTGAAATCTCCTGTCGCTATCAATCCAATGCCTTTTACCTGAGCAGTTTGGGCCATTGCGCTTAGTACAAGACGTTCGCTGCAGGCTCCGGCATACTTGGAATGCAGGTGAAGATCAGCTATAAACTCCATCATTTCACTTTGACTTCGCAACACCGTTTCTCTTGCATATGTCATTTATTATGCACTTGCTGCAGATTGGCGTTCTGGACTGACAGACTTTATGTCCGTGTTCCTTGAAGACATAGGCGATATTGTTCCAGTGACTTTTATCGACAAGCCCCATAAGATCATGCTCAATCAGTTCAGGGTCTTTGTTTTTCGTGATTCCTATCCTTCCGGGAACTCTTATCACCCACGTGTCCACAGGTATTCCCTCTACTATCCCAAATGCATTGATAAGTATAGTATTTGCTGTCTTTCTGCCTATTCCTGGAAGTGCAACCAGGCTCTCCATGTCCTTTGGTATGCTTCCTCCGTATTTTTCCAACACTAACCTGCATGCCTTTATTATGTTCCTCGCCTTGTTCAGCGGAAATGCGACCCTGCTTATGTCTTTAGCCAGTTCGCCTTCATCTGCATCGGAATAAGCTTCAGGCGTCTTATACTTCTTGAAAAGCTGCTGGGTGACTGAATTCACCACAGCATCTTTTGTCTGTGCTGAGATTATAGCTGCAACCATAAGTTCCAGAGGTGTGTTGAAGTTTAGATAGTACTTTGCATCAGGATATTCCTTTATTAGCCGGGCTATAGCCTCCTTTGCCTTGGCCTCTCCAAGAACAGCTTCTCCCATGCAATCACATTTTATATCCGATCTCCCTTAAAAATTTCTTCCGCTTCGCCCTGTCTTCATCTGATTCCAGACCTTTCGGCTGCGAACCATCTGTTATCCCGAGAATGCTTCTGCCCTGCCCTGTTTGGCCGAGAATCACCTCTACGCTGTTTGCCGTAGAGCAATAGATGCTTACGACTTCAGGCACGCTTTTGACAGCATTGTTAACATTTATTGGGTAAGCACTCATGAATATTATCACAAACGTATGGCCCGCGCCTATTGCAAGCACATTGCGCTCAGCTAATTCTTTCAGCCTGCTATCATTTCCCTCGCTTCTTACAAGGCAGGGCCCGCTTGCCTCGGAAAATGCCAGGCCGAATCTTATGCCAGGCACGCTACCTACAATCGCTTCGTAGATGTCTTCTACTGTCTTTATGAATCCAGCATGGCCTATCATTACCTGCATTTCTTCTTCTTTTTCTATCTTAACTGATTTTACTTCTACCATGCAATCACGGCGTAAGCCTGTTCCTGTCTCTTGGAAACGGAGAGCATTCACGTATGTTGCTGCTGCCGGTTATCTTCATTGTAAATCGTTCAAGACCTATGCTCCAGCCTGCATGTGGAGGCGCCCCGCATCTGAACGCATCTATGTAAAATTTAAAGTCATTGGGATTCAGTCCGCGGCTTTTTATTGATTCCGTCAATGCGTCTGGATCGTGTATCCTCTGCGCTCCGCTTGATATCTCTATCCCTTTGTAGATGAAGTCATAGCTATTGCAAAGCTCGGGATCTTCAGGCTTGGGCATGCTGTAGAATGCCCTGAGGGAGGTGGGGTAATCCTTTATTATCAGCATATCTCCGTAAATCGATCCAAGCATGCTCTCGTATTCCCTATTAAAATCGTCTCCGAACTGGATTTTTGCATCGTTTGCAGCAAGCTTGTCGAGAGCCTGCTTGTACGTTACTATCTTTACCTTCGATTCTTTGAGCTCAGCCTTAAGCGTAGCGAGGTCTGCGCCGTTCTTACCCGCCACATTTTTAAGTATCGAACTGACTGTTTTCTTGAGCAGCCTTATTGCATCATTCTGGTCTGCAAAACCCATCTCTATGTCCATCTGGGTGCTCTCGTTGAGGTGAAAGACCGTATTGTGCTTCTCCGCCCTGAACGCAGATGCAATCATGAATACCCTATCCATACCGCCAAGCACCGCAAGTTGTTTGTAGAGCTGCGGCGATTGGGCCAAGTATGCCTTTTTCTCAAAATATGCTACTTGGAACAGGTCTGCCCCTCCTTCAGTTGCTGCCTCTACAAGATTAGTAGGGCGCAGCTCCTGAAAGCCCTCCCTGATTACCGCATTTCTGAAACCATCAAGAACAGATGCTTCGATGTTAAATATTGAGGTTGTTTCAAGCCTTCTGAAGTCTATATACCTGTAGTCAAGCCGTACATCTATATCCGCAGGCACCTTGCCGGTAACTTCGAATGGTATCTTGGCGGTAATGGGATTTAGGTTTGTTACCTTCAATGGTATTATTTCAAAGCCTTTGCTTGCCATTGCACTCTTTGCTATCCTCCCTTTTACCATTATCACGCTTTCCTTCGGAAGCACGAGACTCTTCTTTATGGCTTCTTCTACGATTCCGTCCTTCCCTGTTATCTGGATTATGCCCGTATGATCTCGAAGGAGAAGGAATACAAGCTTGCCTAGATCCCTTACCTCGTGCACCCAGCCCGCGAGTATTACCTCTTCGCCTTCCATACCTGCACTTAGCTGCGAGATGTAATGCGATCTATAGGCACTCATAAAAATTCCTATATTCAGATACGAAGAAAAGAAATAAAGCTCTTGTCAGAAAAGATACTATTGGTGGAATGGTGGTTCAGGTAAAAGATGTCATGAGCAGGCATCTAGTTGCTATCTCCTTCGAATCTGAACTGGACAACGCGCTGAAAATGATGGGCATAGCGAAAGTAGGCGTTGCGCCTGTGCTGGACAACGGCAAGCTCGTGGGCCTCTTGAAAAGGCGCGAGGCAGAGGCTCTGCAAGGAAGTGGATTTAAAGTAAAGGAAGTGATGCATGAGCCTGTCTATTTATTAGGAACAGAAAACGTTCATGAAGCCGGAAGAAAGCTTGTAGAGAATGGAATAACAAGGCTGCCGGTAGTGAACAATGAAAGCGATATGACCTGCATAGGCATAATAACCTCCACAGAGATTGCAAATGAGATGAAAAAGGAAAAGAAATGAAGGGAAAGAGGTGTAATTTCCTCTTTCCGAACAACTGATTCTTACGTTTTTATTTTGCGAGAATTATTTCTATCGCACTTACCTTCGATTTTGTGCCATCTTCGTTGGCTATCTCTTCCGAGCTTATGTCAATCTGATTCACTTTCACATCAGTAACGAATCTGTTTCTAGCTATTTCAGCTACATCCACAGCACGGGATATCGCATTTCCCCTCGCCCTGACCTTGACACTCTTGGCTCCGTTGTTGAACTGTGTTACTACTGCAAGAACATAGTTCATTGCTGGCTTCTTCCCTATCAAGACCACATTTTCCGGTATCGAACTCGTTGTTGTTTCTTCCTCCATATTTCCACCATGTGTTAAGCATAACTTCTGGTTGGTTGCTTAGATAAAATTAAGTCTGCAGATATTTAAACCTTCTGAAAACTTTTGCAGAATAAATTAGCAGCCAGATTATCTGCCATATTTCTGCATGCACTGTTAAAAGCCGCTTTGAGTCATGATACCCGAATTCAGCCGGGCACCGCCATTGCATTAATCTTGCTTTCTTGCAAATGTAAGATAGGCCGTATGCCATATTCCCTTGGTAGTGGGCCTTATTCCTTCTTCACGCACCAGCATGTCTCTTACAATTACCTCCACGGTGTAAATGTCAGCAAATCCCAGCCTTGAAAGAGTTGCGGAGAATTTCTTCACTTGCTCCATGTGCGGAAGATAGCCTACCACGCATCCGCCGTCTTTTAGTGCCTTCTTTGCATTCCTGAGTGCTTTCTCCGAATTGGGGAGATCCAAAGTAAATAGATCTGCACCGGTTTCGTCCACTTTCTTTGAGACGTCTTTGTTCTTTAACGTAACATTGTCAAGGCCAAGGAATACCCTGTTCCTTTCGGCTATGCTTATGAAATCCTCCCGCACTTCGTAAGAATATACATGCTTGCATATTCGGGCAAGGCTCAGGGCAAGCCAGCCACTCCCGGTGCCCGCATCTATGCATATGCTGTTCTTGTCTATTCCGGAATACGAAATTATTATGCCTATGTCTTTTGGCAGTATGACCTGTGGCCCTCTCTTTAGCTTTCGGTATATCTTTGGGTAGATAAACATATTGCTCATCCTTTCTCTTTACCTGCTTTTTGCTTTCGGCTCCCCGACTTTATATTTTTTCTCTTTGCCGTTGAGGCCTCCTTCTTTTTCCTTGTTTTTGCAGCCGCTGCTTTTTCCGGTTCTGTTTGCTTATCCGCTATGCCGGTTGTTTTCGCCTCTCCTGTTTTTCTTAATGCGGCGTTGTCACCGCTTTCTCCGCCTTTTGGCTTGGGCTTGCCCCAGTCCTTCTTGCTCTCGCAATTTGGATCCAGGTCCATTTCGAATACCTTGCCTTTCATGAAAACTTTTACTTTTGGTGTATGGCAGAGCTCACACACCTTTCCAGTAGGCACTATCTTGGCGTATTGTGGCAATGGATAGGAATTGCTGCAATTGGGCCAGTTGCTGCATCCAACAAACTGCTTGTTGTTCCTGGATCTTTTTATTATAAGATTGCCGCCGCATTTCAGGCATATGCCCAGAGCGCCTGATTTTTCGCTTTCTGCCAGTCCCTGCTGCAGGCCTTTGCCTATCTCGGAATTCTTAGCATTGAACTTTTTAACTATTGCAGTTATCATTTCCTTTCCCTCTTTTATGACCTCCTCTTCAGTTATCTTGCCTCCTGCAATATTGTCCATATCCTTCTCCAGCTTTGCAGTCATCTCCTCGTTGAGGATTTCTTCGCTGTATTTCGAGAGGGTCTCGTATACGCTCATCCCGAATTCTGTTACTTCTATCTTTGAGTTCCTTATGTAATTTCTTTTGAACAAAGTATCTATTATGGCAGCCCTGGTGGCCTTTGTTCCCAGATTTTTCTTTTCCAGAAGGCCTATAAGCGATGCCTTGGTATATCTCCTTGGAGGCTCGGTTTTGCCTTCCTTTAGCTCATTCCTCTCGATCTCTGCACTCTCTCCCTGCAAGAACTTCGGAATCTGTTTTTCATCGACTTTGTAGTATGGAGCATAGAAATCGATCCATCCGGCAAATCCGACAATATTACCGGCTGCGGAGAAGACCTCTCCTCCGGCAACTGCAGTGATTTTTGTACTCTTTATCTTGGCCCATTCTGCAAAGCACGCAAGGAACCTTTTTGCTATAAGATCGTAAACTTTCTCTTCTTCTGCTGTCAGCTTTTTGGGCGTTTCTCCTGTAGGGAAGATTGCAGGATGCGCCTCATCCTCCTTAGAGCCCTCTCTTGGCTTAAATCTTCCGGCAGAGATGAGGCTAACCGCTTTCTCCGTATATTTCTCGATTTTTGCAAGGCTCTCCAGTATTCTCCTGTGATTTATGGTGGGCGGAAGCTTCTGCGATGATGTCCTCGGGTATGAGATATACGACCTCTCATATAGCGTCTGCGCTATGGCAAGAGTCCTTGAAGGATCCATCCCGAACACACGACTTGCTTCAAGCTGGAGCGAGGTCAGGTCAAATGGCGGGAATGGGCCCTTTGGTTCCTCCTTTTCCTCGACTTTCTCTATAATGGCTTTGCCTGTCTTAGTCGCATCAAATGCCCTCTCGGCTTCGCTCTTATCGAATATCTGCCCTCTGGCACTCTCAAACTGTATGCCACGGAGGGTAATTTCAAGCTTCCAGAAAGGCTCCGGTTTGAAGTCCTTTATCTCTTTTTCGCGCCTGGCAAGTATTGCAAGCGTTGGACCTTGCACCCTGCCTATGCTCAGTATCTTCTTCTGGCCACTGTTAGATACTGCATTCATGAGGGCTCTGCTCAGGTTTATGCCCCACATCCAGTCAAGCATATGCCTCGCCTCACCTGCATACATATTATTGAAATCGAAATTGGAGGGATTTTCGTAGGCCGCCGCAAGGTCTGCGGTGGTTGTCGTTGAGAACTTCATTCTCGATACGTGCTCGCCCGCAATGCGCGAATTTGCGTCGTTGTTTATTATGTACTTTATTATGTTCGAGCCTATCACAGTGCCTTCTATGTCATAATCGCATGCATTTATGAAAGAGCTGCATTTTGAGCCTACGCTCTTTATAACGTCAAGGTACTTCTTTGTAAAGTAGGCCGCCTTATTCACCATATACGCAGGAACCCACTCTATGTCAAAGACAGGTATCTCTGATGAACGGCTCTTCTGATGCAGGGTAAAGAGGTGGCCTGCTGCTGCTACCACATAGAGAAACTCACCGTCCCTCATTCCTTCGTAATATGAGACACCATCAATATACTTGCGTGTTGGTTTCCCTTCGCAGAGCGAAAGGGCTATCCTAATTGCTACGCTAGGCTTCTCTGCTATTATGAGCTTTGTCATCTACCCATCCTGCTACTCTTGCTGTTCTTCTGCTTCTGTCCTGACTTGTTCGGACTATTTCCATTCGGCTCTTTGGAAATCCTGTATGCCATGTAGAAGCCTACTGCCAGAGCAATTATCGCAAAAACATAGAAGAGAATGATTATACCTGTAAAGAACGAAGCTATTGCTATTATGCTCAGGGCAACTACCCCAAAAGCGAATGCCATTGAAGTCTGTTCATTTTCAAAAGATAGGTCCATCATATAACTAATTTATGCGTAAGGTTAAAAAACTTTCGCTGAGAGGAATTTTAATCTTGCGTTTCTTTTGTAATAGTGATTGAATGCTTAACGAGGTAGATATAATAGCAATAACCTTTGCCTCTGCGTTTATCTCATCAGTCTCGCAGTACTTTTTCAAGAGAGGGTTGCCTAAGATAAACCTGGATCTGGCTTCTATGAAGCTACTGCTTAAGTCCAGAGTGATGATCCTCGGAGCGACACTTTACTTAGTAAGCCTTGTTTTTTACCTTGAAGCCCTGAGAATGGGTCAGCTCTCATTTGTATATCCGACTTTTGCAAGCGTCTTCGTCTTCGTGCTCCTTTTCTCCAAGTTCCTGCTGCACGAAGAGATCTCTTGGAAGCGGGCAGGCGGCGTATTGCTTATAATGCTCGGCATAGTACTCATAGCCTTTAGTTACTAGTGATTGCATGGATGGCAAGAAATTATTTGTACTGATCCTTGTACTTAGCACATCCTTGGGAGCAGTGGGCCAGCTTATCTTCAAGCTCGGCCTTGATAGCTCCGGCGTGCCATTGATTGAGCTCGTCGGGCTGGGCGTAGTTCTTTATGCCGTCTCTACAATGCTGTATTTCTATGTCCTTGGCAGATCGCACTTAAGCTGGGCATATAGCTTTGTGGGCCTTAGCTATTCTATAGCAAGCATCCTGGCTTTTATAGTGCTCGGTGAACCGGTTACGCCCCTTCGCGTGGCCGGCATAGCAGTAATACAGCTTGGCATAATATTTATAGGTCTTAGCTGATTTCGGCACATGCAGATGGAAGCGTGTCTTGCTCTGCTCATGCAGTTATAAAGCGCTCCTTATCAAAGAGCTTTATTCCTAAAGCAAGCACTACTGCAGATGTCGCTGCGAGTATTATGAGCAGCTCGATGAAAAAGAGTGTTGACAGCACAGCTATCCCGAAGGTGGAGATAAATGGTATTACAAGTATTGGAAGCACAAGGAGCGTGCTTATCTGCTGGGCTTCCTTCACACCCTTGGCGCGTAGTGAGACAAGTACCACAAGGCCTATGGTGGTCAGCGCCAAGAAAGGAGATGTTAGAAGCATGAGGAACCATCCGGAATTGGGGAGGAGTGTGAAACCGAAGTATTTTCCAGAAGAGTAATTGGCAACGCCGGCATATATCAGGAAAATTAGGACGGTCATAGCGACTGCGGGCAAGAACGATGAAAGTATCTTGCCAAGCAGTACCTCCTTGTTAGTTATAGGGGTTGAGAGAAGCGATTCCGCGGTCTTTCGCTCTTTCTCTCCTGCAAAGCTATCAGCAGCAATCACCGAAG
Organism: Microcaldota archaeon; assembly: GCA_021848025.1. Taxonomy (GTDB): domain Archaea; phylum Micrarchaeota; class Micrarchaeia; order Micrarchaeales; family CABMGC01; genus JAJZND01. The sequence continues at coordinate 28,423 of JAJZND010000011.1, read as the reverse complement.
CAGTTATTATAGGCATTGTCATGAATATAGGACCGAGGACGTTGGTCAGGAAGAACTGCATAAAAAAGACCTCGCTCGTAGATGAGCCCAATGGCACACTTGTCTTTAGCAGCCTCTCTGCCAGTGCCGGGCCTGCAAACTTGGAAACGTAGACAGTGAACGCAGGGAGGGCGATGGCGAAGAGAAGAGGTATAGCTATCATTGGCAGATAGATACCCGGACTGGAGAATACCTCTTTGAGATCTTTCTGCGAAACCGCGTATACGTGCATTATGTCCATCTATCCAACCTTCTTTATTATCTCGCTTATGTTATTCTTCACTGAATTCACATTTATCACGTCTCCGCCGAGCTTGCTTATGGATGCTATCACTTTTGGCACTTCAGATAGTCTCCTTACATTTGCACTTATCGTGTTTGCAGAAAGCCGCCTTGCGTTATACTTCGAAAGTTTTTCCAGTACACTGTCCTGTAGATAATTGATGGTGGTTATTTCAACGCTCACTTGTGTAAGCTTCGATATTACATCCTTAAGTTCACCGAATTTGACTGCCTTGCCCTTGTTAAGCAGCAATACTTTCCTGCTTATCCTATACAGCTCCTCAAGCCGTTGTGTCGCATAAAGTATAGTGCATCCGTTGTCCGCAAGTTCCGAGAGATTCCTGTGCAGTATCTCTGTTATCCTTGGATCGAGGAAGGCAGAAGGCTCGTCAAGTACAAGCATCTTCGGCTCGTTTATCAGAGCCCTGCAGAGCGCTATCTTCTGCTTTGTGCCTCTGCTCAGCTGCGAGACCTTTCTGCCCATATATTCAGAGGCCTCAAACTTATTTGCCAGATCAAGTGCCTTCGCCTCAAAGTCCTTTACATCGTAAAGCATTGAGAAGAACTTCATGTTCTGATAGCTTGTGAGATTGTCGTACAGTGAATAGTTTTCACCCAGAAAAGAGATGCGTTTCTTCAAATCGCCGCTTATTCTGTCTATCTCGCTGCCTAATACCTTCACTGTGCCCGAAGTCGGCTTATATAATCCTGCAATTACCTTCAGCAATGTGCTCTTCCCGGCGCCGTTAGGCCCTATTATTACTAGGAATTCGCCTTCCTCTGCCTCAAAGGTTATGTTGCTGAGTGCGTTGACTTCAGGGAATCTTTTAGATAGTTTATGGATCTCTATGGCTTGCATGCTATCGCCTATGGCTTTGCAGCCATCTTATTCTTTTTCTCTATTATTTCGGTAAAGATATCCGTCCGCAGGATTCGCCTGTTCACTCCTTCTTTTACATGCAGATGAAGAGTAATAACATAGAGCTGCGAATGAAGATACTCTATATGCATCTCATAGCTAATTACTCTAGTATCTTTCTTCAGCAGTTCATCAACTACTTTCTTCATCTTTTCAAAGGAAACCGAGTAATCCATATCGAACTGTATCTTTGCCAATTCTTCGGAATTCTTTATGTTCCGGGTTCTCCTGTAGTTTATTACCATTGCCTGCACGACTATACTGTTAGGCACGAGTATGGGCACATTCTCTTCATTCCGCAAGGTAGTGTAAAGCAGCCCTATGTTTTCTATTATGCCGCTAAAACCTGGCACGAACTTATCGTGGGGATAGCTCTGTGGCTGCATCCCGTACTGCCATGTATTTATCGTCACCTGGTCATCCGGCTCAAATGCCTTGCTTGAAAGCAGGTACACGCCCGCTATGAAATTGGACAGCGTTGTCTGTGCCGCAAGGCCGACTACTATGCCAAGAAACCCTGCGCTCGCGAGCAAGCCGGTTATGGATATGTTGAGTGTGTAAAGCATGTAGAGCAGAAGTACAACATACGACAATATCCTAAACAGGTCTCTCAGGGTTTTAGCTTCAAGTACGTTGATGTTCTTGGAAAGGTAATATACAAGCAGCAACCCCAACCCTTCTATTATCAGTACGCCTAACAGTAGCTCTACAAGCACTAGCTCTGAAAAGGATCTGGAAAAGTCATAATGCCTAAGCAGGAAGTATGCTATGAATATAAAAGCAAGTATTACCAGCAACTTTGGCAAAATTTTACCGAAACCTATTTTATTTTTGGCCATAAGCATGTTCCACCGGCAATAGTATTTCATAGTGCATATTTATTAAAACCTGCCTGGCAATATTAACTGATTTTGCAGTTATACCAGGAATGGTGCGCTTATTCGTAAATATGCTTAAATACTTATTGTGGCAAACAATGATTATATGAAAGGCTTTAAAACTACAGACGAAATTAAGATTCCGGAAAAGCTTATAGACCAGGTAATTGGACAGGACAAAGCAGTCGAGATAACTAAGAAGGCAGCTAAACAACATCGTAATGTTTTACTAATTGGTGATCCAGGCACAGGAAAAACCATGATCGCGCAGGGGATGGCAGAACTGCTTACCAATGCGGACCTTGAAGATGTGCTCGTTTACAAGAATACCAACGACGAGAATAAACCTATTGTAAAAATTGTAAAGACTTACCCGCAGCCAATAGATGAGTCTAAACCTCTTCCTGACGGGCAGGGCAGGCAGATAGTGCAGAAAGAAAAGATGAAGGGCAGAGTGGACCCTGCGAAGGGCAGAAGCAGCATAGTTCCGATAGTGGCAATAATAGTGGTCTTTCTGGTAGTGATATCTTTCATGAGCTTCATACACGGGTATGAAGTCATACTTCTGTCGGCACTGATACTCGGAGTACTTATCTTCGGGGCAATAGCACTCTTCGTCAGCAGTTTCAGGAAAGTGGGCGGGCTTCTTCCAGGGGTCTTTGACACGTCGGAGCCTAAGCTCATTGTAGATAATACCGGAATGAGGCATGCACCTTTCATAGATGCAACAGGGTCCAAGGCAGGCTCGCTCTTTGGCGATGTGAAGCATGATCCGCTTCAGTCGGGAGGGCTCGGCACGCCTCCACATTTGAGGGTGGAGAGCGGCGCAATCCACAAGGCAAACAAGGGAGTGCTCTTCATAGATGAAGTGGCGGATCTGGATCCGAAATCGCAGCAGGAACTTCTTACTGCGCTTCAGGAAAGAAAATACTCAATCACAGGACAGAGCGATCTAAGCTCAGGGGCTCTTGTCAGAACAGAGCCTGTGCCTGCAGATTTCCTCCTGGTTGCAGCAGGCAACCTGCAGGATATACAGAAGATGCATCCTGCACTAAGGTCAAGAATACGCGGATACGGATATGAAGTGTACATGGAATCTTCCATGCCTGATACCGATGCAAACAGGGAGCGAATTATAAAGTTTATAGCGCAGGAGATAAAGAAGGACGGAAAGATTCCTCCGTTCAGCTATGATGCATGCATGGAGCTCATTGAAGAGGCTAAGAGGAGGAGCGGCAGAAAAGGCAGGCTCACTCTCATACTTAGGGACTTCGGGGGCCTGATAAGGGCAGCCGGAGACATCGCAGTCGAGCACAACAGGAAAGTCGTTACAAAGGATGACGTAATAGCGGCAATGGATCTTGCCAAACCAATAGAAGCGCAGTATGTGGCGCAGACGATTGAATACAGGAAGGATTACAAGATTTTCAAGACAAGTGGCTTCGCGATAGGACGCGTAAACGGCCTTGCGATAGTAGGCTCATCTTATTTATCAGCGGGCATTATACTGCCCATAGTCGCAGAAGTGACACCTGCGAGCTCTAGGACTGAGGGCAAACTCATACCTACTGGAAAACTGGGCAAAATAGCAAAGGAGGCCGTAAAGAACATAAGCGCTATCATAAAACGCCACATAGGCCGCGACATAACCGCTTATGATATCCATGTACAGTTCCTTCAGACTTACGAAGGGGTAGAGGGAGACAGCGCGAGCATCTCAGTGGCTGTTGCAGTTATTTCAGCTTTAGAAGGGATACCTGTTGACCAGCAGGTCGCAATGACAGGCTCGCTTTCTGTGAGGGGAGAGGTCTTGCCTGTAGGCGGTATAACTTACAAGGTTCTTGCAGCAATAGAAGCCGGAATGAAGCAGGTAATAATACCTGAGAACAACGTAAAGGACATCAATATAGATAAGAAAACGCTCTCCAAGATAAAAGTGATAGCTGCGAAGAATATTGCTGATGTACTTGAGGCAGGGCTGAAGGACAGCGCAAGGAAAGACGCAATGGTCAAAAAGCTAAGGAGCTACATTACCGGCGATTCCAGAGAGAGGCTGCCGCTCCTTGAGCCCAAGGCCAGCGTAGAGAAATAGTTCAGTGATTGCAAGTGCAAATAAGCAATTACGGCAGGTGAGCAAGATGGCTAAGCAGAACCCTATCGAGAAGAAACCGAATGAGGTTATAGAAGACCTCGGCAAGTCCATAATAAATGACATAGATTCAGGACGGAATCCTAAATTCACGACGCTTGCAAGGACGCGTTCCAACATACTTTATGACCAGAAAAACAGGTATCTGAAATTGGGAAGCGCCTCAGAAGAAAGGAGTTTCATAAATGTAGCACAGTCGAAGAAGTTTATGCAGACAATAGCAATTGCAGCCAAATGTCATAAATTCATAAGGGAGAATCTGCACACTACGATAAGGGGACTTTACTACCAGCTGAAATTCTCGCTTGGCGAAGATGTTGATGAGAACATCTTCAGCGAACAAGCAGAGTCGAATCCGCTCATAGAGGATCTGGAAGTTGCGCTGGGGCTTAAGAGAGAAGAACTAAATCTGAATGCAAACAGGAAGGGAGTGCTCGCAGGCAATCTGAAGATCATTGACACGTTCGGCAATGAGAAGATAGAGATTGACTGCACAAAACAGGGAAGAAGCGGATGGGCCATACCCAGCGATGTAGATAATGACATTGAATTTGTAGATGTAAAGGCAAAGTATGTGCTTGTGGTTGAAAAAGACGCCTTATGGCAGAGGCTGAACGAAGACCTGTTCTGGAAGAAAGAAAATGCGATAATAATGACTCCCCAGGGCCAGGCTGCCAGAGGCACGAGGAGATTGATAAAAAAGCTCTCTGAAAAGGGACTGCCCGTATATGTCTTCACTGACTCTGACGCATGGGGGTGGTACATATACTGGACAATAAAGACAGGGAGCATAAATCTTGCGTATATTGGCGGCGATGTCGCGACGCCTGATGCGAAATTCATCGGGGTGACAATGGGCGACCTTGACAAATACGAGTTTCTTAACAAGCTTACAATAAACGCCAGCGAAGTGGACCTGAAAAGAGCGCAAGAGATGATAAGCTACGAATGGATTAAGAAATACAAAGAGTGGGAGGTAGAGCTGGCCAGGATGATAAAGTCAAAGAAGAAGCTGGAGCAGGACGCACTGCAAGGGCCAAGGTTAACATTCGTTGACGAATACATTAAAGAAAAAATAAAAACTAGGGACTTCCTGCCATAGCCTTTTAGGCATCGGAACGCCTTAGCTTTTTAATAGGCTCATGGTCATAACGCCCCGGGTTTAAGCCCTGCCTTTCAAGCTCTGCCTCCAGGCTTTGCTCTTTAAGTTCAGACTCTATGCGCTGCACTTCAAGTAGGTGGCTTTTCGTCTTGCTTCTGGTATCCCTGAATGCGTTTATAAAGTTAGGTGTGCCAGCAGCAGCTTCAAATAAAAACTCACGCGCCTTTCCGAGTAAGGCAGATAATCCCGCTATTGCGCCCAAATGGCCTTTCTTGGCTATGCCTTGCGCATCTTTATACGACATGAACGCAAATATATGCTCTCCTGACGTTGATTGGTTCTGTGCGTCATTTACTACTTTTCTAAACAGTGCCTTGGCATCCTGCCTGTTTCTGTACGCTTCGAACGGATGCCTCAGCATATAAGAAGGCGGCATTTCGCGAATATCTTCTTTCTGCCTTAAAACCATCCACTTCTCCCTCGTAATAATATGGCCCACATATTGTTATTTATCTTTAATGTACAATATCGGGCACCAATTTTAATGCCGGCATTTTCTGATTAGTAAAAATTACAATGTTATAGTTAGTTTGGAGGCTGACTTGAAGGCTGGCTTATAAAATTATCATGACGGCATTGCCATCTCGGCGAGCAGCGCTTCCAATTGTATCCTGTCGTTTGCGCCCTGCACAATTCTGAAATTGCAGTCGCCTATCCTGCTGATCAGCTTCAACTTCGCATGCTGGTCAACAGGCAGGTTAAGAGCTTCCCTGTAGCATTGCAGGAGTATGTCTTCTCCGCTCATTCCGTAAACCATGAGCAATGTGTTAAGCTCATTTCTTGCCTTGACAAAATCCCCGCCTATCGCATATCTTAGCATTGCACTGACTTCTTTTGGCCTGGCTTTGGAGGCTATATCATAGATGTGATCTTCAGTTATAGACTCGCTTCTGCCGACAGCGCTCTGAAGAATATTTGTTAGTTTTCTCAGATCGCCCTCACTCACATAAAGCAGCGCTTCTACGGCCTTATCGTCTATCTTAAGCGCTTCGCCTTTGACTATCCTGTTTATATAATCGCGCATTTCCTCCTCCTTAAGCGGCTTAAAACGGAAGACCACACACCGGCTCTGTATTGGTTCAATTATCTTGCTTGAGTAATTTGCACTAAGTATAAATCTGGTTGTTGCCGAATATCGCTCCATTGTCCGCCTTAATGCATGCTGCGCTTCTGGAGTAAGGGCATCGGCTTCGTCCAGGAATATTATCTTCACAAAGCCTGAAGAAAGCGCGATTGTCCTTGCAAATTCCTTGACTCTGCCCCTTATAACGTCAATGCCGCGCGAATCAGAGGCATTAAGCTCGAGAAATGCCTCGCTTATATGCTCACCGTATAGCTCTTTGGCCATGGCTATGGCAGAAGTGGTTTTGCCTACACCCGCAGGACCGGAAAAGATCATGCTGGGAAAGTTATTTGCCTTTACAAAGCTCTTAAGCCTATCCACTATAGGTCCCTGGCCTATTATCTCGTCAAGTTTGGATGGCCTGTATTTTTCTGTCCAAGATAAATTCTCCATAAAAATCACTTGTAAACTATAAAGATATGGACATCACGCTCCAGTGTATTAAATTAAATGGATATTTATATGACATCCGCCCTTAATTGAAGATTGGGAGCGTCCAGGTTTGGTATCTCTAACTCTTCGTATGCGATGAATGAATATGAATTTGCCAGTTCATGCGAAAATTTATGCTGCTCCTTTGAAGGACAGGCCTTATACTCATGCGCAGTTTTCATGACGACCACTTCATTTACACCGTTAATATTTATACGCCTTTTGTTGCATTTTGCTTTGATCTACTATTTATGATATGAGCTTTCCGCTAGGGTTTATAATTTTGTAGTTGCAAGCTGAAGGGAAGCGACCAATGCTATTTATATATTTACGACTATTACACATTGATCTGAATGGTAGCATATAAGCCTGGAGTCTGCAACATAGGCAAAAATGAGATAATAAAACGGTATGCGTTAGGCGGCTTTGGCGTTGCAGCCGCCATAGCAATCATATCGTTGTATGTAACATTCTCTCTTCCCAGATTGGTACTGCTGGTTTGCTTTATACCCCTCTTTTTGGGATTTGAGGGGATATATCAGGGTTATTTCAAATTCTGCGCAGGTTTTGCAGCGAGAAGGATATATGATTTAACAGGCTCTGGGGGTAAAAGAGGCGTGGTAAGGAACAGCGATGCCCATAGGGAAGACATGCGAAAAGCCATGAGCATCAATTTTTATTCTTTGATTACGGCATTATTATTAACATTCCTGATTTACTTTTTATAGGATAGAAATATACTGTGCAGCCTTCTTCATCTTAAGGGAAGAGCTAATGAATTTTAATGTATAGTGCTAATTAGAAGCGTGATGAGATGCAGATTAAGAGCAAGAGCATAAAATATGACACCCTTGGTGACTCAATCTCGGCCTATCTTGCACAGCCGGACGATTCCGGGAAACATGGAAGCATAATTTTAATACATGCAATCTTTGGGCTTAATGACCATATAAAAGATGTTGCGAATAGACTCGCCTCTGAAGGTTATATTGTACTTGCTCCTAACCTCTTTTCCAGCAACAAGCTGTCACAGGTGCTAACGCAGGAAAACATACAGGAAACCATGAAATTCATGATGTCTATACCTCCTGAGAAGCAGAGAGACGCAGATTATAGGGCAAATGAACTGGAAAAGCTTGGAGATGATGCAAGGAAAGCAGTAATGTCAGTAAACGATATCCTTTTCGCAAATAGTTCGGTAGGCCTTTTTGTTCAGTATCTGTCTTCAGGAATAGATTATGTTGCCACTTTGAAGAATGTAAATGGAAAGATTGGTAGCATGGGCTTCTGCTTTGGAGGCGGACTTTCAATAAACCTTGCCTGCAAAGGTAAGACAGATGCAACAGTAATATTCTATGGTGAGAATCCAAAGCCTATAGAGCAAATAGAGGGCGTGAAAGGAGCAGTAATGGGATTGTACGGAGGTGAAGATACCAGGATAAATACCCACATTCACGAGCTTGTCAAGGAGCTTGTAGAGGATAAGATACCGTTTACTGTGAAGACGTATCCGGGAGCCAGGCACGCATTCTTTGATGATACAAGCGCACTGACATACAATAAAGATGCTGCTGAAGACTCATGGCAGATGGTGCGTGACTTTTTCAGGAAGCACATTAAATGACAATGCAATATCCTGGGGTTTTTGGAGATCGGGCTTACTTTCAATTACTTTCAAAGAGATGACATCTCAGAAAGAAAACCTTAGAAATCATTAAGTACGGCTTTCGGTACATTGTTTGTTATCTTCATTGCGTTTGCTATAAGTGTGCCAGCCACTACTATGATTATGTTTATTGCTAGCGCAAGCATTCCTATAAATACAGGCCCGAACCCTGTTGCTATAAGCGTAGTCAACCATGTGGAGTAATTGTTGGCAGCCAGCATCATGTAGACGCCGCTAACCACTCCAGCAAGAAGCCCCAAGAACAATGCTCTTCTGTTGAGGTTCTTTGTTATAAGGCCAAACACAAAAACGGGAAGTATTTGAAGTATTAGTATGCCACCGAAAAGCTGCAGTTGTATGGCAAATGTGGCAGGTATTATGAAGACAAAACCAAGTGCGAGAAATTTGAACACAACCGCAAAGACTTGTGCGACTCTTGTCTCGCCAGAAGGGGTCATCTTCGGTTTTATTTCCCTTGCTATGTTCCTCGTAAAGAGGTTAGCTGCAGCTATCGCCATGATCGCTGCTGGCACAAGACCGCCAATAAATATGCCGAGAAGCGCGGCTCCGGCAAGCCATGAAGGAAGCAGCGTGAGTATCAAGCCAGGAACTACTTGTGTTCCCTGAACTGACACAGGAAACGACTTAACATAGCTCATTGCTGCAGGCACCCCGTATATCATGAATCCAAACATTGCTAGTAATCCAAGGCCTATGCTGTAGAGTGGAAGCAGCGACGCTGTTCTTCTTACTGATTTAGGATTTTTCTGAGCCAGCGAGCCATTTACTACATGCGGATAAAGATAGAGGGCAAGAGCGCTGAAGACGAAGAGGCTCCAATAAGCATTGTATAGGCTTGGCGGAAGCTGGAAGTAGTGTATAGATGTTGCTGAAGCCTTGGCGTATGCCGTCTGGAAACCGCCTATTGAAAGAACAGCTACGACAACGGCCACCACGCTTACCAGTATGAGTGCGTCCTTTAGAATCGCGCCCAGAGTTGCACCCCTGAGACCGCTGGTCCAAGTAAACGCTGCCAGTATTATGAATGAAACTATAAGCGAGAGTTCGATTATAACTGCCGTAGCGCCTATTCCACTCAACAAAGCTATTAATACTGCCTGCATGCCCACTATCTGCAGGGCGATGTATGGAAGCTCAGCTACTATGCCAACTAATGCGACCGAGATTGCAAGCAGCCTGCTGTTAAATATCTCTTTAACGAAGTCAGCAACAGTTATGTAGCCGCGCTTGTTCGCTATCCTCCAAAACTTAGGCATTGCCCACATCGCGAACGCATATGTTATTATAACGTATGGAGCTGCAAAGAAGTATATGGAGCCTTTTGCAAAGAGTGAGGATGGCACTGCTATAAACGTATATGCCGTATAGATGTCTGCTCCAAGCAGGAACCAGCCTAGAGAAGTGCCGAGTCTGCTTCCGGCTAGCCCCCATTCTTTCAGCTTTCTCAGATCCCCTTTTCTCCATCTGCTTCCGTAAAATCCCAGTGCGACAAAGATTATGAATAAGAGTACGAAAACTATCTGAGATATCAAGTTAATCATATTATTTCCTCTTCACGCGTCTGCGCCTTTGCTTCGCATCGGCCACAGGTTCATCTCTTTCAAGGTTGTTCCATAGGACAGATGCAATGTAATACAAAATTGCTGCTATTGGCATCCAGAGCAACTGATACCAGTAAAAGAACGAAATTCCTCCAAGCGAGGGTTTGACGCTATTGTATGATGGTATGTCTAGCAATGCTATCAGAGGTATTAGAAGAAGTACTGCTATTACTACATGAACAGGCTTTACCATAATACCAGAAATCCCAAGAGTATAAAAATGATAAAGAATATAAACTTTTCGTTTGCAGCGAACAGAAGTTGTTGCCGCAATGCGTATTCGATTGCAAAGAAATTTAGTCCCACCCAGATTCGGACTGGGGTTTCCAGGTTCAGAGCCTGGCGTGCTTGACCACTACACTATGGGACTTCAGATATTGTAACTTGTAGCAGAGAGGTAGGCTTTTAACTGCTTCGTAAACTATACATTAGATATAATTAAATCTTTTTGCAAATGAGATATTTATATTAGAAAGCTAAAGTAACATTGGTAGTATGGCTTTTTACAGGAAAAACATCAACCTCACTGGAGAAATTGAGGATCTGCTTATCGCTGATGCAGCTCTTACAATAGCCTTTGCGGTGCTGCTCAGCGGCGTGTTAAGAGGCAATGGCATTGGAAGCTTCCTTTATTACCTGCCGATAGCTTTTATTGCAGCTTCCCTGTCATTTATACTACACGAATACATGCACAAGATAGTCGCACAGAGGTTTGGTGCGATAGCCGGCTTCCGGCGCTCTGACCTGGGAATAATAATAACGCTCTTCTCGAGCCTTGTAGGCTTCCTGATAGGCCTGCCAGGCGCAACGATGATATATACGAGTTCATTCACAAAGAAAGAGAACGGCTACGTCTCGCTTGCAGGGCCTCTCACAAATCTCGCCATATTCGCAGCCTTCTTCATAATAGGATCCATACTTCCAATAGGTGCGCATAGTTATGCGGGCGCAGCAATCTCGGTCACTTTGTTTATAAGCCTCTGGCTTGCCTTCTTCAACATGCTGCCTATCTCCCCTCTCGATGGTTCGAAGGTTCTTGCGTGGGACACGCGCGTTTATGTGATTGTAATGGCCGCGATCCTGGCTCCGCTCTTCTTCGTGTTTGGTCCGGCAATAATATACGATGTAGTATATGTTTTCATAATTGCAATAATAATATCCTTCTTCTCGAGAGGCGTGTTCTTTAGGATGTAGAATCCAGAAATGACCTAGCTTGCCTCTATGCTTGGCTTCATGGGATGGGCACGTGCTGCCCTTGACGACCTTGATTCCTCTTCCTTCTCAACCTTGACGGCCATTCCGATTACGCTTGAGATATATTCTGCAGCCTCCGACAGGGCCTTGAACTCCTCCTCCTCGGTAAAGCTTACCACGCGCAACTCATTTACTTTCTTCATCAGCGCCTGCGCATATTTCGCTGCACTATCATATTGCAGTGCTTTGTGGTTGGCCATCGCCATATCTATGGCCTGCTTTATATCTTTCTTCACTGAAAGTGAATTCATGATATCGCGCTTCCACTGGCTTGCAATTATTATGCCAACTTCCTTTGCTTTGGACCCTGTCTTTTTCTGCATAAGTTCGATTACCTGCGTTATATCGGAAATTGTGGAATCTATCAGGTCCTCGCCTATCTCTGCCTTCTCATTTATCATATCCTCATCAACGCTCGGCCATTTCTCAGTGGATGAGAAGGATGCATTTCCGAGTGCATGCCAGAGCTCTTCTGAGACATGCGGCGCCATAGGTTGGAGAAGCAGGATAACGTTTGAGAGGTACTCCCTTAGAACCATTCCGTTCATTCCGCCGCGCTGCTTGTATCTCCTTAGCTCCAATATGGTATTGTAAAGCATGTGCGTTGATGCCAGCCTGAGTTCTACGTTTTCCATGGCTGCAGTAGCCTCCTTTATCTTCTTATTCATCCTCGAATAGAGCCAGTAGTCTATGCCCTTTAGCTCTCCCGCTTCCATGGAAGGCAGCTCGGAGCAATATTCATTAAGAAGTTCGAATCTTTCTCTTACGCCATTCACGGCCCTTTCGTTGAACTCGGAATCGCTGAAGAGATCTGCACCTCCAATCTCTACGAAGCGCATCGGATCTGCGCCGTACTGCCTTATTCCATCGGCAAGGGGTATTATATTGCCAAGGCTTTTGCTCATCTTCTCACCTTCATTCAGAACCATTCCATTTACCACTATCTGCTTCGGCCAGAACTCCTTGTCGAAGATAGCCGCATGGTTGAAGATGTACATTGTGAGATGATTGAATATAAGGTCTGGGCCAGAATGCCTTGAAGTGTTTTTGTACCAGTAAGTGAAGGATTCTCTTGCTTTTTTAATTGTCTCGTAATCTATCCCTGAGGCTCTTGCCACCTCATCTACATTTCCCTTGCCAAGGTAAACGTAGTCGAAGAATTCTGGAATTAAGTTTGCCGGCTTTAACTTGGCTATCAGATGGTAAATTGTATAAAAGGACATATAGATCGTAGAGTCGGAGAGCGATTCAATTATCTTGTCCTGTTCAAGCGGAAACTTTGTGCCTAGGCCCTGAGCACGCACAACTGCGCGCAGATCTATCCAGTCTATCGCGGACTCGAATGCGTTTCTCGACTTCCCGGGAAGCACACGGATACCTGCAAATGCCTCCTTTGCGGCCTTCTTCCATTCCTTGTCGCCGTAATTTATAAACCACTGGTTGTCGACCACCTTTACCACGACTCTGAAGCCGCATCGGCAGTATACGGCATCCTCATTGGTAAGCACAAATATCTCTGATGCCTCCCCCTTTTCAATCAGCTCCTTGCGAACAAGCTCCCTGGCATCCCCCACTGCAAGCTCATTGAGCCTGCCTGCAGTCATAATCCCATACCTGAATTCGTCTTTGTACTGCGCTTTTGTAGCCTCCTTTACCAGTTCGTTGGTAGCATTTACATCGGCATTAACCGCGCGTAGATACCTCAGCGCAGGTACAACGCCGTCTTCTGCATCAGAGCCATGCTTATCGCGCTTTACTTCAAGGACGCTCACTGGCTGTACTCCTTTTATATCGTATCCCTGTGACTTGAGTTTCTCGATAGCTATATAATCGAAGGGAGCATGCGCAGGAACGCTCATCACGCAGCCAGTGCCTATCTCAGGATCGACGAAGTAGCCGGGAAAGACAGGTACGCTCTTTTCGGTGTAAGGATTTATACACATCTTTGAAAGGAGGTCGCTGCCTTTAATCTCTTTAAGTTCCTCTATGTTGAATTGGTAGGACAGTGCTTTCAGGCTGCTTTTGGCAACATAACAGCTCCCGCTCATTCCCTCTATTCTGCATAGCGAGTATACGGCTTCGCCATTCACGAATATATTGGTCACTCCTGGCAAGGTTTCAGGCCTATATGTAGTGCAGAGAAGATACGAGTCTTCATCTTCAAGCTTGAAGCGTATGATTGTCTCTGAACTGATCTCCGGTTCTACATCATGCTTGGTGTCGTGCATGCCCACAGCGTTGTTCTCGTTAGGGCACCATCCCACTGGGTGCCTTCCCTTTGTAAGCATGCCTTTCTTGCTGAGTATGCCAAACTGCCACTCCACGAACTTGCTGAATAGTGGCTCTATCGAGACAAAGCTTCTGCGCCAGTCTATACTATATCCTGCAAGCTTCATTCCTTCGCGTATCTCCTTTATGAAGTAATTGGCTATGTAGAGCGGATCAGTCATCTTTTCTATCTCATGATCAGGAACATGAAATGTCTGAAGCTCTTTGACCAGCTCGCCATCTTTGTTCTTAATCCTCTTAGCAAATGCGAGTATCGGAGTCCCGGTTGCGTGAAACGCCATTGGATAAAGAACATTGTAGCCGCGCATGCGCTTGTATCTTGCTACAACATCTGCAGTGCCGAATGTTCGCAGGTGGCCGATATGCTGTGGCGCATTCGCATAAGGAAAGGCAGCGGTGACCATAAACGCCTCTTTTTCCCCGGGATCCGGACTAAAGATGCCTGCCTTCTCCCATGCATCCTGCCATTTCCCTTCTATCTCGTTGTAATCCATCATCTGAACACTAGATTGCATATGTAGTGCATATAACAGGAAAATAAGGCTAAATATCTTTATTCCTTTGTTTAAAGTATAAACCGCACGGCATATGACCGCTTGCGTTTGGATATCCAGTTTCCGCTCTGAAGAAACAAAAGGGTTTATATATTTATTATATTATAATTAGATTAGTCTAATTTAAACTACTTAATGGTACAATAATATGAAGCAGGAAGCAGAATGCGGAAAAAGTCCAAAAATCCACGGATTCGGAGGTTTCAGCCTGAACAAGGATATTGCGCGCGGCATAGCCAAGCTGATAATACTGAGCTACATAAAGAGGACAAAAACTTATCCATACGAGCTGCTCAAGAATATTAAAGAACATAACCTTTACCTTGCAGGGCTTCTTACTAAAAGCGATATATACAACATGACCGCCTCATTGGAGAAAGGAGGCTTCATAAAAAGCAGGGCGAAGCTTGCAAACAACAAGGTGCAGAAAATGTATGTGATTACTGAAAAGGGCGAGCAGATAATTGCCCAGAAAGACGCTCTTATCTCAAACACGCTTAGGGAGTTCAAGCAATTGATAAAGGAGGGATTAGATGACTGACAACGTTATAGAAATCAAGAACATAACTAAAAAGTTCGGAGATTTCACTGCAGTTAAAGGCATAAGCTTCAGCATAAAGGAAGGCGAGATTTTCGGCCTGCTCGGGCCAAACGGCGCAGGCAAGACAACCACATTGAATATGGTACTGGGACTTTTGCACCCTACCACCGGCAAGATACTGATAGACGGACTTGATAACACAGAATATCCGGAGAAGGTAAAGAACCTGATTGGCTTTATGACGCAGGAGACTGTTGTGGACAGCACACTTACAGGAAGGCAGAATCTGGAGATAGCTGCGAGGCTTTACCATGTTCCGGAAAAGGAGGTGCAGAAGAGAATCAGAAGCTCACTTGAAGAGGCGAACCTTACCGGCTTTGCAGACAGACAGGCAGGCACTTATTCCGGTGGCATGCAGAGAAGGCTCAACTTGGTGAAATCCATGATACATGAACCAAGGATACTGATACTTGACGAGCCGACGACTGGACTGGACGTGCAGAGCAGGTTGAGCATGTGGAACCACATAAAGAACCTGAACAAGGCAGGAGTAACTATAATATTGACAACACAGTACCTCGAAGAAGCTGATTCGCTCTGCGACAGGATAGCGATCATAGACCATGGGGAGGTAAAGGCTATAGGAACTGCCTCTGAGCTGAAGAAGATAGTCTCGTCAGGCAACATACTTGACATCACAACGAAAGTAAGCAATGCGGAAGAGGTGCAGAAGCTGTTGAAGAGCAAGTTTCATCTGGAATCCGAAGTAAAGAATGATAGGGTCATCGCAACAGTAGACGGCAAGCCGATAGAGATGCTTGTAAAGATAGGCAAGGCCCTCGAAGACCAGAAGATAGAGGTGCTTGCTATAAGTATGCATCTGCCCACCATGGACGACGTTTTTATAAAACTGACTGGAGAAAGCATGCGCGACAGCGCATCGAACGAAATGCCTGACCGGATGATAAGCGCAGGCATGGCTGGCAGGAGGTGATTGAATGGGATTATTGGCAGACTCTATGACAATCTTTAAGCGTGAGATGATTATCTTCAGGGCCAATCTCCGAACCAATATAATAAGGTCCATAATGTTTCCCATAATACTTATAGCGGTCTTTGGCAACCTTGGTGCATCGATAAGAGGTGTGCCTATAGCAGTAGCTAATTATGCCAATAACCAGCAGTCAGTACAGTTTATCAATTCGCTTGTTGCTGACGGAAGCATAAGCCTACAGTATACCACCAACCAGCAGCAGGGCGTCACACTTCTCAAAGACGGCCAGGTAGTAGGTTTAGTTGTGATATTGCCAACCTTCCCGCAAAGCTCGAATGGAAATCCGCCAGTGGATGTTTACTACAGCTCGGTTCAGCTTAGTGAAGTAGGGGTGCTTCTCTCCAAAGTGCAGACAACTGCCTCTTCCTTCGGAGCTTCTTATGAAAAGATACAGCAGGGCAGCACGTCACCTTCAGGCCCAAGCGGCGTGATCCCAGGCAGTGCGGGCAGCTTGACGGTCAAGAGCAATTCTGCGTATGGAACAGGGGGCAACTACACAACCTTTCTTGTAGGCAGCATAATATTCATGACGGTAGGTTTCGGCGGGGTCTTCGGAAGCGGGATGTCGTTTATAACTGACAGGCAGTTGGGCAACATCAAGGCATTTCTTGTATCGCCGATAAACAAGAGGGCCATAGTCCTTGGTAAGCTTTTCTCAGGAACAGTACAATCAGTAATATATGGAATACTTTCGCTTATTATAGGGCTAGCGTTTGGCGCCAAAATAATAATGGGCTTTGTAGGTCTTATATGGATACTGCTTTTCATACTTGCAATAGGCTTGGCTTTCACCGGATTGTCTCTCTTCCTCGCTTCGAGAATGAGCAAGGTCGACGTCTTTGCGATTGTTTCGCAGTTCATAGTCATGCCGCTGTGGTTCCTTTCAGGTGCCTTTTTCCCTGCCAATGATTTCCCATTCGCCCTTAGAATAATAAGTTATGTTGACCCGCTCACATACGTTACGAATGGCGTCCGCGCAGTGATGCTGACGACATACTTCCCATTTTCGCAGATAATGCTTGATTTCGGAGTGGCAATAGCATTCATAATAGTGGCGCTTATAGCCAGCTTCGTCCTCTTCAAGGACACGCTGGATTAGCAGGAAATAATTATTAATACTAAAAATGGTGTAAAAATGAGAGGAAATATACTAGTCTTGGCGGTGCTATCAAGCATGCTGCCCTTGGCTGCATCTGCGCAGCTCTCGGCAAGTGGTGCACTTTCGCTGTACAGCCTTCAGGTAAGCCCTAATCCGATAGTGGCAGGGAGCAACATAATAATCACTTTCCAGCTGTACAACACCTATTCGTATAGCCTGCAGAACGTTAACCTTGAGCTTGAGGGCGAGTATCCCATCCTTAACTTCTCGCCATCCAGGTCTTATCTTATAAATAGCGTAGGCCAGGGTTTATATGGCGGTTCAAACGTTTATTTCACATACCGTTTAAGCATACCCAAAGACACACCCTCAGGCAGTTATACACTCACACTTCTGGGCACATACCAGACAAGCCAGACTAATGGAGGGGCAACAGAAACGGTTACTTCTCAGTCCTCAATGCCTATAACTTTTTATGTCCACGGCATCCCGAATATTTCAATAACTTCGACAAACCCGTCAATCTCCCCAGGCACCGCATCGACAATCACATTCAGCGTGATGAACTCAGGTTACGGTACTGCACGGAACGTGAGCATAGAGCTGCTCAATTCAAGCATATTTAGGCCTACAGGAACAAAGGTCTTCAGCCTTGGCTCGCTTGCGCCAGGGGCTCCTGCACAGATAACTGCAGGTTACATAATCAGTTCAAACATGACTAATGGCACTTATTACATACCATTGCGGGTAAGGTACACGGATGAAGTAAACAGCAATGCAGTGTATAACCGCACTATAAACGTGTCAACTCAGATTGCCCTCAACAATCCAGACATAGTTGCAGTGCTTGAATCTGCTTCGCCGCAGGCCTTATACAGCGGGTATAACCAGAGTATGATGGTAGTGCTTGAGAACGTAGGCACCGGGCTTGCAAGAAACGTGAGCCTGAACCTTAATTCTGGAGCAGGGGCAAGTGTGATAAGCTCAGTAAACCACTTTTTTATAGGAGCTATCCCTGCAGGCGGATCTGCGACTGAAACCGTGCTTGTCTCTGCTGCGAGCACTCAGAGCGGCAGCTCGTATATAACTGCAAACCTGAGCTACCTCTCAAGTAACTACAAGAATCAATTTACCAAATCGCAACAGCTCAATATATCTATAGCTCCCGCCGCATCGTTCAATTTCACGCAAGGCAAATATACATTGAAGGCAGGCCAGACGGATGTACCGGTTACATACAGGATAACCAATACCGGCAACGTAGAGGCAGAGGAAATACAGCTCAATTTCCAGAGTCAGTTTCCTCTGACTCCTATAACGAACAGTTATTATATACCGGACCTGATGCCGGGTCAATCGGCAAACATCACCTTCGAAGTGAGTGTGGACAGCAGTGCAACTTCAGGAATATTTCCAGTAGTAATCTATGAGCAGTGGAAGCAGCCTAACGGAGCCGTTGAGCAGACATACACAGGCTCCAATAATTACTACGCAGAGGTTTCTGGAACCTCAGGAGGCCTCGGCGGCTATACAGTAGCAATAATTGTTGTTGTTATCATCGTATTGGCCGTGGTTGTAGTCATGAAAAGAATGAGTTCCAAGAAAGCCAAAAAATAATGCCAGGTATGATGGCTGCAATGTAATAAGACTATCTGCGCCAAATTGTTATTGGAGATGAGATGAAACTAAACTCAAAGGTTCTGGATCTGGTACTGGAAGGATTTGAGCTCAGGGCAGGAAGCAGAAAGCTTATCCCTTCCACTAGAAAGCTGAAGGAGATAAAGAGTGTGCTCTACGATAAGAACTTTTTAAACAGCAAGAACAGCGAAGAAGAATTATACTACATGTACAGGGCAGTAGGCAATGAAGAAGAGGATGCATTTAGAAGGTACAGGATAAAGTATGATATAACAATCGTGAAAGGCATAGATCTTGGCAGTGAACACAATAAGACTTTAGGACACTATCATGCCATCGCGGAAAAGGGGCTCTCGTATCCAGAGATATATGAAGTTATAGATGGAAGGGCGATTTACCTCCTGCAAAAGCCGCTTGGAAATGGGGAATATGAAGTAAGGATAGTCAATGCATACAAAGGAGAGAAGCTTTACATACCACCCAACTATGGCCACATAACCATAAATCCAGAGCCGAAGAGCCTGGTAATGAGCAACCTGGTAGGCAGCGAATTCAAGTCAGATTACGAATCGATAATAAAGATGGGCGGCGGAGCGATCTTCTCGCTTTGCAATGGAGAGATTGTCTTCAACAAGTCGTATAGGGACATACACGTGTCTATAGAAGAAGGGGCTGACATGCCATTTAGTTTGGAAAAGGGCAGAAGCTTGTATGATGAATTTGTAGAGGATCCGGCCAAATTTGAGTTTTTGGACAAGCCATCCATGCTGCATAAAAATGGTAAAGGATAGGGTAACTTAAATTTTATGGCAAGTCCTGCCGGGGATTCTGGTTTTTCAAATTCGCAACTCCGGCTTATGTCCGATGGAGACCTGGGAAAATAACATTACATATACTGTTGGTATCTGAATTGTAAATTTTGGTGCTAGAGTACAGGCAAATTATATTAAGCATTGCAAATGATAAAAAAAATAAATTATGTGATGAAATGGCTATAGAAATTGAGAAGTCAACCACAGCGCTTGTTGTAATTGATTTGCAGAAAGGGATAGCTTCGATGGGAAGCAACCTTGCGCCATACGATGCAGGCACAGTAATAAAAAATGCAACAATGCTTGCTGATGCCTTCAGAAAAAACAGTATGCCGGTCTTCCTTGTGCATGTAGTTGCATCTGAGAAAGAGAGGCTGAATGTTATCGCTGACGAACAGGGTTGGTCTGGCAGAGGACCGGCACCTCCTGATTTTGCAGATATAGTTGCTGATCTTGGACCCAAGGATTCGGATATAGTAATAACGAAGAAGCAGTGGGGCGCATTCTATGGGACTGACCTTGAGTTGCGGCTTAGGAGAATGGGAATTAAAACTATTGTCCTGTGCGGAATCTCAACGACGCACGGAGTGGAAAGCACCGCTAGGTTCGCATACGAATACGGATTCCAGCAGATCTTCGCAGAAGACGCGATGACAGCCATGTCGAATGAGATGCATAACTCAACAATAAACAATGTCTTCAAGAGGATCGGAAGGGTCAGGAAGACTGCAGAGATAATAGAGAGCTTATGAATTATTGTGCGTTCGGTTGATTAGGGAGTTTGAGCAAAGGAGTACCATAGAATTAGGGGCAGAAAAGCAAAGCTAGCCATATTCATTATATTGCTTTAAAGCGCCAGTAGTTGACTCCTTATCTGTTCTCTTCGAGTATCTCCATTATCTGCTCGCGGGTATGCGGCTTCTGCATTACCAGCGGACCATCCTTGAGAGAAATCTCGTATTCTTCGTAAGTAGGCCGATCTGTCTGGTAGAAAAGGCCTATGGGCAGCTTGCTGTAATTGCTTGTTATATCCTCCATCGCCTTTTCGAGCGCCATCGCCATGTTTGTAGGGTCGTGCTTTACGTCTTCAAGCTTGTAGACCCTTGACCTGAACCAATCGTAAGTATTGTCATGGTTGAAGGTAACGCATGGACTGAAGACATCTATAATGGAAAATCCGTGGTGAGAAAGGCCGCCTTTTATCAGCTGGGATAAATGCGCTGGGTCTCCGGAGAAGCCTCTTGCTACGTATGTTGCGCCTGCACTTATCGCAAGGGCCATCGGATTGACTGGCATCTCAGTAACGCCAAAAGGCGTAGATTTGGTCTTGCGTCCCTGAAGTGCCGTAGGTGATGTCTGGCCTGTGGTAAGCCCATATGTCTCATTGTTCATTATTATGTATGTTACATCTATGTTCCTTCTTGCAGAATGCAGCAAGTGCGCACTGCCTATACCATAGCCATCGCCATCTCCTCCAGTGCCTATAACCGTAAGAGCATGATTCGCCAGCTTTAGTCCGCTTGCTACCGGCAAGAGCCGGCCGTGCAGGCTGTGTATGCCATAAGTACTAAACGGATGCGGCATTGCTGAGCTGCATCCTATTCCGGAAACTATGACTACGTTACTTCTGTCTATCCCAAGCTCGTTGAAAGCCTTCATCAGACCTGCCTGCACTCCAAAATCGCCGCAGCCCGGACACCATATCGGCTTTACTCCTGATGTGTAAACCTGTTTTTGCTGCGCACCGTGAAGCGCGACTTTCTCATTTATTTCGTGTTTTTCCGGCATCATACCGCCTATTTGCCAAGTATCGCCTTTGTCTGCGATACAATCTCTCCTGGAGTAATGGCTTCGCCATTGTACTTCAGAATCCTGTCCTTTATCTCTATTCCTGTATTGGCCATTATCACCTGCGCAAGCTGCGCAGTAAAATTGCATTCCACATCTATAAGCCTCTTACCGCTTAGAATCAGCTTTGTCTTCTTTTTGTCAAGAGGCATGATGTAATTAAAGGAGATTATGCCCACTTTCATGCCAGCGCCTCTCATCCTGTCTACTGCTTCGCGGACTGCTTCTGTGGTCGAGCCGAAAGTAACGAGGTAGAAATCAGAATCCTCGAAATCAAGATGCGGGGCAAAGATGCTTTCATTAGCAAGCATCGTGTCCAACTTCTTCATCCTCTTTTCATGCATCCTTTCGCGTATTTCAACGAACTTGTCTATTCCGGAAAGTGCATCGCTCACAAGGTCCCCGAATTCATCATGCTCGTCGCTGCCTGCTACAAACTCCATGTTTGGGGTTCCGGGCACGGCTCTTGGCGAAACGCCATCTTCAGTCAACAGGTATCTCTTGAATCTGCCTCCTGCAGTATTTGTCACGGCGACTTTTCCGCGGTCTACCTCGACCTTGTCAAGATCGAAGCCTTCTATCGACTCAATGTGCTCTGACATAAACAGGTCAGTAAGTATTATGACAGGGCACTGATACCTATCTGCAAGGTTAAATGCCTCCGCAGCTACTTCAAAGCACTCTGAAGCAGACCTTGGCGCTACGACAATCCTTGGGAATTCGCCCTGCGAAGAATGCATCACGAAAAGCAGATCAGCCTGCTCTGTCTTTGTAGGAAGCCCTGTGCTCGGTCCTGTCCTCTGCGATTCGACTACAACAAGCGGCACTTCAAGCATGCCTGCAAGGCCGAGGCCCTCTACCATTAATGAGAAGCCACCTCCGCTTGTTCCGCACATTGCGCGTACTCCTGCGCTAGAAGCGCCTATTGCCATGTTTATTGCTGCTATCTCGTCTTCAGTCTGCTTGCAGAGTACGCCCTTGTTTGCATGCGCTGCGAACCAGTGAAGTATGCTGCTTGCAGGTGTCATAGGATATGCAGCATAGAATTTGCAGTCTGCAGCATATGCGCCTATGCAGAGCGCAGTGTTGCCGTCCATCGTATATCGGGAATTGGAATCATGCGGTATATCATATGCTTTCTCAAGTCCCTCAAAATTATAACCTAGTTCTGCCGCCTTTATGTTGCTGTTGACTACCTCTGCTCCTTTTCTCCCGAACATCTCTTTTAGCACATCGTCTATCACACTCTTCTCAATGCCTAGCAGCTTTATGGCAGCACCTATTGAGACAACATTCCTCATTATTGGGTCTCCGCTTACCTGCACGGCCATGTCTATCATCGGCAGCTTTATAGTCTTGTACTTTGCTTCGTCTTCAGGCAAGACCTTGGCCTTGGAAGGATCATATATTATTATGGCATCTTCGCTCAGATGCGAGCGCTGGTTGTTTATGGCATCCTGATTGAATGCTACGAGTATATTTATGTCGTCTCCGTGGCTGGTAAGCTTCTGGTCGCTTACTCGCACCTGATACCAGACGTGCCCTCCCCGTATTATTGACTGATAACCGCGGTATCCGAATACATGCATTCCGTTCTGAGCTGCCACTTTTATCAGCAGTGCGCCGCTAGATTCAACTCCATCGCCATTAGCGCCAGCTATTCTAACCGTTACGCTTTTCATAAAAACACTGGTTGCAAAGATTAGTGGCA
Source organism: Microcaldota archaeon (assembly GCA_021848025.1). Taxonomy (GTDB): domain Archaea; phylum Micrarchaeota; class Micrarchaeia; order Micrarchaeales; family CABMGC01; genus JAJZND01. The sequence goes on along the minus strand of JAJZND010000011.1, from coordinate 5,351 downwards.
GAAGCAGGTTTAAAAGAGTATGCTGAACATTCAACTAATGACGTTTGATTTTCTTCGGACATACTGCAGTGAGGAATCATATCGTATGTATTCTAACTTGCAGCCCGAAATGCATTGCGCCTGTTTGTTTTCTGCACTTAATGTCTTTCTAGTGGTTCTATATCGAATCTGTGAATTATACCTAATTTATCTTCAAGGTTCTTTAGCCTTTCATTGGAAATCGGCATCAGCTCATTTTTACCGTTGTAAACCCTTATATCTGGCTTTGCAGCTTCTGCAAGCAGCTCAATCAGCTTAATCGCATGCCTTATCTTTGCTTGTGAGTCTGACTCGCCCTCGCCCTTATCTATGAGGAATTCAAGCTTTCTCAGACTGCTTGCCGCTGATATAAGGTACTCGCTACCTGCGCTCAGACGCTCGAACGTGGTTTCTTTATGGCCAAGCAATCTTACTCCAGAATGAAGGTCAGGAATAGCATTTCCAATAATTACGCGATCTCTTCTTGAAAATCCAATTGTTGAATCTCGAAGAACCAACGTTACGCTGCGACCGACCTGCTCTGAAACGGCATTTATTCTGCTTGCCTTCTCTGCGAACATATACATCTGTTTTTATTCGCCTTATTCTGATATATAAACAAATACTTTTGATGCAGGATCAGCAGTTTTGCACATATACAAAAGCAACTGAAACGTATTTTTTAGGAGGAATGGCTTATATATCAGTAAATTGCAATGCTTATTCTGAAATGTGAGCTTATGGCACTTTTTGGAGAGTACAGATCCAAGAGGATAGAGAAAACAGCCAGAGAATCTTTAGAGAAGATGCATCGCGCAGCATACTCTGTTTATAAGATAAATGAGGGCATAAGCGCTGCATCAGGGCTTGAGCGTGCAGCCAGACTCACTGTAAAACGCGGGAGAAAGGTAGCACTGCTAAAGGATGCCATAAGCGTGTACAGGCAAGTCAGCGATACCGCGCTAGCAAATGCAAGGACATCTACAGGAGCGCCTGCAAGTAACAGGCATCTGAGGATACATTCTAAGATGTATGCAGATGTAGTCCGTGATTCGAACAGGAGCATAGCGAGCATTAATATGGAGCTGTCAATGCTCGGAGAACAGCTCGTCCGCACTTAAGCACGGATGCATTAAGAGGTAAATAACATTCGCTATTTACCTGGCATGTACTTGATATCGAACTCATCGTGCGTCATTATCGCTTCCAGAACGATTGCATGAGGCCCAAGCGACCTGTCAAAATAGAAGATAGCCCTGAGCCTGCTTGATTCTTCGTCTAGGAAACGGACTCCTTCCCTCTTGTCAGCTCGGTATCTCCATCTTGGAGCCGGCATATGCTTAGGATCGTTGAAATGCATCGCATAATTGGCTTCCAGCTTCTTGACTCCAGTACCGTATGGGTCTGCTCTCAAAGTTGCCACGATAGTATTGAGATCTTGCAGCTTCCTGGAATCGCTGCGCGAAAGCTTTTTAAGATATCTGGAAAGCTTCTGCTCGGACTCGGTCAAGTCAGGCGAACTAGAAAAGAAAAGGGTGAATTCGGGCTTTATAGGAACAGATACGACATTGTCTGCAGTGATTACTAAGTTAAGCTGCGATGGAGCTCTTCCGCGCTTCGCACCATTCGTCTTGAGGTCAGCGGAAAAAGAGGGTATATGCGCATCTTCTGCATACACTGCTAGTTCATTCTTGATCCTGTCAAAGCAAGATGCAATCTGCTGATCTACGAATCTCGAATATGCTGCTTTCAATTCCTCTGGAAAGATGCCGCTTGCGGTTATCTTTTGCGAAACCTCGCCAGGAATATCTGCGGCAGGAAATGCTATTAGTGCGAGCGTCTCCAAAACACTATTTGCCGGCCTGCTTTTGTTGCCGTTTTCCTGGCTGGTTTCTAGAAATTTGACAAACTCTTGCAGAGTTGCCTCCTTTACAACTGCAGTCTCATTACCAAGTAGCTGTGCTTTTAGATGGCGCAGGAAATCGCCGTGCTCGCTGTTTTTTCTTCTATGACGCTCCAATGCTGTTAGAAAGGGTCTTGCAGCCTCACGATCCGCAGCATATTCCTCGCTGGTGAGGAAAGCAAGAAACTCTTTAGGATTTTTATAATCTGCGATAATGAACTTGGTCCAGTAGTCTATCGCCTTTCCTGCTATTTCGTCTCTTTGCTTGAAAATATACTCCATCGCATTTTCGTAGTTCTCTGAATGCTCCGCAGCAAGATCTGCTATAGCATTGAGTTCATCTCGTACAGCTCTAGGAAATTGCATGATTGCCTTTTGATTGTATACTTCAAAGGCCTTGTTGGTTGTGCTTGGCCTTCTGGCTTCGCCATAAAGAATGAGTTGCTGCGATTTTATCATTTCCTCCATTTCGCGGAGATTAGTGTACGGAGCCAGAAGTGATCGATATCTGTCTGCGAACTCTGCTGCAGCTCCGGATTGCATCCAAGAAAGCCTTTCGCGCTTTATCTCGGTATCAAGAGAGGCTAAAATTTCAATCAATGGCCTTAAAGGATAAAGGAAACCATTTACTGAACCGTTTCTAGTGGTGCTTGAACTGCATATCTCTACGTTTGAGTCGTGGCGCCTGAGCGTGTGAATCGCAGCATTATATGAATGTTGCTTGAACATAGGCTTTCATAAGGTATGTGACTATGCTTCCTATTTAAAACTACTGTCTAGTCTCCTTCCGGCAATATGCAAAAATTTTAATTTTATGGATTATTAACTAACCGGCTTCGTATAGCAGCCCCCACCCGGAAATGGCGTGGCCCATTTGCTTTCATGCAATCGTTGCATCAGTACTTAATAAAAACCATTTTTAAATTTCCATATATAAGGAGCGTACTGCAAAGAAATTGGATTTCATGCCCGCAATAGTCAGGCTGCCTAACGAAGGACTGCGATGCCTTTTATAATCTTGCAGTACAGTGTTTAAACATGGAGGAAAAAGTGCAGAACGATTCATCTATGCTTGAATTGCTCTTATCGGGCAAGGTACATTTCCACGAACTTGACAGGCAAGTTGGCCCTGAAAAGGCAGCGCTTCTGAGGAGGCAGGCGCTTGAGAAGATAACTAAGAAAAGGCTTGATGAAATAGGAGCTTATAAGCTGGAATACGCCTCTGTTTCTGGCAGGAATGCCGAGAATGTCATAGGAAGCGTGCCAATACCGCTAGGAGTGGCAGGCCCAATTACTATTGAGGGGGAATATGCAAAAGGCGAGTTCTACGTTCCATTGGCCACTACAGAAGGTGCACTTATCGCAGGGGTAAATAGGGGCATGAAGGCGTTAAGCACCAGCGGCGGAGTTAAGGCACTTGTAATCAAGGATGCGATGGCGCGCGCACCTCTCTTTGAGTTTGAATCTATAAAACACGTCAGCGAATTCCTCAAATGGCTTCCAGAGAACTCGGGACAGCTGAAAAGGAGCGCTGAAGAGACAACGCGCCATGGCAGGCTCGAGGGCATAGAGCCATTCGTTTTAGGCAACAATGTCTGGCTCAGGCTGAGCTTCAAGACAGGAGATGCAATGGGGATGAACATGGTTACAATAGCTTCTGAGGCGGTATGCTCATACATAGAAGAAAACTTTGAAGGGGCGAGAATGCTCTCGGTGAGCGGGAACATGTGCTCGGATAAGAAGGATTCTTACATAAACAATCTTCTTGGGCGGGGCAAGACCGTGCTTGCGGAAGCGGTAGTGAAGGAAGAGGTGCTTGAAAAGATACTTAGAGTAAGTGCAGAGGAGCTGAATAAGATAAACATAAAGAAGAATATACTTGGCAGTTCGCGCGCGGGCAGTTCAAAGCTGAATGGCCATGCTGCAAACCAGGTAGCTGCTATTTTTGCGGCCACAGGTCAGGATCTCGCGCAGGTCGTGGAGAGCAGCAGCTGCTATACATGGACTGAACTGAGAAATAATGGTCTTTACATATCAGTAACAATGCCTTCGCTGGAGCTCGGGACGGTCGGAGGAGGCACTTCACTCAAGGCGCAGAAAGAAGCATTATCCATAATGGGAGTCGAAGGAGGAGGTAATCCTGCAGGCTCAAATTCAGCCAAATTTGCCGAAATAGTCGCAGCAACTGTGCTCGCGGGGGAGTTAAACCTTATTTCCATCCAGCTCTCAAAGGAGCTGGGCAAGGCGCATGCAAATTTAGGTAGGAAAAAGTAAGGCATTTACCTTATTAGTTCCACATTACTGCTGATACTTATGCTTAAGAGATACGATTTTTTATAGGAGAATCCGAATAATTGCGGAGTTCTTGCGCTGGTATTTATCCGCATTTTTAATTTATTAAATCATAGAACTGCACACGCCTTTCTCGTAAAGTGTAAATGCGAGCGCCGGGATTTGAACCCGGGTTTTTGACTTTCTCCCGCTTGATAAAACTTTTCCAGGAAAAATTTTGATGGAAGGCCAAAGTCCTACCAGACTAGACTACACTCGCATGATTGATAGACCCTTTCTTATCTCTGCTAAAATTATTATACCCTTTTGAAGCGCTCCTCTGCCGCGTGCCTCCTTTATTCACTTCCCTTTCTTTGAATACTGCGACGGGTTCTTATCGAATTGGGCCAGACACTTGCTTGAACAGAAAAGGTACTTCTTGCCTCTGAACTCTGCCTTGAAAGGCGTATTCTCGTGTGCCTGCCCTCCGCATACTGGATCCTTGACGCTCATTCTTCCACCTTGTTGCTCTGCTATAAAAGACTAGCTACATATTTATATAATTAGCTTTCCTGCACAGAGGTACAGTACGCACACCTTCTTGCTTTGATAGGTATTGTCGAAAGACACTCCGGGCATGTCTTTGTTGTAGGGCCTGATGAAGCAGCCTTGGCAGCACGCCTTTCCTCGATCTTTGCTGCAGGCTTTACCAGGATCAGGAATACAACGAATGCTATCACAAGAAAGCTTATGAGTGAGTTTATGAACGAGCCGTACATAAAGGTGCTGCCGTTTATTGTAAATGTCATTGCAGAAAAATCGACATGGCCAGGTATTCCTATAAGGGGCGTTACCAGATCTGTGACCAGCGCAGTCACAACTGCGTTGAATGCCACGCCTATTACCACAGCAACTGCGAGATCGACCACATTCCCCTTTGTTATGAAAGTGCGGAATTCGCTTATTATGCCCAACGCCTCACCAGAATTGATTGGAATCGAGCATTTAAAATAGTGGCGGTAGCTTTGCCTGCTGCATACTATTGTAAAACAAGTGCTCGCACAACATGGCAACCTATTTAAATCTTATGAGTGAAAGATATAACTTAGTAAGGAGAGCTAGTGCTTTCTGCCGCAAATCTGCGGTTCACAATCATGCT
>JAJZND010000015.1 GCA_021848025.1 Microcaldota archaeon | reverse complement strand
AGGAGAAGGCTTGAGGAAAGCCATAGCTAGGCTTACCGGAGCCACTATAATAGATGCTAAAACCATCAGGGAGTTCAACAAGGAGCTCCAGAAGGCGCTGATCTCCGCTGACGTGGAGATAAGCTTAGTCTATGCCTTCACGAAAAAAATAGAGGAAGTTGCGCTGAAGGAGAAGATGCCTGATGGCGTCAGTCCGCGGGAGTATATAACGAATATCGTTTACGAGGAGCTCGTAAAACTCATGGGAAAGGAATATGAGCCGCAGATACGTCCGAAGAAAATACTTCTTCTTGGAATGTACGGTTCTGGAAAGACTACCACTGCAGGCAAGCTGGCGAAATTCTACCAGGACAGGGGTCTTAGCGTTGGCCTCATATGCTGCGACGTAACAAGGCCTGCGGCTTATGAGCAGCTTGAAACCCTTGCAGGACAGGCGAATGCCAAATTCTTCGGAATCAGGGGAGAGAGGGATGCAGGAAAGGTTGTTAAGAAGGGAATGGAGGATCTTAAGGACAGGAAAGTCATAATCTGCGATTCGAGCGGGAGGAGTGCGCTGGATTCGGATCTAGTCAATGAGCTAAAGGTCATTAATGATGCCTTCAAGCCTGACGAAAAGCTGCTTGTGATAAATGCGGATACAGGGCAGGTGGCAGGTAAGCAGGCGAGGGAATTCGACAATGCGGTCAAGATAACTGGGGTAATAGTCACAAAGCTTGACGGTTCAGGCAAAGGAGGCGGCGCACTGAGCGCAGTAAGCGCCTCTAACGTGAACGTCACTTTCATTGGCACCGGAGAAAAACTGAACGCTCTTGAATTATATGACTCCAAAAAATTTGTATCCAGGCTGCTCGGGATACCTGACCTCGAATCGCTTGTTACGAAGGTAAATGAGGCCGTGAAAGAGGCAAACATCAAGGAAGAAGACCTCGAGAAGCAGGAGTTGACTTTTGATACATTCTACACGCAGCTAAAGGCCATGGGCAAGATGGGGCCATTGAAGAATGTGCTTGGCATGATGGGCGCAGTTGACGTGCCTAAAGATGCGGTGGAACAGAGCGAAGACAAATTAAGGAAATATAAGGTCATAATAGGGTCGATGACAAAAGATGAAAGGCAGAATGGAAAATTGATAAAAGAACCAGGCAGGATAGCAAGGATCGCGAAAGGAAGCGGCACATCGGAAAAAGATGTGCGTACGTTGCTCAGCGATTTCAACAAGATGAAGAAGTTTTACGACACATTTAAGAATGATAGAAACGTAAGGAAAAATCTCTCAAAGTTTATGAAATAAAATAAAAATAACCCACCAATCCGCCATAATTTCGGGCATTAACGCTTCTTTGCCTTGGCTTTTTTCTTGGCTTTGCCCTTTGATTTTGCTGCCATTATATACACTTATAAGATTTAGATGCTATATTCTAATATTTAAAAACAGATAAATTAATCCAATAGTGATGTACTGATATTCTTATTACAGTATATTAAATAGCATTTAAGTAAACGGTGCACTGATGGACACCCTTGAGCAAAAACTGGAGGAGTTGAAGGAGGCATATTCGAAAACCAAATACAACAAAGCTACTAACAAGTATCTCGGAATGCTCAGGGCAAAGATGGCCAGAGTTAAAAAGGAGATGACGGAAAAGAAGGGCAGGGGAGGTGTTGGGTTTGCAGTAAAGAAAAGCGGTGACGCAACCGTGGTTCTGGTAGGCTTTCCAAATGCCGGAAAATCGTCTCTGCTTGGTGCGATGACGAAAGTGGAATCGAAAGTGGCCAATTACGCGTTCACAACGCTCGAAGTGATACCGGGGATTCTGGACTATAATGGGGCGAGGGTACAGATTCTGGATGTGCCCGGATTGATCGAGGGAGCTCATGAGGGGAGAGGAGGCGGTGCAAAAATAGGCAGCGTGATACGCGTCTCCGACCTTATAATGCTTGTGATAGACATAAACCAGCCAGTACAGGTTTATAAGATACTTGATGAGCTTGAGGGGCTTGGAGTCATAGTAGGGCGGGAGAAGCCAAGAATAAGATTTGACCAGAAGGATTCCGGAGGCATAGAGATTGAGCCAAATAGGCACAGGATACCACTTAGAAAGGACATAATCGGCATAATGAACGAATTGAAAATATACAACGGTGTGCTGGTTTTCTATCAGGATGCAGACATAACTGATGTGTATGAGATGATGGCAAACGAATATACGTACATAAATGGGATTGTAGTGCTTAATAAGATAGACACGGTAGCCCGCGAATACGTGGAGAAGGTGATGAAAGAAATAGGGAGGATAACCCCTATGAAGATTATATGCGTGAGTGCATCTGAGGCAAAGAACATAGAGGCTGTTAAAGAAGAGGTTTTCAGGGAGCTCAAGCTCATAAGGATATATCTGAAGCCCAAGGATGGCATGCCTGACCTGCAGTCACCTCTGATAGTCAGGCACGGAAGCACAGTACTGGACGTGGCAAAGAAACTGCATTCCAAGACGGCAAAGGACGTGAGGCATGCGCTTGTGAGCGGGATTAGCGTAAAATTCAGCAACCAGCGTGTCGGCATAGACCATATGCTTGAGGATGGAGATGTACTTACGATAGTTTATGAGAAAAGCGCATGAGAGCGTGCGAAAAGATTATAGCGTTTAATGATGCATAATCATTGTTTTTATGTCAATAAAGTACTGGGAATATGAGGACGCACCGCTTAAGGAGAAGCTTAAGAACCCGAATGTAAAGGATCTTGCCAGGATTTATTTTGACAATGAGACAAAGGCGTATAGGTTCGCAATGGCCTTATACAAGGTAAAGAAGGCAGGCGCGATAAGGCTGAAAGACTGCGGCAATGAGCTGCCGATAGCGACATGGAAGAGATACCTAGATTTCGGGGTCACTGTGGGGCTGCTTAAGCATGAGGAAGAGAAGTACAGCTTCACTGACAGGTATTCAAAGCCGTTGAGGAATATACCTGTCTATATAAAAGCCTGGATTGAAGACTCGGCAAAAGAAGAGGATCTCGCGCTTCTCTTCCCAAGCGCAAAGGGGAGGCAGGAGAAACGCGGGGGCAGGGCAAGGAACGTGGCAGAAAGTAATGGCAGCCAGGATGGCGAATTGACGCAGGCGTAAGCAACGTGCTTATTGCAAGGGTTTAATGAAGTCAGACTAAATCAGCAAAGCAAGTAGGTAGAAAGCTTTATATTTATAAAGATCACACACAAACCAGGTGTTAAGTTGGGAATAAAGGTAGAAAAATTAGATTACATATCTTTTGCGAAGTTCTATGCGATAGTATCCGCACTTATGGGTTTGGTATACGGTATAATAGTTCTTATCTTAAGTCCGATTGCAGGAGCCATAATCCTAGTAATGGGAATTATTGGTGGCTTATTATTCGGATTTATTGGAGGGCTAATCTTTGCGCTTCTCTACAATCTTATTTTCAAGAGGATAGTAACCTTTGAGGTAAATTGAGCAGGAGAGGCAGACTCTTCCTGCCTCCGCTTTTCTTTACCTTTCCTTTTTATATTTTATTTATATATAATGCCAGATAGTTCCGAAGTCGCTGTCATCTATTCCTATGCGGAACTCATTTTTTAGCCTCTCCCTTATAGCGTCGGCTTCCTTGAACTTCTTTTCTTTTCTAAGCCTGTCCCTCTCTTTGATTAACTTTTCAGCCTCTTCAGGAAGTGCGGATTTGTATGTTTCTTTGCCAAGCACCCCAAGTATGCCAGAACATTCTTTTACCACTTCCATCGCGTTGTCTTTCTCTTCCTTTGTAATGCTCGCTGACATTTCAGCTGCTGCGCGCAGGTAACCTGCCACTTCGATGAGCTTTGAGAGGGCAAGAGGCGTATTGAAATTGTCGTTCATGGCATTTTCAAAATCTTTCCCGAACTTCGCAATTATCGCATCCATGCCGCTCTTGGACTTCCCCGCGGTAGTTTTCAGGTTATAAAATGCGCTTATGGAAGAATATAGATAGTGCATCTTCTTTTCTGCTTCTTTCATTAGATTTTCATCGTACGAAATTTCGTTGCTGTACTGCGTAGAGGCTACAAAGACTCTGAGAGCCTCTGGATCAAACTTGCTGAGCACATCACGTATGGTAATGAAATTCTTCAAGCTCTTACTCATTTTCTGCCCTTTTATTGTGAGTACACCGGAATGAATCCAATACCTTACGAATGGCTTCTTGCCGAAAGCTGCCTCCGCCTGGGCAATCTCGTTTGTATGGTGTGGAAAGATTAGCTCCTTTGCCCCGCCGTGTACGTCATACTGCTCCCCGAATACTGCCCAGGTCATTGCCGTATCTTCTATGTGCCATCCGGGCCTTCCTGCAAAGTTTGATTTTTTGCCTTCTATTTCCAGTTCTATCTCCCAGCTTGGCTCTCCTTTCTTTGCGCCTTTCCAGAGTGCGAAATCGTAAGGGTTTCTTTTGCCTTCCTTTGGCTCTATTCTGTGTTTTTCAAGCTCGTCAAGCTTCATTCCGGACAGCTTCGTGTAGTCTCTGAATTTCGAAACGTCGTAGTATATGTCTTGTTCGATGGGATACGCATATCCTTTATCGAGAAGCAATTGTATCTGCTTTTTAATGTTCTCTATATAGTCATGGGAGCGCAGATATCGGCTGACGTTTTCCTTAACGCCAAGCTTTTGCATATCATCAAAGAAGCGTTTTTCATATTCCCGCGCCAGCTCTATTGGCTCCATTCCTTTTTCTGCGGCGCGCGCTATTATCTTGTCATCAACATCAGTTATGCTCTGCGCATATGTCAGATCATACCCAAGATGGCGTATCCATCGCGCAATTATGTCAAAATTTATGTAATTTTTTGCATGTCCGAGATGCGCATCATCATATACTGTCTGACCGCAGACAAACATGCCTACCCTCCCTTTCTCTATCGGCCTGAACTCCTCCATTGATCTTGAGAGAGTATTATAAACGATAAGAGGATGCTTTCTTTCCATTATGCCTCATCTATATGCCAGTTACGCTAGCCGGACTGGCTCGTGATTATACCAGGAGTCTGCGAATAAGACCTGCTTAGCTCGAAGTCGCCTACCGACACATATCCATAATTATCCCCAAGATAACCGGACACTACCTTTATGCTTACGTTATCGCAGATTAAGCTCACAAGGGGTATGCTCGCATTGGCGAAGTAAGTTAGTGCATTTACGTTGCCTGTCATCGCCATTGTGTCATACTGTACGGTTATTACCGGTTTGCCCCTTCTTAATATCTCAACATATGAAGATGCATATGGCGGCGCTATTATCTTGAAATTTAGATACGGCTCTGTAACCATAAATGGAGCTGATGTCAGGTTTCCCGGGAGCACGTGAAGGCCTCCCTGATAAGTTGAGGCTGCAAATGTGCCGTTATAGTCTGCCCATGGGCTGCCGAAGTAGTTCTGCTGCTGATTTGCGAGGGTCAGATTCATTGGGGCATTTCCAAAACCCAGACCCGTTACATTCCAGAAGGCGTACGTTCCTGTGCTGAAATTTCCGTTAGATATGGGCATTGATGATTGTGGAGATAGGCAGCCTGTGCTTATCCCTATAGTGGTTGTTTGATTCGTATAGTTTATCGTATTTGTAGTTGGCGGTATTGTAGTGCTCGAAGTTGTAGTGCTCTTAATGGTGGTTGTAGTAGCGCTTGGCTTTGACAACAGGTTTTGTTTTAATACGAAGTAAAGCACTACTATCATTATGATAAGTACTATTGCAAAACCTATGATGTTAGTATCCATGGTTAACCAGCCGGATATTGCCTTAAGCTAATTTATGATAAATCCTTTAAATATGTATGTGCTTATTATTAGCGTATCCTAATCGGTGTTTTACTGGGAAGTATACCTAGAAAGTGGAAGAAGAAAGGACGCATGAGATGGAAGTGGGTCAAGAAGAGGAGGAAGAGGATTAAAAGAGCCCAGAAGAGAAGAGTAGGAGAGCTCTAAACAGCATGTGCTGTTTAGTCCCTCAGTTTCTTGAAGTTCCTGATCTTATGGAATATAAAATAAAGGACATAAAGCTCTCAGATAAAGGAAGGAAGCAGCTCGCCTGGGCTGAGGCACATATGCCTGCACTCCTTTACATAAAGGGCGAGCTTAGCGGAAGGAAACCGCTCAATGGGCTTACCATATCGGCTATGCTGCATGTCACAAAGGAGACAGGTGTGCTGATGAGGACGATCAAAGCCGCAGGGGCAGAGGTATACCTCACTGCTTCCAATCCACTCTCGACCCAAGATGACATAGCTGCCGCATTGGCATCGGACGGAATTCATGTATTTGCATGGAGGGGGCAAAGCGATGCAGATTATTATGAGAACATGAGGATCGTGCTGCAGAAGAAGCCGCAGATAATAATGGATGATGGGGCAGACCTGCACGCAGCAGCGCATAAGATGGGGCTGATTCCTTTTGGCGGCACCGAAGAGACCACTACTGGTGTTACAAGGCTCAAAGCCCTTGAAGCGGAGGGTTCACTGAAATATCCGGTGATTGCCGTTAATGACGCCAAGACCAAATACCTATTCGACAACAGGTATGGCACCGGACAGAGCACTATAGATGGAATAATAAGAGCCACCAATATACTGGTAGCTGGAAAATGCGCAGTAGTTGTAGGCTATGGATGGGTAGGCCGCGGCATAGCCATGAGACTGGATGGCTTCGGAGCAAGGGTCATAGTTGTAGAAGTGGATCCATTCAGGGCACTTGAGGCGGTTATGGACGGATACGAAGTGATGGGTATAGATGAAGCGGCCAAGTTTGGGGATCTTTTTGTAACTGCAACGGGCAACAAGAATGTACTACCTTCTAAAGTCTTTTCTAAACTTAAGGATGGCGCCATACTCGCCAATTCAGGGCATTTCAACGTTGAGATAGATGTCGCATCGCTGGAAAAAATAGCCAGGGCAAAGAGGGAGATAAGAAGCAACCTTGTCGAGTATGCTCTTGCCGGTGGTAAGAAACTGTATCTGCTTGCCGAAGGCAGGCTTGTTAACCTTGCCGCAGCAGAAGGGCATCCGAGCGAAGTGATGGACTTGAGCTTTGCTAACCAGGCGCTCTCTGCAGTTTACCTGAAGGAAAAGCACATTGACTTGGAAAACAGGGTTTATCCTGTTCCTAATGAAACTGACGAATATGTTGCAAGGCTTAAGCTCAAGGCAATGGGCATCGGAATAGGAGCAATGACCACTGAGCAGAAGAGATATATGAATCAGTGGGAAGATGGTACATGACCATCAGCTTATTTTCCTGCTACAACCAATTTTCCTGAAACCGGCGTCTTGCTTACGAGTTCAGTAAAATGCGGAAGCGAAGACCTGTCCATTAGGAAAGTGCGTGAATTCAGGAAACCCAAGTGGAACTTTATTTCCAAGTCATCCGTCTCCTTATGCTCTCTTATTGTTATCCTATTCAGGAATGTATACGGTATCTCGTTTATCTCGCTTGGATTATTATTGATCAGTCCCATCTCTAAAGCCTGCTCCGGCAGGCTTTCATTAAAGCTTACAGGTGATCTTTCTACGATCTGCGATTTTACATAAGACCAGCTTCGGGTTGGGATGCCGCCTTTATCCGGCGCTTCGCTGCCCGAATAAGGCACATTGCCTAGCAGCCCTCTGTTGAGCGCAAGCACCCGAGTCGAAGTAAAGATAAGCTTGAATACTTTGTAATCGTTATTGGGAGATGCCGCATATAGGAATGCGCCTATCACTCTCTCATTTGTTATGCCCATGATAGGACACTGTTTTTTAACATATTAATAGCTTCCTAAGCCCAATTTGTTATTTATATGGGTGCAGGTAATATCTCATTGGAGCTTGCTGGCTATCCAAGTGTCCTTATCTGGTACCTTCCGCGTTTTTCTATTTCTTCCATCCTGTCTATTACCGGCTTTGGATTCCTGGCAGCTCCAACATATCCTTCCAGGAAGTCCTTGAACATTGAACTGCTCACCGATCTTTTCATGAGAAGCAGGTCTATGCCCATTTCCTCGCTGCTATCCCTTACTTCTGAAAGCCCGAAGTCTATCACGTACGGAGTGCCGTGGCTTATTATTATGTTGGCAGGAGTGAAGTCGCCATGCGAAATACCTGCGTTATGAATTTCAGCAAGCAGTATGCCGCATTTCTTCAGCATCTTGCTTCCTAAGCTTGAATCCTTCATAAGCTTTCCGTCAAGTTTCTCGTAATATATGGAAAACACGCCGACTGCGAAGAGCCTGGGCGAGCGCACGCCTGCCTTATTCAGCCGGTACATTACCCGCGATTCTATCTTTGTTCTCCTCTTTCTTATTGAATCGTCAATTTCCTTTATCCTATAGCCTTTTGGCAGCCTTGACTTTACTAGAATCTCAATGCCAAATGCTTTTACAAAGAAAACTTTTGCCTCAGCGCCTTCAGAGAGCAGGCTCTCATTGTTCTTCATGGAACCACTGCCGTATTTACCCTATAGCGCTGTTTTACAGTACAGTCCTCTATTGGCGTATAATAACCTTTTTCGAGCATTCTCTCAGCAACGAATGCTATCATGCCCCCATTGTCTGCGTTGAATTCGTTTGGCGCAGCAGCGAATCTGCTGCCATGACCTTCAGCCATCTTTCCGAGCATCTCCCTCAGCCTTGTGTTCTGTGCTACGCCTCCAGCTACGCAGATCTCATCTTTGCCGGAGAGAAGCATGGCTCTTTCAGCAGCCTCGCAGAGCATAGAAAATGAGGTTTCCTGAATCGAGTAGCAGAGGTCTTCGCTGCTTTCGGCGTTGGCAAGCTCAAGGGCCTTTGTGAGAAGCCCGGTAAATGAAAAATCCATTCCTTTTACAGTGTACGGCAGCTCGATGTAGCTCCCGGCCATCGCCTTTTTCTCGACTGTGGAGCCCCAGGCCGGATTAAGCTGTATGCCTCTGGCGAACGTATCAAGCATGTTTCCTATCCCTATGTCAAGCGTTTCGCCGATAACATGATATCTTCTCGGGTTTCCCTGCAATCTTAGCAATTGGGAATTGCCTCCGCTTACGTAAACTACTATAGGATCAGACATATGTGCAAGGTTCCTGGTTATCTCGGCATGCGCCACGCAATGGTTTACTGCTGCTATCTTTATGCCAAGCCTGTGAGCTATGGTCCTCGCAGATAACGCGCCTACCTGAAGGCAAGGGCCCATGCCAGGTCCCATGGTGTAGCCGACGCCATCAAGCTCCGAGAATTTAACATCTGCTTTGGCCATGGCACGCTCTATGACAAGCGCTGCATTCTGGATATGCGTCTCGGCCACCTTGCCAGGTATCATTCCGCTAGTGCTTATAGGATACATCTCCTTCTCATTTGCAAGTATTTTGCCTCCTTTGCATATGCCTGCTCCGAAGGTGTGCGCACTGCTCTCTATTCCGATTACCAGCAAGGCATTACCGATAGGATTAGCCTGTATACGCTTTTATTCTTTTACAGTCCTGTTAACTTCTTTGAGCGGCTCTTTTGCCTTAAGGGTCCTTTCAGCTATGGAAGCTATCCAGAATATTTCACTGCCACGAAGAAGCATTAACGTCCGCGGACTTGTGTTAGGATTACCTGCTGCATTGCCTAGCATGTCCAGATATGCCCCGTGCGTTGGCTTTGCCTGCTTTTTATAGTGATTGAAGTCCTCTTCGAGCTGGGAGGCCGCGATTACCTGATCTATCGCCCAAGGCGATGCTTTAGGATGCTTCGCAATATTCTTGCGCACATCATTTGGAAGATTATGCATTGCAGCAAGGACATCTATTAATTCTGTGCTAAGTGTGCCTTCTTTGTCTGCAGATATTGCAGAAATTATTCCTATTATTTGTATCTTACTACTCTTGCCTGTTTGAGATTTGCCTTCCAGATGTCTTTCCAGAAATGCCTTGAACCTTTCAGGGGTCGAGAGAGCTGCCCTTGCCTCTTCTTCAACTGACCGCGCTCTCTGTTCCTGCAGGAAGGCAGTTTGTCTCACAGGCGCACGCCTAACTTGCATTGTTACCACTGTTTTTTACAAAAACAATGGATTTTTCTCATATATATTGCTTGCTGCAGGTTAAGGTATCTGTGGGAAAAAGTTCACTTTCTCTTGCCTTGCTTGCTGATCACAAAAGTGTCGTATAAAAGCGCAGCAACTACTCCGCCTATTATCGGACCTATCCAATATACGTACCAGTTAGTAAAATTGAGCGTTGCAAGCTCAGGGCCGAATGCACGGGCAGGATTCGCTGCTGCGCCTGTAAACGGACCGGCTGCCAGTATTATTATTACCAGCATCAAACCTATACCTAAACCGGCTATCGGAGGAGCCCTCTTGTCAACTACTGTGCCGAAGACCGCAATGACTAGGAAGAAGGTTATTATCGCTTCTATTGCTATCCCGTTGAGGGCAGAGATTCCTGGAGCAAGAGAAAGTAGGCCAGAATTAGTCGAATGCAATAGTGCTATCGGATAAACCGCAAGTACTGCCAGTTCAGCTATGGTGGCACCAACAACCTGTGAAAATATGTATATGGAAGCCAGCTTTGCAGAGATGCGCTTTGTTACCAGCATGCCCATGGTAACTGCAGGATTTATGTGGCCTCCGGAGATATTCAATGCTATAGTAACAGCTATTGCAAGTGCAATGCCGTGTGCTATTGCTACGATAAGGAGAGACGACGACCCTGTCGATGAAGCAGCAGCGCTTGATATTATGGCACCTGTTCCTATGAATGTAAGTATGAACGTGCCTAGTAGCTCGACAAATGCCTTTTGGGAAACGCTTGCTTCAGGCATATATCCACAATTTCTTAGATTGCTATGGTAAGGAAGATTATTAAAACTGCCTGTAATGCGTGCCTGAATCTGGCAGCTCGCTGGCAGCATCGTGCAGCCTCAGCTTAAGCAGTATTTTGCGTTTAATAAATGAACTGTTTGCGCTGCAGAAACGTTGCTGCTGGAACTTGACTGGCTCTGCGGGTGCGGACCAGATTTCATGAAGCTGGTCGGATACGAAAACTTTATAAATATGTATTACCATTACTATGGCTGTGGGTATTACTTATTTTAACAGAACCCACACCCATTTCTTTCCCGGGCGTATGTCAACAACATGCGCCCACCCCCATAATCCGTCAGCGTAAAGCATGATTGGTTTCTTATCCCTTTACCATGTATTCATCAAGCCTGTCCTTTAGTTTCTCCCTCCTCGCTCTGTGCTCTGCCAGGAACCGGTTTATTCTTTGAGCCAAGTCCTTCTTGTGCTCTCCTGCCAGCATTGTACCGCTCCTCTCAGCTTCAAAGATCTTCTCAAGCTTGCTGTCATCTGGTTCAAAAATGTACCTGTAATATTGGCAGACTGAACATTTCTCAGGATCTCCGCCGTATTTTTTCTGCAGCTCAGCGGTAGACTGCTGGCCCGTTATTGCCTTGTTCACCTTCTTTACCACTGTTTCCTCATCGTCGCTCAGGTAAATTGCATTGTCAGGATCGCTTGTAGACATTTTAGGGCCGCCCTTAAGCGAGGGTAGAAACTTGCTGTGCATTATTGCAGGCTTGTAATACCCTAACTTCTCTATGGCATTCCTTGCAACCCTGAAATGCACGTCCTGGTCGACCCCGAGAGGTATTAGGCATGGCACATTCCTTCCTTCTTCTACAGACTTCAGGAATGCCGGAACTGCCTGCAGGCTGGTGTAAAATATCGCACCTATGTTTGTCTCGTTGCTGTAGCCGAAGGCATCTTTTATTATTGAGAAGGTAATGTGTTTAGAGACGCGCACCGCCTGTTTGTAGAGCACTCCGGCGTATTCCGTATCAAGAAATATTTTTGTCTTCTTGGGATCAAGGCCCAGAGCTGCTATGTTTAGGGCATCGTCGTATGCAAGCTCATGCGTCCTTTCCAGGGTAAGTTTAGGGTCCCTCTTGTTCAGGTATTTCTCCTCGTCAGGTATCTCTATGTATGCTTCGGCGCCGAACTTGTCCTGGAGCCACTTGGCCATTAGAAACGGAACCAGGTGCGCCAATGTCATATTCCCGGATGGCGCTATCCCCGTGTAGATATAAAATTTGTTTCCCTTCTCGTATTCATCAAGAAGCCAGTTCAGGTCGCGCTGCGCGAAAAAGATCTGCCTTGAGATCATGTAGTTGTCCTCTCCTGCAAGCCTCCTTATTCTTTCCTTCAATTTCACGTCTATCGGGGAAATGCCAAACTTATCTACAAGCCTCTGATAGTCTACTTTTCCTTCCACGTCATAAGGTGTGACTTTGAACTCTTCGGGCATCGGACCACTATGAATAATTCTAATATGCGACGCATAATTTAAGGGTTTCGCGCATGGCACCTTTTGATGAATTTAGATAGATTTATAAATACACATGCAAGCAAAACAAATAAAAGTTTTGAAGTGTTATTTACAGCATGCATAATCTGTTTCCTCCGAGCGTTGGAATAAGCCAGGTCAGGGGTGTGGTGGGTATACTAAATGAGAATGAAGGCAGCATTTCAATTTCTGAACTTGCTGAAGAGGCTGAAGAAGATGTCGATGACCTATTGCCTCTTATAGAGGCATGTGAGCTGATGGGTCTAGCTACCGTCAAAAACTCTGAGATAACACTTACTGAAAGGGGTAAGAAGCTTGCGAATTCAGGACCTTACAGGGTAATAAGGGAAAGCATAAAGAAGATTGAGCCTTTCAAGACTTCTGTTGCGGCTATCTCGCATAATAACCATACTACAGCAGAGATTGCAGGTTACCTTAAGGCAAAAGGGATAGTGATTGACGAGGTGGAGGAAGTTAACATAGCTCTGCTCAGGAAGATGCTCAGGAACTG
Source organism: Microcaldota archaeon (assembly GCA_021848025.1). Lineage (GTDB taxonomy): Archaea > Micrarchaeota > Micrarchaeia > Micrarchaeales > CABMGC01 > JAJZND01. The sequence continues at coordinate 100,986 of JAJZND010000015.1, read as the reverse complement.
GGGTGTCAGATCCAAAATGCTCGCGTATGATGAACCGGATGACTCGTGGAGTGTCAGGATCTTCTGATCAGTCTTTTGCGAGCTCAGCGTAGATGTGGTCCATAAGGGCAGCAACTTTCCTGCTCCTCTTGCTTCTTGGCCTTGGCATGTTTACGTTTATTACCTCTTTCACGTGGGAAGGCTTTGCTGAGAGTATTACCATCTTGTCTGAAAGCTCTATCGCCTCTTCCACATTGTGGGTAACCATTATTACGGATTTAACTGGAAGATCCTTGTTCTTCAACTGGTATATTATATCTGAACGCAGCGTGTCTGCAGTAAGCTGGTCCAGGGCGCTGAACGGCTCGTCCATTAACAGTACATTCGGATCCGAAGCGAGAGCCCTGGCTATTCCTACTCTCTGCTTCATGCCTCCGCTGAGCGCATTTGGATAAGAATTTTCGAATCCGCTCAAGCCGAAAGAATCCAGCAAAAGCGTACTGCGCCTATTCTTCTCCTCTTCGGTAATGTTTATGAGAGAAAAGCCAAGTTTTACATTCTCTATTATGGTAAGCCAGGGCAGCAGTGCGAAGTCCTGAAAGACGAAGGAGATGCCCCTGACCGGGCCGGATACCTCCTTCCCCATGTAGAACACCTTGCCTCCGTCTGGCTTTATTAAGCCAGCAATTATCCTAAGCATCGTGCTTTTGCCGCATCCGCTTGGACCTATTATCGAGACGAATTCATCTTCTTCCACGTTGAATGATATTCCATCCATTATTCGGGTTATCCCATCTTCAAACGAGAAGCTAATATTTTCGACATTTATCATTTCCATTGGCTTTACCTGTAGATGGCAGAAGTTTTATTGTATAATCTCTTCCACACGAAGATATTTATAAGAATTATCATTACAGAGAGATTTACTATTGCTATTAGCATAAGTGTAATATTATTGCACGAGAGGGAGATATCCAGGAGCTTGCCGATGCCAAGGCTTACTGCGTTGCCGCTCCCTGTGAAGTGCGATATCGCGCTCAGGCTCGTTATGCTAGGGCATATTGCCGATGATATGTTTCCTGAGCCATTGAAAAACTCGGCAACTATGCTTGCATTCCATTCTGCAGCTATCGCCGTAACCGCTCCTGTTATCAGGCCAGGCATTATTGCCTTTAGGTATATTTTCTGCCAGGCTTCTCTGCCTCTCACGCCAAAGATATTCTTTACCTCGTCTATGCTGTTTGGTATCGCTTTTGAGGCTCCCAATGCGCTGAAGATTATATACCAGATGCTGCTGAGGAAAAAGACTATAAAGGCAGTGTACTCGGCACCGTATTGATAGGCGCTTAGAGGAGCTACTATCAATGGGAGCAGTATGGTTGCAGGTATGGACGCTATAATCTGGAAAAGGAGAACATACTTTGAGGTCTGCCTCGTCATGAAAATCAGGTAGACGCAGACAGGTATGGATATCGCCAATGCTACAAGAAATGCAAACCATACCCTTGCGAATGAGAAGGCCAGATTCACGATAATTATATACTCATATGGAAGTATTTGCGGATAAAGGTATAGCAGGATTATCAAAACTGCGAGCAGAATAGCCGCAGTTGCGTACTTGGTTCTGCTGCCAGTCCTGCTTTTTCTTTTTACATAAATCGGCTTTGGCTCATTCTTTTTCAGCCTTGGCTTCAGTATCACTCTTCCTATCCTTATTCCCATATCCTGTATCCTTGTAGGCCCAGTTACCCTCTTTCTTATGAACCTGATAGGCGCGTGCACTATGTTGTGTATCCGCAGGTAGCCCGCGCTTGTTGATTGCTGACGTGAGTATCTGGAAAAATAGTTCTCAAGCGGCTTGAAGAATAGGAGCCTTGTTGCTATGACAAAGACGATGAAGACAGCTATTCCCAGCAGGTATTCCGCGAGGTTGCTCGAACCTATCGTGCCAAAAAAAACGCCTATCCCATAGGTAACTTTGTACTGCGAAACTCCTGTAGAGAAGATCTCGCTTGTCACTAAATAGAATAGGCCTATTGACCATGAAAGTATAGACTGCTGAACCACACGGGGCATGCTGGCAGGTATGAAGATCTTTTTGAATCTCTGCCATGTTGATAGGCCATAAAGCTCGGCCATTTCCATTACTTCTGAAGGCAGCACTATGACCGATTCGTAAACTCCGAATATTATGTTCCAGATCATGCTGGTTATTATCAAGAAGATTACAGCTGCATTTATGCCTATGTATCCGGGCAGTATTCCAACAAACACAACTATTACGATGGGAAAAAATGCCAGTATAGGCAATGTCTGGAATATGTCTACAATCGGTATTATTATCCTGCCGAAACGTTCAGATATGGCCGCATAGATGCCCAGGATAAGGCTCAGGATAATCGAGATGCCCAAAGCTATAAACATCCTTACCCAGGACGCGCCTGTATCGAGCACCAACATACGGAGTAGGCTTAGGGCAGCATAAAAATCCATTATAACAGAAATGATTTTCAGCAGTATATAAAGCTTTCCGCATTTCTTCGCATCCCGGCGGACTGTCGGATCAGGAAGCCCGCCTTACTACAACATTGACTTTGCGGCATTAGAAACGTTAAGAACAATTTTAAAACTTATCATCTAAATTATCTCCGGCGATCGGTGGCATCATGGCGACTAGTAGGGTAAAGACCCAGAAACATGCAACACGCATAATGGCTCAGAAACAGAAAAGGCGCGCTTCGGAGAAGGAGAAGGCAGCTGAAGCTGGAAAGAAGGCAAAGAGGCATGATAGAAAGAATGCGCCTATGGAGAAAGGCGGCATGGATGTTTTTTCCGGTCAGCATGCGGCTGAAACAGGCAGCTACACGGATGTAGAGGACTTTTTGCTGGAGAGGGCAATAAATTGGGATGCGAAGACGCATACTTGCGTTCCTATACACCTCATAATTTACAATTCTGCTCCGTCTATGAAATCATTCGGATATAAATATGGATACAGCTTGGGAAAGATGGCATTTGAAAAGATAGGCGGAAGTGCGGACAGGATGGACAAGCTGATGGAGTTTGCCGGAATAGGCAAACTGCTTTACTATCCGATGGGCAACGAGATTGTTATAAGGGCTATAGAGAATAGCGGAAGCAGGCTGGATATAAAGATGAATGCCCATGTGCTTGAGGCTGGAATAATAGCAGGGTACCTTTCCGAAAAGACCGGCTTAGGCACATTTGTGGAAGAGAGGAAGTGTATCTTCAACGGTGCGGAGAGATGCGAATTCGTGGCCAGGCCGGGAACCCCTGCAGTGAACTATCCCGAATCAAATGAGTTCTATAGCAAAGAACTTATGCAGATTGCACGGGCTTTTAATTCATTGAAATGCCCCGAACACGGGCCTGCCGGAAATCCGTATGAGGCGCTCTCGATTATGCCTATAACAAAAAATGCCATAGCACAGAATGTATCTGATCTTCTCTTTGCATTCGGTTCGGTTGCAGCGGAAAAATCCAGCCATGTCGCACTTGAAGATGAGATATTTGCGCTCGCATGCAGTATCGGAGTGAAAATGCAAAGTAATATTAATATTAAGGGGAGAAAGGTATTGTCTATAAAGTATGATTACTACAATTCCAACAATGGTTTTGTAGATCTGTCTTCAAAGATGCTAGAGGGTTTTGTGGAGAAGAAGATCCATTCCGGAGTAACTATCGAAAAGAGACTGGAGAGAGACAAAACTTATGTGGTAAACTTTAGGTCTATGAAGGTACTGCAATAATACAGTAATTTGATGTTAGGAGGTAAGAGCTGCTATTCAGCAGAGATGGTGCACTTATGGGACTTGAGAAGCTAGATCCTATCTTAAGCCTTGTTCCCGGTATAAAGAAGCCGGCAAAGGCACTTTCTTTCCGGGAGAAGCTTAAGTGGACAGCCATAATACTTGGCATATATTTCACTCTCTTCAGTACGCCGGCACTTGGCGTTAATGTGGGCAGCTTCCTTAATAACCCATCATTTTCCATAATAAACATAATCTTCGCAGCGAGGATTGGCACGCTTATGACAGTAGGCATTGGGCCAATAGTGCTTTCCAGCATAATACTCCAGCTGCTCAATGGCGCCGGAATAATAACAATGGACCTTAATGATCCGGCGCAGAAGGGAAGGTTCCAGGGCATACAGAAACTTGCAGCCATAGTGATAGCAATAGTTGAAGCTTTCATATACACGTATACAGGCTCGGTCACTGCGCTCACAGGCTTTCCCTTGATTATAATCGCTATCCAGCTTGCTCTTGGAGCCATTATTGTGGTCTACCTTGACGAAGCCATGGTAAAATGGGGCATAACTTCAGGGATCAACCTTTTCATAGCCGGCGGAGTGGCATTTGCAATAGTAGGAGGCACTGCAAACATACTTGTGCCCGAAGCAATAAGCGCAATAGCAGGGCATGGCTCCGGGGCCCTTGCCGGAGCTATCGAAGCCTTCGGGCCTCTTGTTTTTACAATATTGATACTTGTCATCAGCCTTTATGTGCTTGATATGAAGGTGGAGTTGCCGCTCTCGTTTAGTCAGTTCAGGGGTGTCGGGGGCGGAAGGCTGCCTATTGCGTTCTTATATGTCAGCGTACTGCCTGTTGTGCTGGCTACCGCCCTGACGGTCAGCCTTGGCATATGGTTACGGGTGGCTGCAAACGTTACAGGCCCAGCTGCGCCGCTAGTTCATTTCTTTGCTTATTACACCACTGGTAGTACTGGCACGCCTACTCTTTCAGGTGGGCTTGTATATCTGATGCAGCCTCTGGGGTTTTACCCCTATGCTTCGTTATATGGCGGGGTGGGTGGTCAGAGCAATTATTACAGTAATTACTTCCAGGTCCTTTCAACGCGGACAAGCGAGCTCTTTATGCCTTGGGGCGGAAAGCCTCTGCTTATACCTGAGTGGGAGCATTTCATTATTTACACGATAATACTGATAGTGCTGTGCATTATCTTCGGGCGATTCTGGGTAGAGATGACAGGCCAGAGCCCAAAGAATGTTGCCAGCCAGCTGCAGGACGTAGGTTTCCAGATTCCTGGTTTCAGGAGGGATCCGAGAATAACTGAGAGCGTGCTTAATAAGTACCTTCCGACTATAACTGTGCTTGGCAGCATCTTTGTCGCACTCCTTGCTGCCGCAGCAAGCATTACAGGAGCGATAGGTAATGGCATGGGGATACTGCTTACAGCTGGAATCATGTATGCGGTTTACCAGCAGATGGAGAATGAAAACATGATTGAAGGCTATCCTGCGCTTAACAGATTCCTCGGGCCTAAATAGTGGATGTTTCATGAAGGTGCTCGTAGCCTCAACGAATCCTACAAAGATAAAGGCAGTAAACAATGCGTTTTCGAAATACTTCAGGAATGTGAGCGTTAAGGGCGTGAAGGCAGCATCCGGAGTGCCGGAACAGCCCTTCGGAGAAGAAACTTTCCTTGGCGCCAGGAACAGGGCGAAGAGCCTGCTTAGTTCACATGCCGGGAGTGCAGATCTTTTCGTCGGGATAGAAGGGGGCATCGAAAGGCGTTTCTCGCGCCTCTTCTCATTCTCAGTTGTATGCATATTAGACAAGAATGGAAAAATGGGGGTAGGGATATCTTCGTTCTTTGAACTGCCGCTTGAGATAGAGAAGCGGATCAGAACTGGAATAGCTCTGGGCGAGGCGACGGATCAAGTGGCCGGTATGAAAGACACAAAAAGGAAAGGCGGCGCAATAGGTTATCTTACCAAGGGAAGGATCACAAGGATGCAGCTGAATGAGCAGCCGATAATAAACGCGCTGATACCGTTTATAAATAAGGAACTTTATTCCTCCGCTTACTGATCTTTCAGCTACGAAGTGTTCATGGCTCCGATTACATCCTGAAGCATTGAGTTGTAACTCAGGCTTGCATTTTCTATAGGATTATTGATGCTCACAATTGCGAAGTAGCTGCCTTTCCATATCACAAAGGAGCTCGCTTCTTCCGAATATAACGCCCCGTCGTACGTTGCGTTATAGAAATCGAGAGTGCCGTAGGTGCCAAAAAGTGATTGGGTGTACAGCTTTTTGGCATTCTGTGCATTTACCATAATCATATATAACTGGCTCTGCACCCCTGTTGAATTTGTGTAGTTATAGTAAAACTCCCACACCGAGGCAATGCCATCGCCGCTCACGTTTATCTCTCCACCTGAATCTGTTTCATTGATGAACGCGCTTGGGCTGACGAATGACGCACTGTAAGACCCATTTACCCCGAGTATTCCACTGGCTTGTACAGGTGATATATACGTAGCATTCTGGACTGTGCTGTTTACGGTCACCGGAACCGTGGTGAAAGCAGTGTATGGAATTGTAGTATACTGCGTTATTGTAAAGTTCTGTTGAATTGTAGTAGAGGCTATTGATGTCGCCTGAGGAGAGGTGGAAATGCTTGAGAAATATAGCCACGATATTGCAACTATGGCAAGAATTAACACTATCAGGTATATTGCCCGCTTATTGCTCCCACTTGTTCCTGCATATTGGTTCTGCAAAAATTTCCCCTAGTTTATACACTATATAGCGTAACTTATTTAATTATTTAAAAGCTCGCTTATCCGGGCGGATTTCCTAGAGGCTGCTTGATTATGGATATCTGGAAGTTTTGGGTGTAGTATGGTCATCCTGTGCTGTTTTCAAGCCCGTCCTTCACGAATTTGTTTACCCTCGCCATGTCGTTTACAACAGCTTCTGAAGCAAACTTGTCTTGGTATCGCCATTGGGGGTCGAAGATGGCTTTCAGATCGACCAGGCTAAATCCCTGGTTCACTCCGCTGCATAGGGCAACCATGTCATTTACAAGGATATCGGAGGAGGTTGGTCCTCTTGGACACGCTGAATCTATCACCTTTCCATCGACAACATCGCGCAGCTCCCACATGCCTCTCTGGTTTGTTATGAACTCCACCTCCGAATGCATGAATGATAGGTCTAGGCATTGATCTCCTTCGAAAATAAACCGCATCATCTCCTTCTGATACTCCGGCCTTATTCCTTTTGCTATACGTATATGCGCGGCTGCGCCGTGTGCAAAATGGTTTCCCTTCAGGGATATAACTGCGTGTACCCCGGTAGGATGCACCGTGCCGTATGAATAATCTACTGAATAATTAGTCGCTTCGGTGATATTCATATCTGTAGCTGAGGCGCCTTTGTAGTATACCTCGAAGGGATGGATCCAGTCCATAAATAATCCCCCGTTGTTAGGTGAAAACAGCCACAATCTTCGTTTATGTACTTCCTGGGGCGGCGCCTCGAAAAAGGTGGCTGATGAAGAGACTATTTTTCCGTATCTGTTCACGAATTTTTCTAGCATGTCAGGCAGATATATGGTCAACAATTTATGGGCATAATGCAAGTGGAGATATGCTTTGTTCTCGAGTTTGTTCTTGCTTATGTACGATGCGACTTTCTCGAATTCTGCCCTGTTTATGCCAAATGTTTTTTCGGTTATCGTAACCTTTCCATTTGACAGAGATTGAAGGGTCTGTTCTGCATGGAATTCATTTGGATCGGAGATGTGCACAACATCTATACCATTGAAGAATGCAGAGGGTATTGGATTTGAGCCGTCTATACGATAATAGTCATCCTCGCTTATCCCTATTCTCTTTAGCTGCTCTTTTTTAAGTTCATATCCGCTGGCGCTTGCCGCGTGCTTTAAGGTTATGGCTTCTGATTTAAGTATCCCCTCATAAAGCCTCTCAAACCAGTGGCCTATCCCTATTATACCAAGGTTGTAAGGCATTTTGTCATTCCTTCTTTACGTCGTGGCCTCCGAACTCATGCCTTAATGCAGCAAGGACGCGCTTGCCATATTTCTTTTCTGATCGCGAGCTGAAGCGTTCGTACAGCGAATTGCTTATGGCATTGAATGGTATGCCATATTCTACCGCGGCCTGAACAGCCCATCTGCCTTCGCCATTGTCATCAACATATGGGGCGATATCTGAAAGCTTCGGATCTTTCTCAAGGGCCCTTGCGACGAGCTCTATCAAGTACCCCCGTATTACCGAGCCGTTGTTCCAGAGCCTGCATAGGCCGGCTATGTCAACATCCTTATATGGACCCTCCTTAACAAGCTCAAGGCCCTCGCCTATCGACTCCATCATGCCGTACTCTATGGCATTATGTACCATTTTAGTAAAATGGCCTGAGCCGCTCTCCCCAGTGTATATGTAGCCATTTGGCACACTAAGGTCCCTGAATAAATCTTTGTGGGTTTCGAATGCTTCCTTCCTGCCACCAATCATTATGCACATGCCATTGAGGGCTCCGGAAGGCCCGCCGCTGCAGCCGGCATCAAGGTAGTTTATGCCCTTCTTATTCAGCTCATGACCCAAGGATATGGACTCCTTGTAATTCGTGTTGCCGCCGTCTATAATAGTGTCCCCATTCTCCATGTACTTGGAGGCTTCTCTTATTGCTTCTGAGGTAACTTCTCCTGACGTAAGCATGAACCATACCGTCCTTGGCTTCATAAGCGCCTCTACAAGCTCTTTTACTGACCCTGTTGCTCTTGCGCCTCTAGCCGCCACCTCGTTAACCGGTCCTACGGACCTGTTGTATGCTACGACTAGATATCCTTTGGAAAGCATTTGAAGGGCAATGTTCTTGCCCATCTTTCCCAAACCGACTATGCCCACTTCTTTTGAAGACATCAGATCTCCCAAGTACTATATTACATATCAGTATTTCTCTATATATGCAACTGCAAAAGCTAAAAGCAAGCATAAGTTAATCAGGAAGTTGGCATCTGCAGTTAGTGCTTAGGAAATCTGTTTTGAAAATTACCTCAACAAGAGGCGGATAACCAGGATAACAGATGGAGTAACTTCTTTGCCTTGTCAATATATCCCATTAACAAAGCTTGCTTAAAAGGTGCAGGGCTTCTGCATTATCGCGTAGATTATACCGGGCATACGACTGAAACATCCCCACCCTTATAGTATATGCGTCTTTGGGAAGAAGCCTGAACATGTCCTCGTCAGTATAATCATCCCCAAGTGCTAATATGAAATCAGGGTTAATCTTGTTTACGAAATATGTTGCTGCGATTCCTTTGTCTGCGCCTGAATTCTTAATCTCTATCATTTTATTGCCTTTGTATACCTGCACGTCTGCATTTGAGGTAAATTTGCTAAGGCTGTCGAAGAGTTCTTCGGCTCTGAGCGAAGCAAATTCTGACTCTGCTTTCCTGTAATGCCATACCAGTGAAAATTCCTTTTCCTCTATATATGAGCCTGGAAGTCTGTCCATATAGTCCTTCAGTATTGGCATAATCCTTGATTTCCATGTTGTTGTGAGGGGGCGCAGGAAATTCCAGTCAGATCCTTTGTTCTTCACCAGGACGCCGTGCTCTGCTACAAGAGAGATGTCAAGTCCGTTGAACCACTTGTCCAGTATGGTCTTATCCCTGCCGCTTATTACTACTACCTCGTTGTTCTTGCTCAGTGATTTAAGCAGCGCCAATACCTGTTTAGATGGGGCTGCTTTGCGCGGATCGTCAATCAAGGGCACCAGCACTCCGTCATAGTCCAAGAGTATGAGCGTTTTCTTGGCTTTCCTGTAATCAGTCAATAGTGTTTCCTCATTTTTGCCGAGTAGCTTGGCATCGAAGATCTCCTGCATTTCCTTAAGCCCGTCAAGCTCTTTTATGAAATCATTGCCCCACTTGACTATGTCATAGGACTTGAGCCTCTCCTGCATCGAAGCTATGCGCTGTAACTGCTCTTCTTTGGGCATCTCGAACGCTTTTTCAATGGCCGCGCAGATGTCTTTGGGGTGGTATGGATTTACTATAACTGCATCTCCAAGCTCTTTGGCGGCGCCTGCCATGCCGCTTAGTATTAATATTCCTGGAGAATCTACCTTACTTGCCACGTACTCCTTAGCAACAAGATTCATGCCGTCACGCAATGGAGTTATGAGCGCTATCTGCGAGATATCGTATAGTGCAAGAAGCATCTCAGTGTTGATAAATCGGTATTGATATAGTATCGGGGTCCAGCTTATTGATCCGAACTTGCCGTTTATCAGGCCTACTTTCTCATCTATAGCCACTTTCATCTTTTGATATTCCTTAATGTCGCTGCGCGAGGGAACAACAACAAGCACAAGAATCACTTTTCCACGCTGATGCTGATTCTTTTCTAAGAAGAGCTCATAGCCTTCCAGCCTGTTGATAATGCCCTTTGTATAGTCGAGCCTGTCAATGGAGAATATCACTGTCTGTCCGGAGAAGGTGCTTAGCAATTTATCCCTTTCTGCCATAACTTCTGGCGAACGGACACTCTTCTGGAACCTTTTGAAATCTATACCCATCGGAAATGTATCGACGCGCTTAATCCTGGCGTCTTGCCCCTCAAGATAGCCCATCCTGCTTTCATATCCCAGCAATCTTGATACGCAAGTAAGAAAGTCCTGCATGTAGTCATATGTGTGGAATCCTATTAGATCTGCACCAAGCGTTCCGCTCAGGAGCTCCTTCCCCCACGTACTTGGAAGAAGGCGGAATATTTCATACGATGGGAACGGGATATGCAGAAAGAAGCCTATGTTTACATCAAGTCCGCTTGCTCTTAGCATTGCAGGGACTAGCATGAGCTGATAGTCATGTATCCATACGGTATCGCCAGGCTTCGCCACTTTCAAAATTGCATCCTTGAAGAGCCCGTTTGCTTTCTTATATGTATCCCAGTCAAGATCATCATACTTCACGTAATTGGTAAAGTAATGGAATAGTGGGTATATCGTTGTATTGCAAAAACCATTATAGAATCTTTCATAGGTTTCCTTGTCAAGGAACACTGGCACTACTTTCATCTCATTTGCCTTCTTGCTGACCGAATCCATCTCCCTTTTGTCTTCGAATATGCTTCCTGGCCATCCTATCCATATGTAATTGTTATTTCCTACCGCGTTGAGGTACGACTTCATCCCAGAGGCAAGGCCTCCCGCATTCTCTGTTGCTTTGATCTTTCCGTCTTCATCTTTCGTAAAAGAGAGCGGGAGCCTGTTAGACACTATTATGTACTTCATGGTTGTCACTTCATGTAATTAATTATTTCCCATTAACAAATAAAAACATGGGTTCGAGGCATTGGGCAATGTATTCAACATAACGGAAGCATTGTAAGAGGAATTGGATCTAGGATTTAGATTGGCTAAAGTGTTTAACAATGCGGGAGAAAAATCCGGCACTATTTATTGAAGAAGTATGTGACCCCAGCCTATTTGTGTTTCTCCAGTTCCTCCTCAATCTTATGTATCCTGGCTTCATCAGTGGCTTCCTCCTTGCTTATCACAGCTTCAAGCTTACCGTTTGCCTCGCCATGAACGTACTTTTTACCCCTCATTAGCGATGCCAGGGCCGCAATAAAAGAGAGTACGGCGCCTATGTAAAATGAGAGATCCAGAGAGTGTATGAAGGAAGGCGCGATTGCGTTAGGAAACCAAGTACGTGAGGTTATTGCTGCAAGAGTCGGCTTGCTGAGCTGCGAGGTGTCATTTGCAGGAAGTTGGGCAAGCAGCGCACTGACAGGATTATAGCCCAGAAATGCTGCAAAAAGCGCAGTAGTAGGAGGTATGCGTGCAGCGTCATTTGCAACAACCTGGGGCGCGCCTGCTTTGGATATCGCTCCGGAAAGAGCGGCAGGCAACGATGAAGAGAGGCCTAGAATTACGATTGTGAAGAAGATTGCAAGGCTGGCCGTAGAGCCGGTGTTCTGCAGCGTTGCGCGCATACCTGATGCTGCTCCCCTATTTTCAGGAGGCACGGAGTTCATTATTGATGCTGTATTTGGCGAGGCAAACATACCACTTCCAAAGCCCATTATTAGCAGTATTATAGCAAATTCAAGATAGGTAAAGTTGAATGGAAGCAGAGCAAGCAGGATAAATGCAATTGCGGAAATGATCATCCCTGCAGTCGCAAGGAACCTTGCTCCATGCTTATCCGAAAGCCAGCCGCTCAGGGGCCCCATTATTACGAAACCAAAAAGCATAGGAATCATGTATATGCCCGACCAGAAGGGGGTCTCTGAAAAACTATAACCGTGCAGAGGAAGCCATACACCCTGCAGCAGTATTATAAGGAGCAGGAAGACGCCTCCGCGCGCCATTGAGCCAAGCATGCCGGCAAGATTTGCAGCAGAGAACATCCTTATCTTGAAGAGCTCGAGCCTGAACATCGGATTCTTTACAATCCTCTCAATGAAGATGAATGCAATTAGCAGCAGCGTGCCGAGCAGAAGCGCCAATATTACAAATGGGCTGGTCCAGCCCATTGTACTGCCCCCGTAAGGGAGCAGCCCGTATGTTACGCCTACCAGGAGCAAGGTAAGCCCTACTGCAAATGCCACGTTGCCGTATACGTCAATCTGCTTGTCTTTCTGTGACACTCCTAATTCCCTGAGCTTGAAATAGGACCAGATTGTCCCGATTACTCCAACAGGCACGCTAACAAGGAAGACAAGCCTCCAGTTTATGACTGCAAGCACACCGCCAAGAAGAAGACCGAGCAGGGACCCTACAAGCGCGGCCACCTGGTTTATGCCCAGCGCCTTCCCCCTTTCATTGTGCGGAAATGCATCAGTAATAATCGCAGCGCTATTTGCAAATAAGAACGCGCCGCCTATCGCCTGTATAATTCTGAATGCAATGAGTTCAAGTGCACCCTCTGAACCGGTGCTTGGAGTAAGTGAGAGCAGTACAGAGCCAGCGGTGAATATAAGAAAACCCATATTATAGAGCCTTACCCTGCCAAAAATATCAGAGAGTTTCCCAAATGTGACGAGAAGCGTGGCGGTTATTATGTTATAGCCGAAAAGAAGCCAGAGAAGATACTGGAAGGTGTCAGCGCCAAGAGGATTGAGATGTATGCCGTTGAATATTGCAGGCAGTGAAATCAGGAGTATATTGCTGTTTATTGTAGCCATCAGCACTCCAAGGGTGGTATTGGACAATGCCACCCACTTATACTTTACCATCAGACCAGCTAACAAATATAGATAAGAAAAGTGGACTTCTGAAACTATAAAAGGCAGTATGCCTGCTCTTGTATACCAATATTTTACTAGAGAGTTGCCTGTTTTGGAAATCGCTTCAGACGCACGTTGCAAAAGGATGGCAGAAAACTTTTATCTTTCAGTTATTGGCAATTCCGTGTATGCACACCGTATGGATCCTTATCAGATACTACAGATAATGGCGGGCGGCATGACGGGATTTTAAACCGCAATCCAACATAGCCGTAGTTTGGATTCCTGTGGAACAGAAATTCGCCCGGCTCGTTCAGGAGTACCTCGTCATCACAAAATATAATAAGTCTGTACACATAAACTGAACATGGGTAAAAATAAACTCGCAAATGATGAATCAGGCACGAAGCTTATTATAGGCCTAGCTGTTCTCTTTCTGTTCATATTAGTATTGTCTTATCACTTTTCAGGACCTGCTTGGGACGTTATAGTTCATTATTTAAACGCGAAAAGTTACCTTAATAATAGGTTTTCTCAAAAGGATTTTTTTAATATAGACATTAATGGTTGGGAAATACAACAGAATACATTTTATATAGAGCCGATAAGAGATGCAATGCCAAGCGCAATATTTGTACCATTAATATTAATTTTTCATAATCCAATCTTGCCCTATACAATTATTTTATACTTTATTTTTGTTATATCAATTTGGTTTTTCAGCAAAGCCCTAAAATTCGACAAACTTTTATCATATTGTCTTATATTAAGCCCATTTTTCATATATTTTTCGTTATTGGCAAATAGCGCGGAAGTGCTTTCAGTCTCATTTCTTCTAATAACCCTCGGGTTTTTATACAAAAAAAGCCCTATTTCTGGCCTATTTCTAGGACTTGCCGCCTTAAGTAAATATCCTAACCTAATCTTTTTGCCATTACTGCTGTTTGCTGGCAACAGAAAGAAGATAGTTGCAGCATATTCCCTTTTTATACTAATCACAATTCCTTGGTTTGCATTTAATTATATATATTATGGAAATCCACTATACGCTTATTTAGGTTCTGTTAGCTTAAACGTCACAACAAGCGGCCCGATTTCAATTCCCGTATTTCCATTTTTAATAGGCTTATTTGTCCCGCTTGTGTACCTACTCATCGGATTACGTGATAAATTCAAGGGAAACCTCAAATTATTTCAAAACGAAGTGAAAACAAGATTGATGGAGAGTGAATTCACAAAAATCGCCATATTATTTTCATGCCTAGCAATCCTCGGATATTTCATTATAGCCTTACATACGGATTATTTCGGGCAGATACGGTATTCTTATTTAATATATACTTCTGCAACTCTCTTTGCATTAATAATATTGCAAAAAGAAATCAAAAAGAACCCTAAAATTTTAAAAGACATTGTGATTGCCGCCTTTTTGCTTTTAGTTATCTCATTCATTGTATTTTATCTGGAAGCCGTGCCTTACCTAAGCAAAGTTAACGTTAACTCTAATAGCTCGGTTATAAGAAGTTCTATTTTTGAATTAGATAGCCTCGGTTACCAAGGATGCCGTGTAGAGTCAAATTCATGGCCATATCTGATTTTCCTTAACCAAAGTGCATATTCGCCTTTGTTTTTGAATAATACTGTTGCTACAGAATATCCAATAATAATATTCAAATTGCCGAATCTCGGAGTAAATCCTTCATATTTTTGGAATATTAATCAATCAAAATTAGTTTATAACGGCACCAATTTCTCAATATTCTTACCAAAAGAAGTTACATGTATAAAAGGTTAATTGGAAATATGCTAGATGCTGTAGAGTAAAGTGGCTTTGCCATTACTCTTACGCTAAATCTCTGAAACAAGGTTAGCCTTAAGATACCAAGAACGGAGAGATAAATCATGCCGGTGCATAGAAAGACAAGATAAAGATAGTAATAGCACTACTTTCTATCGCCGGGCTTATTTCTTCACTCCGGATACGATATCCTTCCGATTTTAGGGTCCGTATGCGGAACTTTCAAGTGGGCCCGCGGAGAATCGAACTCCAGTCTTCTGCGTGTCAAATGACGGGCATGACGGGATTTGAACCCGCAACCTGCGGCTCCGGAAGCCGGCGTGCTGTCCAAGTTACACCACATGCCCTTTGGCATACGAATAATGCTGAGCAGTAATTTATGCTTTGCATATATTGCAATTTTTGCTTTAGCGCATATACCGGCTTTCTTACAGCAGTATAGTCAATTCTTAAGTTTTAATGTATGATTTATCTTTGCCATTTTCGTTGTACTGATTGGCTAAAGTATTGTGTTGGGTCTGCTGCGAATAGGTGTTTGATTGAAAGTAGAAGATATAAGGTATGCGCTGAGTTACGGGGATGTGCTTCTGGTTCCCATGAAATCTTCTATAGACTCTAGAAAGAAAGTGGACGTTTCGACGCGCCTGACAAAAGGCATAAAGCTGAATCTTCCTCTTGTAAGCGCAAATATGGATACAGTTACAGAGGCGAATATGGCCATAGCTATGGCCACGCTAGGCGGAATTGGCATAATACACCGGTTTATGGATATAGAGAGTGAGGCTAATGAGGTCAGAAAGGTAAAACGTGCGCAGTCGTACATAATAGACAAACCTTACTGTATAAGGCCTGACGAGACAGTCGAAGAAGCGAGGTATGAAATGGCAAAAAGAGGAGTCATGAGCCTCCTTGTAGTGGATAAATCATTTAAGCTTCTTGGAATCTTGACTGACAGAGATATACGGTTCGTGAAGGATGATAAGACAAAAGTATCCAAGGCAATGACACCAAGAGCCAGGCTTATTGTAGGCACTCCGGGAATGAACGATGAAGAAGCACTAAAGATACTCGACAAGCACCGTTTGGAAAAGCTCCCGCTTGTTGACAGGAATAATGTGGTTAGAGGCCTGATAACCTCGAAGGATATCTACAAGATGATTCACTCAGAGAATTCTGCTAAGGACAGGAGAGGCAGACTGCTCGTAGGTGCAGCTATAGGGGTAAAAGGCGACTATATGGAGAGGGCGGCTAAGCTTGCAGAAGCTGAAACCGACCTTCTTGTTCTTGACATTGCGCATGGCCATTCTGCAAGCGTCATTAATGCGCTGAAGAATATAAAGAAGGTTATATCGGATGTGCCTATAATTGCAGGCAATGTTGCAACAAAGGAAGGAACTGAGGATCTGATAGCTGCAGGAGCAGATGGCGTGAAGGTAGGCATTGGCCCTGGAGCTGCATGCATAACACGTACAGTGACAGGTGCAGGAATGCCGCAGCTTACCGCAGTAATTGAATGCCATGAAGCTTCCAAGGCGCATGGCATAGAGATAATAGCAGACGGAGGCATAAAAGCTTCAGGGGATATAACAAAAGCTCTCGCTGCAGGTGCGTGTTCGGTGATGATCGGCAGCATTTTTGCAGGCACCGATGAGAGTCCAGGATACTTTACCATAAGGGACGGTGTAAAACATAAGAGCTACAGGGGCATGGCATCGTTTGGTGCAAATGTAAGCAGGAAGAGGATAGACAAAAGAGAAGTGGATCCTCAGGAGATATTTGATATAGTTCCAGAAGGCGTAGAATCGTCTGTTGTGTATAAAGGTTCTATGAAGGAGGTAGTAAACCAGCTTATAGGTGGTTTGAGATCAGGAATGAGCTATTGCGGTGCAGCTAATCTTGAAGAACTCAGAAAAAATGCAAAATTCGTGAGACTTACAAACAGCGGGCTTTCTGAGAGTTATGAGAAGCTCTCCTGACTAGCTGACAAGCTCGGCGCGCCTGTCTATCATATCCATTGCCTCTTCTCCGGTGCCTAGCAGCGTAGCCGGAATTCCGACCTCATCCTCAATTTCTTCTACCCATTTCTTGGCTTCGCTTGGCAGCTTCTCGTAGTCCCTTACTTTATAGGCGCCTTTGAACTTTACATCAAGTTTTGTTATCGCCATCTGGTTTGCGGAGTTTATCCTGGCTACCTCCTTGGCTACCTTCGAATCGAAGTGAGCCACCCTTCTGGCTCTTCCGGTAACAGTGCCGTATTCATCCGCGCCTAGCCTCTTTGCCTCTTCATGAGGCAGCTCGCCTGCGAGCGGACCGCCTCCGACACGCGTTATAAAGGCCTTAAAGATAACAATTATGTTGCCCGCATACTTTGGGCCTACTCCGACTTCGCTGAGGACCCCGGAAGCGGTAGTATTCCTGCTCGTGACAAACGGATACTCTCCGTGATATATGCTCAGGAAGTGGCCTTGTGTGGCTTCTACGTGGACATTTTTGCCTTGCTCTAGTGCACCTATTACCTTGTCTGGAACGTTTGCAATGTATTTTGAGAGCTCTTCATAATCCTTAGCCAGCTTCAGCGTGCGGAGTATCCTCTTTGATTCTGCGCTTCCGACTCCCTGCAGAGTGCTTCCGACCTTGCCTTTCAGGTGCTCGTTATTCCTCTCATCTTCGACTTCCTGATCCGTGATTACCCCGGTATGCGGGTCTATCATGAGTCTTTCTGCAGATCTGGTTTCCTCAAGCTCCCTGAAAAGTACGTCCCTCTTTATCAGGGAGCCTGGAGCCATAGCCAGTATGCTTTTCCCATTCAGACAGGCAGATGGAAGCAGCCTAAATCCATATTTCCTGCCATTGTATATCACAGTATGCCCGGCATTTATACTTCCGGTTCTTACCGCCATATATGGCATGTCCCTGAAAGCCATGTATGAAGCCACTTTGCCTTTGCCTTCGTCACCATAGAATCCGCCTATCATTAGGTCCAGCATGCCATCACTATTGAGATTGGATAACGTCACTGCGATATTGCAATGCAAAACATAAAAAGGTACCCTGGCGCTAATAGATTATCTCGCTAATCCTCTTTCTTTCTAGGCCTATGCGTATCTCCCTGGAAATTCTCCTGCCAGTGGACATCGGCTCCTTGAAAATGTATGCTGAATACGGTGAGCCCTGCGGATACAGGTTTGAACCTGCCACTATCCTTGCAGATATTTCGAATGTGGTAAAACCACTTCCAGGATGGTATACCGTTTCCAAGCAGAAAGCGCCTTGCATTCCGGGAGGGAAAAGTTTCGTAGAGCTCTTTACGGTTTCTGCACCCATTTTCATTACCTCTGGTAATAAACTCTCCCTTATTACAACTGGCTGGTTTCCAGTGATAGTATAGTCGAAGAATTCTTCAGGCACATCCGGAAGTCCGCGGTATGCTTCATCTATCGTCTCTATTCTCTTGTCAATTCCCAAAAGTTCTATTCTTCCCGTTTCAAGCTGGCCGGCTGGATCTTCAAATATGGAGTAGAAATATTGGAAATAGTACCTGACTCCTGAAACAAACTCCTGTATTGTTACATCTTGCACATCCGCACTGCTGACTAAGCCTGATTTTATCCGTGTGTTAATTTTTTCTTTGAACTCGTATTCAGAAGACGCAGTAAAGAAACCAGAGCCGCCCCTTGCGCCAGAGAATTTCACAAAGACGCGCTTATCTATGCCGTGAATTTCCTTGTATTCGCGTGGCATTTTAAGCCCGGCATTTACAAGCCATTTGCGCTGCAGGGACCGGTTGCCTTCCCATTCAAGCGTCGCCCGGTTTCCGAACATAGGCACTAGAAGATTGTTGCGTATGTTGGAAGGGCCCACATATTGGACAAGAGATCCATGCGGTATCAGAACCACATTCTTTCTACGCATAAGCTCCTGGTTTTTCTCACTGAGCATATCGCTAAACTTATCCACCAATATAAATTCATCTGGCTTGGCTTCTGGAAACGAATCATACAGATGCATCCTGTCCTTAGTACATATCCCTACCGTCCTGAATCCTTCCTGCCTGGCTCCGTGGATAATTTGGAGTGAGGAATGCGAGCATAATGTACCTATCGCTATCTTTTCCTTGTCATACCTCTCAAGTACCGCACTAATCTCTTCCTTAGATATCACGTAACTACCTCATGCAGACGATCCTGCGATACTGCTTCCAGTATGTCGAGCATTGGCAGGTCCAGCATTGCCTCCAACTTATCAGCCTTATGTTTCTTCAGCATGCCAATATACTTCAGGCTCAGGCGCCTCATTTCAGGAGAAGTAGGACCTACTGCAGGCGCACCAGGTATTCTCGGGCTTAGATCAAAAACATAAAATGCGAGGCCATTTTTACTGTCATCAGGATTGATGGCGAGAGCTCCCTGCAGCGCGAAGAGACCAAAAATGCCCGGTTTATAATCATTTTTGCACATGGTCACAAACTTTTCTGCTGCATCGTAGACAAGTGGTTTGAGCGACTCGCGCATAGTAAGCCCGTAATGGCCTACCTCCTCGTTTGTTGTAATCATGTCGATGGAGATCTGTTCCTTGGCAGGAAGTGAAAGCACTCCATTTAGATTTGTCTGCTTCCTGTCATCGAATCCAATGAAATCGAAATTGTCAAATGTGTCATCAAGCGCCCAGCCCTGAAAGTTAGCGTTGAACCTCTGCCCTAGAACAAATTCCTCTATGCGGGCCTTGCCAAGTTCCTCACCGTCTATTATGCCTTCTTTTATTAGCCTCGCACTTTTTTCATAATATTCTTCCGCAGATTTTGCATAGAAGAACGCTCTCTCCAGTGGTCTTGCTTTCTGCTGTACTTTTACAATAGCCATACGGTCTATTTCCTCCGGCCTTCCGAAAAGCTTTGGTATTTTTATTCCTGCTTTCTCCAGAAGCGCATACTGATTCTTCGAAGATGTACGCTCTTCTGACCGGAGTATATGCCTGCTGCCATAGATGGGAATCCTGAAATCATTTTCTATCGTATCGTAGCCAAGATAAACGGAGAATGACCTGTTAGGCATGAAGATAGTGTTAAGTTCAATCAATCTCTCCTGCACTTCCCTGTTGGCCATGTCGGAAAACTTGTCTACTATTATCTGATGGTCGAAAAGATGCTTATTATATTTAGTGTAGAGTTTTTCACGACCTTTCTGGCATATTACCGCAACGGGCAATCCAAAGGCTTTTGCAGCGATGCCCACCTCCTCGGCAGACTGTGATCCGATCACACCTATAGTAAGCTTCTTTTGGTCATATGATGATACTGTTTTTCGGATCTCACCAGGTCTTATTGCCATAACACCACAAGAAGCATTTACTATTCGTTATTGGGCTTATAAATGCTTTTGGATACAGCAAGCATGAAAGGATTTGAATCTACAGCTATGGAAGGAGGAGCAGGCAAAGTTCAACAAGTATTCTTTTAATCTGCAGTGCTTTCAGCAGGGACTGGAAAGATTTGGATTCTCGGCTTTGTCACAGCAATGACGGGCATGACGGGATTTGAACCCGCAACCTTCTGGTCCGAAGCCAGATGCGCTATCCAAGTTACGCTACATGCCCTCTGGTTTTCCAGCTGCTTAACTAGGATAGTTAGTATTTATAGTATATACGGGCTCCGCCTATGCTGATTCTAAAGTGCCTTCCTAAGATGCAGGAATAGATTACTCCTTTACCTTTTGCAGCGGCTCAAGGTTGTATGCCATCTCTTTCCTCATCTTCTCGAAAACTTCGATCAGCTTCTGCCGCTTCTCCCTGCTCACAGCGTAGTACATCCAGAGCGAGAGCTGCTGGCTGTTAAGGTTGGAATTTATAACTTCCTCGACATCTGACTCGTTGATGCTCTTCCATCCTTCCCTGAATGCATACTCTGTCTCCGCGCATATGCCTTCCTTGTCAATCTCGCAGAGATTATTCAGGTACTTATAGGTCTTCCACGAGTGATTTGACGAGAGTGCAGCAATGATTGCAGCTCTTGTAATCAGATCGGCCTCAGATTCCGCAATGCTTCTTTTCGTAGAAAGTTTTCTTATATTTATAACAAAGTTCACACAGTTATTCAGTATAGCCCTACCCGGCATGGTCCCATCAATTCCGATATATACTTCGCATCTACTTTTAAATCTTTGCCTTTGGAATTGTTTATTATACTTACTGTTTTCTGCGTTTTTATGATAAAAAGCCTTTTATAATTTCCCTGAGCAGTATCTTTGCTAATCGTGATAACATGATTACAGGAATAGAAATAAGCAAGGTAGAGGCAAATAGGTTTCTTAAAGATCCGATCTATAACATGAAGTTTGGCATTGGATTCGATAATGTGGAGGTAAAGAATGAGAATGTGCATGTTAAGTTTGTCTTCACGACCAACTATGAACCGGAGCCTTCTGCGAAGAAGCAGGATAGCAGCCTTGTAGGTGAACTGAAAGTGCACGGCACAATAATAAGCAAGGAAAGCAAGACTGATTTGGAAGACATAAGGCAGGAGTGGGCTACAAAAAAGACGCTTCCTCTCAAGTTTGCTGAAGATATAGTCAATGTTATAAATATGCAATGCAGTGCAGTAGGCACACTTGTCGCTTATTCAATTGGATTTGCAGCTCCAATACCTATCTCAAGGGCAAAGCTTGAAGCAAGCGCTACTCAAAAGCCAGCAGGAGCAGTATGATGGCTGCCTGCTTGACTTATGAGGAGTAGGAACATGCCGGAAAGACCAGTTGAGCTGGAAGGAGTAATACTTGAGATAGACTATGTAAACATAGACGATAGGAGCGTTATAAGGGTAACGCTAAAGCAGGAAGGCGGCATACGTACCCTCTACGACACCTCTTTCTATCCTTATTTCCTGATTTTACCATACAACGAGAATCTTGATGCAGGTGGACTAAACAAGGTTGTTGCAGGGGAAGGAAAGGAGACGTCAAAACCACATAGGATAACTGAACTGGAACTTAGCTTTAATGGCGTAATGAGGAAAGCGTTCAAAGTCGAGGTTTTGAATACGCGCCATGTCTCGAAGCTGAGCGAGGCGATGTCCGAATTTGGAGAGCGCTACGAATATGATATACTCTTCTGGAAAAGGTATCTCATAGACCGGCAGATTTCGCCTCTCTCAGGAGTAAAGATAGACGCCTTAGAAGAAAATGGAAGGCTTCTGATAACAAAGATAGAGAAGGCAGATGCCAGGCCCGTAGAACTCAGGCAGCTCTCCTTTGACATAGAGACTTATAATCCGCTTGGCGAGCCAAGGCCGGAGAAGGATCCGGTTATAATGATAAGCTACTCTGATGGTAAAAGGAGCGGAGTAATGACAACCAAGCAGATAGACAAGGACTTTGTAAAGGTCTTCGAAGATGAGAGGGAGATGATAAAAGGGTTCATAGACCTAGTAAATGAACTTGACGTTGACCTTATAGTGGGTTACAATTCCTCAAATTTCGATATACCGTACCTGATGAAGAGAGCTGAGAAGAACGGGATTAGGTTTAACCTGGACAGATATGGGGAAGGGGTAAAGCAGGAGCATCACGGGCTTATTGAATCGATAAAAATACCTGGAAGGGGCAACATAGACATCTATAATGTGGTAAAGTTCATCTCAATAGTAGGCGCCTCTGAAAAGCTCATAAAAGCCACAAGATTTACGCTCAAGGAAGTCTATGCCGCAGTTACAGGAACCTCGAAGCTTATGGTTGACAGGAGAAATATATGGCAGATATGGGATGGAAGCAAGGAAGATGTGGAAGAACTGGCAGAATACTCGCTCGGCGACTCTGTCTCGCTCAATAAGCTATATGATTTCTTCATGCCGCTTGAGATAGAAATTGCGAGGACCGTAGGCACTACTCTGGCAGAGGCATGCGTCTCAACAACCGGCCAGTTGGTCGAATACACTCTTATGAAATATGCATACAGCAACAGGGAAGTGATACCCAACAAGCCTTCTGAGCGCGAAATTTCCGCAAGACTTGCCAATCCCATAGAAGGCGCTTATGTGAAGGCGCCGACTGCGGGAGTTTACAGGGACATTGCTGTCTTCGACTTCCGCGGCCTGTACCCCTCTATAATAATTTCATATAATATCGACCCGTCGCGGATCTGCAAAGACTGCAGTGATTACCATGAATCGCCGAACGGGATTAAGTTTGTAAAGGAACCTAAGGGCATAATACCGATAGTGCTTAAATTATTGATTACACAGAGGGAGGCAGTGAAGAAGGCGTACAAGAAGAATCCTGATGACATCTTCCTTGGGGCTAGGTCCTCTGCTCTCAAAATACTGGCAAATTCTTTCTACGGCTACCTGGGATACGCCAGATCGAGATGGTACTCAAGGGAGTGCGCATCAAGCGTAACTGCCTTCGGAAGAGATTATATAACTAAAACTATGGCGACTGCAGAGAAGAACGGCTTTGGTGTACTATACGGCGATACCGACAGCTGCTTCCTGCTCAGGAAGGGAAAGTCCAAGGAGGACTCGCTAGAGCTTATGAAGGTTATAAACCAGTCGCTCCCTGAATCGATGGAGCTGGAGCTTGAGGATTTTTATTCCAGCGGCGTCTTCGTGGGCAAGAGAGGTGCAACTGAAGGAGGTGCAAAGAAGAAGTATGCTCTGCTCTCGGAGAGCGGGCGCATAAAGATTAAGGGATTCGAGCTTGTGAGGAGAGACTGGTCCAATATAGCCAGGGAGACGCAGAGAAGCGTGCTTGAAGCGATACTCAAGGATGGTGGAAAGGAGAAGGCCATAAGCATAGTGAAGGAGGTCATAAAGAAGCTCAGGGAAGGGAAGGTTGACCTGCCAGACTTAGTGATACACACGCAGCTTAGGAAGAGCATCTCCAGCTATGACAATACATCGCCTGAGCTGGCTGCCGCAAAGAAAGCGATAAGCCAGGGAGTAAAGAAAAGGGAGGAGATTGAGGGGGCGATGCTTGGATACATAATAACAAAGAAGGGAACAAGCATCTCAGAGAAGGCAGAGCTTGAGGAGAGCGCCAGGGATTACGATGCTGACTATTACATAAATCACCAGATAATACCTTCTACGCTTAAGATACTGAAGGAGCTAGGTGTTAGTGAAAATGAGCTTAAAGGGCTCGGGTCACAGAAAAAACTTGGCGGTTGAATGGACAAAGATTATGATTATGGCAAATTGAGAGGCGTAGGCAACATATCTTACAAAGCACTTGAGAAGGCAAGGGAACTGGTAAAAGAAGGGTCAGGAAGGCTTAAGGTTGCACAGGAGCTTGAGGGCTTCTTCAGAGCCAACGGCTATGATATGGCTTTCCCGGTCAACATTTCAGTAAACGAGACCGCGGCGCATTTTTCACCGGGACTGGAAGACACTTACGAATTTTCTGCAAAGGACATAGTAAAGATAGACCTCGGTGCGAGGAAGGATGTTTACCTTAGCGACTGCGCGATAACCATAGATCTTTCAGGCTCAGTTGGAAAGCTCGTGGAGGCAAGCGAGGAGGCGCTTGAGGCTGCGATAAGCAAGGTCAGGGCAGGCAGGGAGGTAAGGGAGATAGGCAGGGAGATAGAGGCTGTTGCAAAAAATAAGGGCGTAAAGCCCATAAAGAACCTTGGCGGGCATGGAATAAGCAGGGATGAGCTGCATTCGCGTATCTTTATCCCGAACTACGACAATGGGGACAATGAAAAGCTGGAAGAGGGAGAGGTAGTCGCTATAGAACCTTTCATGACAGACGGCTATGGTGCAGTAGAGGAAGGCAGCGAAGTCCAGATTTTTGAGAAGAAGGATGATGTAGCTCCGAGATCCCAGGAGGCGAGGGAGGTCTTCTCTTACATACAGAAAAATTATTTTACATATCCATTCGCATTCAGCTGGCTGCAGAAGGAATTTTCATCGCTTGGCGAGTTCAAGCTAAGGCGTGCACTTAATGAGCTGGCCATGCTGGGCGGGTTGGAGCTTTACCCTGTGCTGATCGAGAAGAAAGGCGGCATGGTAGCGCAGACTGAGAAGGAGCTCATAGTCACCAAGGACTCTTGCGAGATAGTTACAAAGTGATGTGCTTCTTAGGATTTGGAGGCTTAAATCGCCGATGCCTTTCCGGCTAACCTAACAAGGCTTTTGATAGATCGTATTTTATCGTACAGGAGTAAGCCAGTCGGTGAAGGCTCCGAGCCGTCCCATTGCAGCATCATAGAATTTCGCCGAAAGTAGTTTCGTAACTGGACCGGTGACGCCCTTCCCGACAACCCTGCCATCAATCCTGCTTATTGTTGTAATTTCAGCAGCGGTTCCGGTAAAGAACAGCTCTTCACACGTGTAGAGCTCTTCCCTGTGCACCTGGCGTTCTTCTACCTGGATTCCGAACGCTTCCGCAAGCTTGATTATTGAATCGCGTGTTATGCCTACCAGTATGTCCGAGGATTCTGAAGGCGTAACCAGTGCGCTATTTTTTACCAAAAATATGTTCTCGCCAGGTCCTTCAGCAACATAGCCGTTTGTATCAAGCAGCACCGCTTCATTGGCGCCTAAGCTTTTGGCTTCAGCCGAAGCAGTTATCGAATTACGGTAATGGCCGCTTGACTTGGCCTGTGGCGGCAGTATCTGTGAGTTTATTCTTCTCCATGAAGAGACTATGCAGCTTATGCCCTTCTCCTTGTCCTCAAAATAGTTGCCGAACGGAACTGCAGCTATGGCTATGCTGACCTTCTTGCCTGCAGTTGAGAGGCCTATGTTGGTATCATTGTAGAATGCGAATGGACGTATGTAGCACTCCTTCAGCTTGTTCTTTTTTACAGTTTCTATTATCGCATCTTCCGCTTCCCGCTCGGATATATCCAGCTCCATTGAGCATATCCTTGCGGTGTTAAAGAAGCGCTTCACATGGTCCCTGAGCCTGAAGATTCTTGGGCCGCTATCAGTATTGTATTCCCTTATCCCTTCGAAGATGCCGCTGCCATACTGAAGCGAATGGGTAAGTATATCGACCTTGCATTTTTCCCTTGGCATCATCTTTCCGTCAAACCATACGTAACTATCTGCCATTATATGCATCTAGTTTGAATAAAAACTAAAAAACTAAAAACAGTTCGATATTATGCACGCCTGTTTTTACTTTATGGTTTAATAATTTTGCCCTGAATATACTTATCATGCCTTTTCGACCAGCTCTGATAGTGGCAGGCTTCATTTGTTTTGCGTTTGCCTCTGCATCGGCATCTTACCTGCAGATTGTCGGCCCGATTAATGCTACACTGATAAATAATGGTACAGTATACCTTGGCAAAGTGGCTCCTGGCCAGAGCTTTTACATACTTGCCAGTGCAAACACCACAAATAAGACAGGCACGTTTGTAAACCTCGGCTGGAGTGCCCTTAGCCAGGTGAAGTTGCCTACCGGGTGGTCTTTCCAGTCTTCTAAGCTCTATGAGAATCCAATGAAGGCGAGGATAGCGGTTTCTTCAGACGCTAAAAATGGCACGTATGAGATAGTCTTCCGTGCTGTGAATGTAGGCAATTATTCAAGGCTGGGAAACCTCACAGTCTATGCATTCGTAAACGTGACTCCGCAGGTCTTCAGTCTTAATGTGACTCCCACGAAGATTGACGCCGGGTTGGGGCAGCCTTCAAACATCTATGTAACTATAAACAATACAGGAATATCAGACGACCCATTTTACATAATGGCTATTGGTTTGCCTGCATGGAATGTTACTGATCAGGTGATATCAAGGCATGGCACAAAAAATACATTTATTTATCCTGTATTCCTTAACGAACCGGGAGTGTATCATTTCAACCTGACAGTCGGCTCTACCACAAGCACTTTGGTATCCAAAACTTATCCGGTAGACTTCACTGTCAAGGAAAGCCTGCTTAATGATTATCAGGCAATTGGCAATGGGGTGGTGCTTTCCCCTCTCATATTCGAGCCTGCCTATGCCTTCATGTCTTTATTAGACTGGCTGTATAAATCAGTCGTAGGTTAAGTTGATCTGAATGCCTAAGAAAGAAAAAGAGCCAAGAGCCACAGCGAATGTATTTTTTGTAAAGCTATCCAGCATAGCGGATTTGGCCAGGTATGTATACAATTTTGACTTTACTTCTGAGAATATATACAGTTTCAAATCATCAGGTGGCTATAGGCTCTTCGCCTTTGGAGAGAGGGTAGGTGAATGGAGGCTGGCTTATTTTGTAGAGAGTATTATAAATCCGGACGGGGTCAGGTATGTCCCTCCAAGCACCGATGAATCGGAGAATACGGAGCTTTTGACAGGCGGAGAAAGGCATGACGCAACATCGATAAATGTAATTGGCATAGACTTGGATGGCTTTATATCTAAACAAAAACACAAGTGGAGCAGCATGAGGCTTGTCAGGCTTTTCACTCTCAATGACATCATAAAGGCAGTTATAAAAAGGCGCGGAAGCTCTGACTCACTACATTTCCTTTATGCATTTAAGTCAGGAAGCAAGACTGTGCTGTGCAGCTTTGAGCTTATTGAAGAACTGGAGGGGGAGGACACAAAAGCCTTTTATTATACGGTGCTTGAAAGCGGGGCAAAGACCGGCAAACTAGCAAGATATAATTATATCGATAACAAGGTCGACTTTACTGATTACGCAGGAGAACATTCTTATCTTTATGTGAAGATAATATACCTTGCAGAGCCTTTCCCCTTTTTCAGTATGCAGGAATGAAGGAGAGCAAATACTAAATATTTAAGCGGAGCAAGGATAAGCATAACCCTTGCCCGAATAGCTCAGCGGTAGAGCGCGTGGCTGTTAACCATGAGGTCGCAGGTTCGATCCCTGCTTCGGGCGATGCGCTTCTTTCTTCACTTTTGTGCAGGGTCAGCCTTGTTATTATTTTTGGCGGCCATGAATATCCAGTGTCTGTGGAATTTATCATACATCTGCCCGTACATGCCAAACGGCATTTGGTGCAGTTCCTGAAACCTATCCTTTTCTGCTCCAACTGCAAGCCTGCCAAATACTGCTTTCACTTCATCGTAGCTGCCGGTAACAAATACGGCGTACATCTCTCCAAGTATGGGTTCATATTGCGGAGCCGCCATCCAGTCGGTGGCAGATATATCGATCGCCCCATTTTTAATGTGTGCATTGATGATCCTGTTATGCTTTTCTGGGGGGGAACATGCTTTTCATAGGCGTGTCTGCCAGTTTTGTCAACGTCAGCTCTCCTCCAAAGCATTTGTGGTAAAAGGTCATCGCTTCGGCGCAGTCACCGTCAAATAATAGAAATGGAGTGGTTTGTAGCATATTCTCACCTTTTTAGCTATACAAGATTCAAATTATTTAAATCCTCCTTGTTGGGGATGTGCCTGACGCCCATCTTGCACTCCGGAGGGCTGTCAGATAGATATAAAAATACCAAAGTTACATTATAATGTAACTTTGGTAATTAATTGCGCCTTCCTATAATAAAAAGATTAAAGAAAAGAGAATATCTGGAAATTGCAACATTCCAAGATTACGCAGTAGATATCCTGTATAGGTCCTACAGCAACATGGTCCTGCATGGGGGTACTGTGATCTGGAGATGCTTTGCAGGAAACCGATTCTCTAATGACATAGATGCCTATCTGGATTCTAAAATAAGCCTGAAAGATACTAGAGATAAACTGAAATCGGCCGCAGAAGAGCAGGGTATTAAACTAGAAAAGGTAAAAGACACTGGAAATCTTATGTTTATAGGGTTTTCTTTGGGTGACACATACCTAAAAGTTGAGATAAGCCATTTTGCAAAGGAACTGAAACCAATAGCTATGCGCTTCGAAAGAGTGGATGGGACATATAGCGATATTATCTCCATACCTGCAAATGATCTGCTTGCAGAAAAGATTGCAGCTTATAGAGACAGGCGCTTCATACGTGATATTTATGACATATACATATTGAGCAGCTATATAGAAAGAGATGAGAAGATAGCAAAGGAAGTATCTGACTTCCTGAATAAAATACCTCCACCTGTAAATGAGGAAGATCTTGCTTCTCTAATATACGATGGTCCTGTTCCATCTCTCCAGTCAATGCTTATGCAAATAAGAGGTAGGCTGTCATGAAATACGTAGGCTATATAAGAAGCCATTTCAATGATCTAAAATCCCCAATCTTTACAATTCATGAGCTAAAGGCAGTTCTGGGTCTGAAAGGCATAAGTTCTGCCTATCTCAAGAGGCTGATAAACTACCTGATCAGCAGTGGGGAAATATTAAGGATAAGTAGGGGTGTTTATACATTCCATGATGAGATAACTGTAGTAGGTTTTGCTTTTCGACCCTTTTATTATGGCCTAGAGAATGCGCTCACCATCAGGGGCTTGTGGGAGCAAGGTACCAATCCAATAATAATAACCCCAAATAATGTGAGGCGCGGGATTAGGAAGTTCGGGGGAAGCAACTACAGCGTACTTCACATACGCAGAGATCTGTTTTTCGGTTATGATTCTGTACAAAGTGGAGGGTTATGGATACCTGTGTCAGACTATGAGAAGACATTTATAGACTTTATCTACTTTAATCACTATCTGCGCAGGGACGTTCTAAAAGCACTAAGGCGCAGGATAGACAAGGAAAAACTTACGTCATATCTTAAACATTATAATAAGAAAACAAAACTGAGGGTTCTTCAAGAACTTAAACAGTAGAGTGCGTGGCTGTTAACCATGAAGTCGCAGGTTCGATCCCTGCTTCGGGCGATGCGCTTCAGGTTCTGCTCCAGATACTTCTTAAGCCCATCAAGCATCATTTTCATCCTTGCTCATTGTGCTGCAGTGCCTCTCGAGTATGGTTATTTGTTTGGGACAGAGACACTAATGTGTGATCCTCTGGCGGCCAATTCCACAGTGACTATATGGTAATTTTAAGGAGCATCAGGTAATCCTGTTAGTGGGCTGAAATGGCCGTATCTACTGAGGTGTCTAGGAGCTAGCTTTAGTATCTTTCCTTTATCCTCATATTTTCTGCCGTTTCGTTCCTCTCTCCATATGATGGGGCTACCCTCCTTCCATTCCGATACTGCATCAGCACCAAGCATGTACTGTTTGATTGCTTTTGGGTCAATTAGAGCGTCCCAAACTCTCTCTATAGATGCATTAATCTCAATTTGCACTTTTGCGATAAGACCCTTCTCTGAGCTTCTCGTATGCTCGCCGATAATTGCTTACAAGTTTTCATTTATAGATATGGGGATGTGCCTCACACATCTTGCGCTCGGTGCGAATCAAGGATGGTTCATTGCCCAATGTAGTCCTCAGTAACACCAATGCAAAGGCTTAAATATATAGTATATTATATACTAACTATAGGTGTTATATAATGTCTGAGGAAATAACTACAATACAACTAAGCAAGTCAGTGGTTAAGGCACTGAAGCAGATCAAGAAATACCCCAGAGAGACTTATAGTGAGATAATCTTAGGTCTTATAGAAAGCGCCAAGGAGATGAAAGAGTTCGATAAGTTTGTTCAGGAAGCCCAGAAGACCAAGATGAAAGAGCTATGGGGGGAAGGCGATTACTCGGCGTGGGAGCATGCCTAAAGCCGGAGATGTGGTAATAACAAGGGTACAATTTGCAGATAGCGAAGGCTCAAAGATCAGACCCGCATTGGTGCTATTCGAGGAGCTAGGCAACATAGTCATAGCCGGGATAACTACAAACCTTAAGATGAAAGGGATACGCATCTCTACAAGCGAGGGAGCAGCTCAGGACAGCGTTATAAAGTTGAATTATATATTCACAATCACAGATGGTGCAATAATAAAAACAGTCTACCAATTAAGTCCCGAGAAGAAACATCTTGTTTTTGAGGACTTCGTTAAGAAACTCGGATCGTTGAAAGGTTAGGTAGCATATCCGATGCAAACCGATTGCCTGAGATGTGCCTGACGCGCACCTTGTGCATCAGTCGATGGCCGTCAAGTGCTACTTCAACTCACTTTGCCTTCTTTTCTCTAGGGTTTGGCTGCCTTTTACCCTTCATTATCAGATTACGTAGACTATTTTTTATATAAAAGCGCCATGCGTCTGAACAAGCATTGTAGCATTCGATTTTTGGAGCCAGGCCAACGTGTGTGAAACGCAATTCCGTTTTATCGCCCTTCTTGGTTATATCAAATACAACATCCGTACCGTTCCATTCTTCTTTATCTTTTATAAAACTGAGATAGCTGTCCACCACGTGCCATACTACTTTTTTGCCTGGGATAAGTTTTGTTATCTTTTGTTTTGAACGGTGCATGTCCTTGTAGCGGTACTCCCATACAGCTCCAAGCTTATCTGTTCTCCCAGTGACCTCTCCGGACCACCATCCCCGAACATTGTTGATGGCCCTAAAGACCTCTTCTGGACTTTTATCTACCGAAATCGTAATCGTATAGTCCTGACCAGCCATATAACTCACAATTTAACCATTAATCTGGAGTTATTTAAACCCCCCCCCCCTTGTCAGAGACGTGCCTGTAGCACAGGTTGTGCTCCGGGCGATGCGCTTCAGGCAAGATCCTGCTTAGGACATCATCTTCTGGAAGTATACAGTGTCAAAGTATACTACTATAGAGGCAAGCTTACCTCCTCTGACTTTCCAGATTTCGGCTATATCTACATTAAATTTATTTCCTTTTGGAGACATCAAATCGTAGTTCACTACTGCACATGCGCTGTCACCATCTATTATCATAGTCTTAACCTTCAAGTCCAATACGCACCTAAAGAAATTGTTGCCTTTATAAGCTTCCCGACCTCTACTCTCCTTAATCCCAGTTCCAGTCAGCAAGAAATCATCAGATAAAAGAGAATCCCAATCCTCTTTCTTACGAAGAAAATCGTAATATTTGTCAAGTAATTTCTTTGTTGTATTTGAATCCACCACATTTAGCACCTATAGGTATTAAAAAATAAAAATATAAAAATCCCCCATGTCGGGATATGCCTAGAGCGCATCTTGGGCTTTGAACGATCTGTTCTAGTTCGCATTCCCTTACGGTGTATTCCATTACTTTCAATAAAGTGCAATAAACACATCTAGCAGTATGTAACTTAATATCTGGCCTATAAAGACCCAACCTGCCATACTGGATATGTACTTATCCTTTTGCTCTGTCAAAACATATGCTATTATGGGGCCTATTATAGGGATTAAAAACAGTAGGGCAAATGCCTTATTCTTATTATCCGAAGAGAGTACATACAACATGCTTATTATGCTACCGATTTGTATTGGGATAGCTGATATA
Source organism: Microcaldota archaeon (assembly GCA_021848025.1). Taxonomy (GTDB): domain Archaea; phylum Micrarchaeota; class Micrarchaeia; order Micrarchaeales; family CABMGC01; genus JAJZND01. Next base: position 68,914 of record JAJZND010000015.1, on the reverse strand, counting down.
ATAATCCATATTTGGCTTGATTTTGATGTGCTGGAAAGATGAGGCAATTTCATCTATTCACTTTGACACTACCTTGCCACCCAGAGCAGCTTGCAACACTTGAATATATGCTTCATAAACATCGCTCTTCTTATTCCTGACATCTGGATTTGATAGCCCGTACTTGAAGGTTTTTTGAGTCGTCTTTATTAGGATCTGCTTTCTGTTTATCTCCACACCCTCTATATTTGTGACATCGAGTGCCACATTGTCAGTATTTGAATTAAGCAATTCATCAAGGTTAGCTTGCGCAAGCTTTTTTGTGGTTTCTTGTATCTCATCTTTTGAGATACGGTTTGCCATGCCTCTGCCAAAAACACCAAACACATATGAAAAGCCCGCAGACGTAGCTGTTGAAGACATGCTACTTGCATCCAAAATTAGAATTCTTTTATTTGTTATTATAAGGCTCTTTCGTATTGGTGCTATTATGCCAAATGCTGTAAGATTGTCTATATATCCCAGGACATTCTCATCTGCTGCCATACTATCACTCATCTTTTGGTCACGGGGATATAATAAATATTATGCATCTGCTACGAATCAAACCAGATATATGGAGATATGTTGGGGAATATCTTATAAAACTTCTCCTGCTTCGGGCGATGCGCTTCAAGTACGGCCCCCACTACCTTTCTGCGTCCTTCCCCTACAAGCTGGTCTCCAGAATAAGGCCACTAACCCTAAGGTTATCATAATAACGCCAACAGTAGCAAACGTACTGGCAAATAGTATTATATGTCCAATGCCCATCCCGAATAGGAAACCACCAGCAACAATCAATCCCATACCTAAGCTTTGCATGCTATTACTTTTTATTTAGCTTATTTAAAGGTTCTTTGCCTGAGATGTGACTATGGTGCATCTTGTGCATCGGCACAACATGCAGGAAACTGCGCGCAAAATAAGCACACAGCTCCGACCTACAACTGACTCGGCAACTTCCGCATGACAGGAATTCTGCATTATAACGCAACGTGACGCAGGTTTTGACTCAGTTGCGTAGTATATTATTTGGTATATAAAGACGTATTATCAGAATGTCGTATAAAACTTATCCGTCTGCTTCGGGCGATGCGCTTTAGGTTCTGTTCCAACAGGACAAGATAAATTTACAGCAAGCTTTGCCAAGATCAATAGCCCATCTCTGACACTCATACCGTAAGAAAAGCCCAGTATATTATTATGCTGACTGCAGTGACAACAGCGCCTATCTTTGCAAAGTCAAGGAATGACAATGAACTCTTGTATCTTTTCTCGGCCATCTGCACTATTATTACATTGCTTGCAGCTCCGAGTATGAATAGATTTCCTGCTATGGTACTTCCCGCAGCAAGAGCCATTGCAATGGCAGTGGTTGAGTGAGTATACTCAAGCAGTTTCAAGTATAGAGCCACCATCGGCACATTGGAGATGAATTGGCTACCTACAACATTCACAATCAGCACTGTAGGGACAGAATTTATGTCGAGATGCAGACTATTTATTACATTTTGAAGGAACCCAGACTGCCAGACGCTGCCTACTAGTACAAAGAGGGCTATAAAGAATATTATGGTTGTCCAGTCGATATTTTTAACTATGGTGGCTCTCTGGTTGCTAAAAAGCAGTATTGGTAAGGCAGCAATGATTGCGATATATGCAAAACTTATGCCATGCGAAATGTTGAATATTTCAATTACCACGTAAGCGGATATTGAAATTCCAAGCAGAGCAAGGGATAATTTACAGAGTCTTGCAAGTTTAGGGTCTTTTATCTTGACGAGTTCGTGTATTAGCGGCTTTTTGGTAAACTCTTTTTTGAAGAACAGCCTAAGAATTAAATAGGCTGCAAGAAGATCCAATAAGGTAGGTATTAGGAGAGTCGAAAAAAAATCGATGAAGGGTTTCTTCACTATTCCGCTCGAGGCAACAAGCAAATTCTGTGGATTTCCTATCGGGCTTGCAACACTGCCTATCGTTATTGCAAATGCTAGGGATAGGAGCATGAGCTTTGGATTTATCTTTTCCCTTTTTGCAAAAAGCATGACTACCGGAGTGCCGATGATGGCCATGGTATCATTAAGCATGAACATTGATGCAACCCCCATTGAGAAGACTACTGCGAGAACTAGACGGTCAACGGATTTAAAGCGCTTAAATATATTATAGGAAAGATACTGTATGTAACCGCTGCTGGTTAGCGCTTCTCCAAGGATAAAGATTCCTATAAGGAAGACTATTACGGTTGGATTAATATAGGATATCGCAGCAGGTATTGATATTTGGCCTGTTAGTAGCACGACTATTGCGCCGCCCAAAATTACATGCCAGATCTGCAGCTTTATGTTTCCTATCTGCCTTACGGCAACCAGGATAAAGGATACTGCCAGCACTATTACTGACAATGGCAAGAACATGTTTAGCATTAAAATTAGAAGAATCTTAATTCTACGCTTTTCCGAACGTGTATAGGTACAAAAGCATACTTCGCATGCAGTTATCGGGATAGTGATTATTTTGATTGAAAACTTTTATACTTTGGCTGGCAAATAATAACATGGACCTGCCAGAAAAAGCTAAGAAATTGATTGATGGGAAAAACTTTGCCAGCTTAGCTACTCTTATGAAAGACGGATCGCCGCAAGTAACAGTTACGTGGGTTGACAGGGATGGAAATATTATTGTTATAAATACTACTAAAGGCAGAGTAAAAACAAGGAATATTATTAGGGATCCGAGAGTTGCATTAAGCATATTTGACATGAATGACCCATATGATGCTGTATTCATAAGAGGCAGGGTAATAGAAGTACGTGAAGAAGGAGCCGAAGCACATATTGACAGGATTTCTAGGAAATATGTAGGTTCGGATTATAGACAGCATGGAGACAGAGTTATGCTAAGAATTGAGCCTCACAGGATTCATTTACAGAAACCATAGCGTAAATACGCTTATGCGATTTGTAATCGCAAATTTAATTCTGTCCTTATTGCAGATCCGTAGATTTCTTATGTCTGCCGAATAGTTTAGAAGAATAGCCGGAAAGAACTGGCACCTGTGCAATTATCGATATAAACACTACGCCCAGTACCATCGTAGTTATTGCAGAGATGTATGAATTGGAGATATCATTTGAAGCCACAAGGGTTGCCAGCAATGCTATTGAAAGTGCGCCTCTGACCCCTCCCAGGGTTGCGATGTTTGCCCATCTGAAGGGTATCTTGCTTTTTGCCTTCTTGCTGATGTTATTGAATATGGAAACTATAGGGTATACAGTTGCGATTCGTGCGATTACTACAGAAACGAATGCCACCACTATTAGCGCACCGGAAGTTGCGAACAAGGCGAGATTTGTTTCGAATCCTATGAACAGAAAGGCAATCGCATTGCCTACAAATGCGGCTATTTCCCAGAAAGAGAGTATAGCGCCTCTCACGGTCTTGGAGACTGCATAGCGCATGGTGCTGCTGCCAAAGTAAAGTCCCACTATGGCTACTGCAATCAATCCGGAAGCACCAATGCCCGTTGCGAGGACGTATGAGCCATAGACAGCAGCTATTGTCAATGTAGTTTCGGCCATTTTGTCATCTACTTTGGTATGGATATATCTGGCAGCATAGGCCACAATTATACCTATCACACCGCCGCCTATGAAGTTATAGAGAAAAATTTCAATGTAGTTAAATAAAAGTGGTGAATGCTCCAGCCCTATAGAAGAAAGGATTATGCTGAAGAGCACAATTGCAGTTGCATCGTTGAATGCTGCTTCGATTTCCATTAATGTTGCGAGTCTCTGAGGGACCTTTATGTGCTTGAATATCTGAAGTACGGTTATTGTATCAGTAGGGGATATGATAGCTGCAAAAATTAATGCTATTATAAGCGGAAGGCCTGCCAGCTTCCATAGCACTAAAGTTGCTACGGCTGTTGAAAGCAGAACGCCTACCGTTGCAAGTGCCAAGGCTGGTCTTATCACTGTGCTTAGCTCATTTCTCTTTATATGAATCATTGCTTCGAAAATCAGGGGAGGGACTATCAATCCTACAAAAAGGCCAGTGCTCACTAGCTGTCCATATAAGGATTTGATCCACTGTATGGATCCGAAGAATGCTGTTGAAATAGGGCCCGTGCTTAACACTATTGTGGAGAGGGCTGTTATTCCCAAGCCTATGAAGACCAAAACAACAGTGTATGGTACTTTGAACCTTAATGCAATAAGCTGAGCTATAAGCATAAGGGATACGAAAATTGTCAATGCAATTTCAGTTATATTGATAAGCATTTAGATGCCCTTTTTATTTTGCGCCTTGCTGTTGCATGTGGCCGAACCAGCATTGGATAATCCATTATAATTATATGTGATCTGGAAGATCAAAAAGCTTAAGGCCTATTTCTTCATCGTATTTCTTCTCTTTTTCCCCTTCAATTCCCTGAAGCGTTATCTCAACTGTTGCAGAAACTTCCGATTCTACCAGATGCCCACCGTATACGTTCATCTTATTATCTGAAACAGTTACATGCACATGTACTAATTGCTCGCCTCGAAAGATGGCGACATTGCCCATCATTCCCGTAAGCTCGAATATGCCTTCTTTTGTCTCCTCCTTGTACTTCTTTTTATCTACAGTATAATGGGCTAATTTAGGATTCTCCAATGAACCTATTCCATTTATAAGCGCATTCTTTATTCCAAGTTTTCTGCAGAATTTATTTATTGAGGCAATAACTTTCTCTCCTCTCTCGAGGCGGAGTATAAACACACCACTGCCTGATTCGGAATAGTACATGGATGGATTGGGAATTTTGTTAATTTAAGCTTTACTTTGCGATTATTAATAGTGAAGATATGGCATTTATTACGGTAAATTTAGTTTGAATATGCCAGATACGTTCCTGAATCGAATATGAATTTGATTCAACGTACATTATCCAGGGAATACCATGGGCCTGAAAATACATATCCGAAAAGCTTGCCGCTGCTGGCGAGAGCAGGGAAGAGGCTCTCTTCTAGCATTACTTTTTCTTTGGATTTGCTGAGGAATTCGAAAACTTCCGGATTGAATAAGTAGATACCGGCATTAACAAGCGTGGCTTTTCTTCCTTTATCATGCTTCTGTACAAAACTTGTTATCCTGTTGCCTGTCAGTTTTGTGACCCCAAAACGCGGCTTGGAATCAGATGGAGTTAGCACTATGGTAGCGATTGCCTTGCTTGCCAAGTGCTGGTTGTAAACATCATCCAGATTTATATTAAAAACATTATCCCCGTTAAAAGCAAAAAAGGGTTTTCCGCCTACTTTATCTTTTACAAGAGCCAATGCGCCCTCGGTGCCTTTAGGAGTCTCTTCTATTACGTAGCTTATCTTCAACCCCAGGCTTGTCCCATCCCCAATACGATTGAAGATGCTTTCTGAGTCTTTTCCGACAATCATTATGATCTCAGCAATATTATTGCGCTTGAATTCCTCTAACATATAGTCTATTACCGGCTTGCCTTTTACTGTAACCAGAGGTACCGGTACGCTCCTGCCGTTTACATTAGCAGGCTCTCCCCCAGCAAATACAACGGCTTTCTTGGGTTTACCATGGCTGATTGATGATATAAGCAGCTGCTCTATTGCATGCGACCTGTTCCTTATATTTACACCATCTATAGTGGCGTCTATCGCAGATAATAGGTCCTTATCAAGGGTTATGGTAAGCCTCTCTTTCATGTATAATACCTATGCATATCAGCATATTAAGATTTGGCATAAGATTTAAATAAGTATGATAATATAATATATTATATGATAAAGTATGATATTATGGTCACTATGTCACATACAATAGAACAGAAAAAGATAGCCCTTGAAGCTGCTGTGAGAAACGATAGCAGGCCATACATAATTTCTGGCAGGCAGGATTCATCAGTATACCATTACCCTGCAATGCTTGAGATCAGAAGAGACGCTAGACAAGAGATTTCTGGAATGACCAATGGCACGGGTAACCTGCTCTTTGCCTTCTCTAATGCAGAATTTGATATAAGTTACAAGGATGAGGCGGGCAGTTCGACAACCGCAAAAGTTCATGCTGCAGTTATACCAGGCCAAACGAAATACAGAATACATGCCAATGGCACTCTTCATTTATTCAGTGCTGTTTACGGTCTGACTTCTGGTACGATAGGCAGGACGATAGGTTATACAAAAGAGTATATCCAGAATCACCTTGAGCCAGGAAAAGCCAATAAACTGGTAGTACCGCGTCACATATACGGGGAAGAACTTGCATACGGAGGAGAAAGGATGGATTCAGTCCAAACAAAATATGTGGCTTTAGGCACCGCGAATCAGGAATTTTCCGCTGGAAACTCCAACTCTCCGCAGAATACACACGTACACTTGAATCTTGTCGAAACGTATACTACATTTAGCGGGATGACTATGTGGTATATGACAAGAGGCAGGGTTGAGCGGATAGAGGTTGATTCTGGAGAAACAGTAGTTGTGCCAAAGGGAGTCGCACACAAAGCCAGGATGCATGGAATAGAGCCCACATTCGTTACAATGGCAGGAAACAAAGATATTTTTGGTGATAAATTCGTTATGCCGATAGATTTTGAGGAAATTGCAAATGCCAGGAGGAGTAAACGGGTCGGATTATGAGCGGAGAGCTTGTTGAATGGAACAGATATTCGTTGTGGCTTATGCCTGAGCCAAACATTTCAAAAAAAATATACGAAATCATAGAAGGCCTGGCTATAAAATATGGAAGCGCGCCTTTTGAGCCGCATGTCACTCTTTTAGGCCAGATATCCGCAGTACAAGAAGATGCGCTGAAAACGGCAGAATATCTTGCAGCATCTTCAACTGCAATGAATATAGAGTTTGGAAAGATAGGAAATTCGGATGCTTTTTTCAAATCAATATTTGTAAGGATAAAATACACTGAAATGCTGAAGAGGTTTTATAAAAATGCAACATCTGCATTTAAAATGAAACCAAGTAAATTCATGCCACATATGAGCCTCGTATATTTCAACGTGAGCAAGCAGGTGCGCCTTGATGCAGTCAGGCATGTGGATAGTGCGGTTTTCAGAGATCTGAATGGATTTTATGTGGACAGGCTTTACTTATATTCCACTGAGGGGGCAGTAAGTTCATGGAAAAAGGTAGGGGAGTTTAGCTTAGGCAGATAGGCACCTCTAGCACATCAGCCATTGAATATCTGGGTTTCCTTCTCCTCGGCTTCAAACTTTGCCTTATGGTGCGTGCCGTCGCAGAAAGGCTTGTTGTTGGAGTGGCCGCATCTGCAGAATGCCATTTTTACTTGGCCGTCAATTATTACCAGATTAGGACCATCCTTTGAGGATTTTATCTTTATTTCTACCATCCGATTACCTTATTATTTATTCTTTTATAAACAGGCTTAAATATATATTTGTTAACAGGAGCTCAGGTGCATGCTTATTAGGTTAGAGAGTATATGAAAGAGATAGGTGAGTTATATGCCTAAAATTGAAAAGATCAGAATAAGGAAGATACTTGACTCGAGAGGCAACCCAACAGTTGAGCTTGACGTATATGCTGAGAATGGAATAAAATGCAGGGCAGCGGCCCCAAGCGGCGCCAGCAAGGGCTCCATGGAGGTAAAGGAATATCCGAATGATGGGATAGATTTTGCAATAGGGCAGGCTATTGAGAAGATAGTGCCAAAGATCATAGGTAATGACATTGCCACTTATCAGGAGGTAGACAAAATATTGCACGAGATCGATGGCACTACGGATTTTTCGAAAATAGGCGGCAATATAGCAGTGGTCTTTTCGTTGGGCGTAGCAAAGGCAGCGGCAAAAGCTGAAAACATGGAGCTTTACCAGTTCTTGCTGGGAAAAAATGATCCGGTGATGCCTTTTCCGCTTGGCAATATAATAGGCGGCGGAAAGCATGCAGTTAATGGCACAACGATGCAGGAATTTCTTTCCGTTTCCTTTGGCAAAACATACTCAAATTCTGCATTTGCAAACGTGATGGTGCACAAGAGGGTTGGCGAGCTGCTGAAGAAGAAATTTCCAGGTATCCCATTGGGCCTGGGTGACGAAAAGGCATGGGTAGCCATGATAGATGATGCAGGAGCGCTGGGACTAGTTTCCGAGGCTGTCTCTGCAGTATCCAAAGAAGTAGGCTTTGACCTCTTTCCGGCCATCGATATGGCAGCTACAAACTTTTATACAGGTGCCAGATACGAGTATAACAATGGAAAGAGGCTGACTACTGAGGAGCAGATAGACTTTGTTTCTGAGCTTGCGGAGAAATTTTCAGTAAATATAATAGAGGACCCGCTTACTGAAAGCGATTTTGATGGCCTTGCTGCCCTAACTAGAAGGATTGGAAACAAAACAATGATTGTTGGAGATGATATATTCGTTACCAACAAGGAACGGCTGAAGGAGGGCATAAGGAAGGGGGCAGCGAATGCGATACTTATAAAGCCAAACCAGATAGGAACCCTCAGCGACATGATTGAAACGGTAAAGCTTGCAAAGAAGAACAATTATGAAACGGTGATCTCGCATAGAAGCGGTGAAACAGAAGATTTCACAATAGCCCATCTTGCAGTTGGACTAGGGATAAAATACATAAAAACAGGGACCATAGGAGGTGAACGCACAGCAAAACACAACGAGCTTATCAGAATTGAAGAGGCCATATGGAAAAAGTAGCCATATGGCGTGTACCTGCGGGGTAATTAGAAAAAAAGAAAAAGAACGCCTTATGCACGGCGCCTGGAATTAAGCATGAGAATAAGACGGGCAGGCATGTTTTTTATAGGCTTATTTCTTTCCGCCTATCTTGAACATTTTTGTGCCGCACGAAGGACATACGCCTGTGACTGCTTTCTTGCCATTCTTCATTGTGACTTCTTTTGCGTCCTTCATCTCTTTTTTCTCCTTGCATTTAACACAGTATGCTTCCATTTGATCTCCATATTCTATATTATATCCCACTATAAAAAGGTTGCTTTTGGTAAGGTTGAAGCTAAATTGGCGCATGCGACTATTTTGAGCCTAGCGACCATCCGCCTAGCTTTTGGAAAAATGACTTCTTGCTTTGCCTGTCGGCTTCTGGTTCAGTATCCATGGGCTTGCCTGTCTTTAGCATGTAAATCCGCGCGAGCTCGTCTATTGCAAGCGAAAAAGGTGCGCTTTTATTTACCATGTAAGCAGGCTTATGCCTCGTATTGCTTTCCTGTACTATGTCATCTTCGGGTATTATGACTGATGCAATATCGCCGCATAGGCGCTCGACCTCTTCAGTCTCAAGTTCGAATTTGCTAGAGCCAATACGGTTTATTACCAGCCTGTGCTCAATCCTGTGCTTTTCACAGTACTTGGCTAGCTTGGCGCTGCTTTTGGCTGAAGCCGCATCAGGAGTTGTCAATATTACCACATCATTAATGTATTTTGCCATGTTCTCGCTGAACGGGCCCGGATGGCTGTCTATTAATACAAAATCGTAATTCAGCTTTAGCACCTGACTATAGAACCTGTTGATCTTATCTGCGTTTTCCTCTATCTCTTCAGCTTCCTGATTTCCCAGTATGAGATTCAGGTCTAATGGCTCGTAGGAGAAGATCGCCTCTTTGACATCGATCTTGCCGTTGATCGCCTTTGAATAGTCATTTTCAGCATCTTTGAGGCCAAGATGGCTGCTTATGCTGTACGTAGCAACATCCGTATCTATAAGCAGTACCTGATACTCACGGTACCTGAGCGCTGTTCCCAGATTTACTGCGATGGTCGTCTTTCCTACGCCGCCTTTCTGCGACGCTATAAATATTACGTAGGGTCTATTTGGCATGATTATGCTTAAGTTGCTTAGACTTATATATTTTAGCTCCTTTACCATGAATCGTTTCTCCGGCTAATTTGCTTATTCTTCTTTGATTGGAGAGATTGATGCTTTGTGGAAGTTGAGCATTATTGGCCTTTGGCATTTGCAAGCAGGCTTTGGTCCGTATGTACCGCTGAGCTCTGTTCTGGAAAGGTTGGTAATGATTTCTCTGGGATTTTCTCTCGCTTTATGCTTTCTTGACAAAGCACATTGCCGCTTATCGTATTGGCTCGTAGTCATCTCTAGACTTATGGGAAAGATGATACTTTACAGCATTTCCCGTATGGTAGAGGAAATATTTTGCCATGCCCCATTTCTTTACCCTCCTCACGCTGGTCTTTGCTATCGCCTGTGGGACAAAGACCACCTTCCCTAGCTTTCTTATCCTGTTAGACAGATCCCAATCGTAGTAAGTTTTCATCGATTCGTTGAAACCGCCTATTTTTTGGAAGGCCTGCTTCGACACAGCAAGGTTTGAGCTTATAGTTGAAGGCTTTCCTATTGATATAAAGAACTTGACCAGGTACACAGAGACCATCTTGAACCCTGCGCGTATGGAGGGGGTTGTATTTTCTAAGGGTTCTATCGGTCCCGTAGCAGCTACCACACCTTCATCATCGAAGGCCTTTTCGTAGGCCTTCAACAGATTCTTGGTTATGGAAGTATCGGCATCTATGAAGAGTATTATGTCTCCTTTTGCCACTTTTACCGCTTTGTTGCATGCAGGGGATACGCCGCCTTTCTCATCAGTCACTATCTTGACTGATGGATATGCCTTTTTCGCTTCAGCTATGGTCTTATCGGAGCTTTTGCTGTCGGCCAGAAGTACTTCTATGTCATGATATGGCTGCCGGGCTATGCTCTGCAGGGTCGCACCTATATATTTTTCCTCGTTGTATGTGGGTATTACTATGCTTATCCTTATCATTTACGCACATCGTATAATGGGCGGCATCCCGCCATCTATCAGATATCGCTGATTTCTACGTACTAATGCCTGGATTATATAGGCAGGGTCCTTGGATTGTAATATCTATTGCTATTCATCTTTTTATACTTTCGGAATTGACTTCAGCAACATGGATTGCTGGCCTACGAAGTTGCTTAGCGTAGAGAGTTTTGGCCTGTTTCAGCTTCGCGCACTAGCACACCGTACTTCTGCATCAGAATGCACGCATTTTCTAACAGCATTTACATGCGGCACATTCGCAAGGTGTGTTATTGAAGACATATCCGCAACGATGGCTTATCCTGTCCCTATTATTATTCCTCCTGGATTCTGGCCTGCAGAAGGAGAATACGGCTTTGAGCCCACAGTTATAAAGTAGTAAGGGCCACCCCTGCAGAATTCTCCGCTTGCGCGTATGCCGAGCAGGTATGTTCCCTGAGCGGCATCTTGCGATGCCTGTATTGTAAGGCGCATTATTGCCGCATTGCCTTTACTTACCATTTCGTTTGCTGGCGTTAGTGAGACGTTCAGCCCAGGAGTTGTCTGTATCAGCTCCGTCTGGTTTATGGTGCTTGAATTTGGTGCAGGGCCCGGGCTGCTCATGCATACTTTTGATCCAGTATAGTTATAGCATTCAGTATAGCCGAAAACTTTGGTAGTGCCAATAGGCAGGCTTGACTCTGTTATAGCCGTATTGCTGGTTATCGTTTCGATTGTGGCATTTGGATACTCTACCCTAGTTCCGTCAGGGAAATTGAATGCCTGGCTAGAATAAGTTGAATTTGACTCACTGGAATTCGCAGGATATCTGGCAGGTACTATGAAAGTAAACGAGCCTTCCTCTATGGTTCCATTTGAATATTTTGTAATGTTTATCACGCTCTCAGTTATATTGAGAGGTAGGGAAACCGTTACCTGATGATACATTATGAAGTGGTTTGTAACATTCTCCGATGCTCCGGTTCCTGATATATTTACTGAGAAAACAAGCACTCCGCTGCCGCCTGGGCTAAGCAAGAAGTCTTGCCTTGGATATACACTTACATTATAAAGTCCGAAGCCAGAATAGTTCATCAAGCTTACACGTGTATAAGTTCGATTTGAAAGCATTATAGGGCATGCCGTTTCTGCTGAAGATGAAGGAGGATATATCTGGCTTGTATTTGCTAAGGAGCCGTTGTGTTGATGGCTTGACTGCGGACTTACGACATAGTATCCGGAAGGCGCATATCTGCCCACGTATATTGACAGGGCGCCTAAGACGAGTATGAAACTTATTAAGACAGGCAGGATCCTGGTATAAATGCTTGCTTCCCTGGTATTCCATTTTGCAACCTCGGCGCCTTTCGCCTTGTAATATTTTAGCCTTTTGAAATAGCTGTTGTCTTCCTCTTCTATGCTGCCTGCTGACTTTAGCTCGTCCAGATGCTGTTTTACAGTTGCCTTTGATAATTTAAGTTCAGAACTAAGTTCAGCTAAAGTCATTTTCTGCTTTTTCAGAAGCTCTATTATTCTGGCTTTAGTCTCAAACGTCTTGCCCATCAAATTCACTTTATTTATGATGGTTTAATGGTGCTGTCAAGATTTATATAGGATTTAGGCAGGGTAAGGTTTTGGTTAGGCTTTTAAGCTGCCTGTTTATTCCCACTCTATCGTAGAAGGAGGTTTATTGGTTATGTCGTAAACAACCCGCACCGCTTCGGAAATTTCGCTTGTGATTCTTGAGGATATCCTTTCTAGGACAGGATAGGGTATCTTGGCGAAGTTTGCTGTCATTGCCTCCTTGCTCTCAACGGCCCTTACGGCTATAACATTGCCGTAGGCGCGGCTATCTCCTTTTACCCCGGTACTTTTAGTGTCAGTCAAGACAGCGAAGTACTGCCATGGCCTGATTCCAGAACCTGCCCTTTCAATTTCTTCGGATACTATGGCTTCTGCTTTTCTTAATACTTCCAATTTATGCTTGGTTACCTCACCGATTATCCGTACCGCCAGACCGGGGCCTGGAAAAGGCTGCCTGGAAATCATTTCTTCGGGCAAGCCGAGCTCTCTCGCTATCTTTCTGACCTCGTCCTTGTAAAGATCCTTGAGCGGCTCTATTATGCCATTAAACTTTACCTTTGGAGGCAGGCCTCCCACATTATGGTGCGTCTTTATAACGCTTGATTTTTTGGCCTGCCCTGACTCTATCCTATCAGGATATATTGTGCCTTGAATCAGGTATTTTGCCCCTCTTTTTTTCGCTTCCCGCTCAAAAACTCTTATGAAGGCACTGCCTATGATTTTTCTTTTCTTCTCAGGATCAGAGACGCCCTTAAGTTTGCGTATGAATTCGTTTCCAGCATCTATTACAATCAGATTTATCCCCATTGTTTTTCCCATGTTCCTTATTGAATCGGCTTCTTTCTCTCTCATCATTCCAGTATCTACAAATACCGCGGTGAGTTTATCTCCTATGGCGCGCGAGGCAAGCAAGGCAGCTGTGCTTGAATCTACGCCTCCGCTTAATGCGATTATTGCGCCTTCCTCTCCAATCTCTTCGGATATCTGCCTCTGATATTCAGGTATGGTGCTTTCTGCCTTCCACATCGGTCTGCACTTACACACATTGAAGATGAAATTGCCAAGTATCTTGTCGCCATTCTTTGTATGCACTACCTCCGGGTGCCATTGCACTCCAAAAAGCTGCCTTTTCCTGTCCATGAATGCTGCTATCTTGCAATTTTCTGTATCTGCAAGCACGTCTATATTTTTAGGCATCTGTAAAACTACATCGCCATGGCTCATCCAGACTTCTTCCTTTTTGCCAAGGCCCAGAAGCACGCCTGTTGCGTTGCGTATGTTTGCATATGAAGTACCGTATTCCTTTCTCTCCGCCCTTGAAACTTTGCCTCCGATGTAACTTGCCATAAGTTGATGTCCATAACATATGCCAAGAACCGGCAATCCGGAATCGAGTATTTTTCTATCCATCTTTGGCGCGTCTTTTTCATATATGCTTGATGGGCCGCCCGAGAGTATTATGCCCTTTACATCTGATTTCTTTGAGAGTGCATTTAATTTATCAGCAGGCATATCTGATTGGACTATCTCCGAGTACACTCCTTTTTCCCTTATCCTCCTTGCTATCAGGTGGCAATACTGGCCGCCGAAGTTAAAAACAAGTATCGTATCCATTCATTCACTTTGGCTTTATCTCTGCCTTATGCGTCCTTATACCTATCCTTGCTATCCTTGCCTTACTCCTCATTTCATTAAGGCTCCCTGCTCCGGAATACCCTATGGATGCGCGTATACCGGAGTTTAATAGCGTTATTACATCGCTTACTTTTCCCTTGTAAGGAATCACGCCTTCTATGCCCTCAGCTAGCTTTTTGCCTCCTGTGTCAGAGTACCTGTCCACTATGGCTCTTCTCTCCCTGGCTCCGTCACTACCCATTCCGCGGTATCCCTTGTATTTCTTGCCATCTATAATGACAACTTCTCCAGGGCATTCGTCAGTGCCGGCGAAGCCATAGCCAAGCATGGCAGATGATGCACCGAGGGCAAAGGTAATCGCTATGTCTCCGGCAGTCCTTATTCCGCCATCTGCTATTATTGGAAGGTCTATGCCAAGTTCATCAAGCGCATCTGCAGCCTGTGCTACTGCAAATGGAGTAGGAGATCCCGCCTTCGTAACGTCTGTTGTTATGCATATTGAACCTCCTCCTATGCCTACCCTGAGGCCTGCCACTTTTTCAAGCACTTTTACAGAGCCCAATACCCCCTCCTTTGTGCCCATGCTGCCTATTACTATATCCGCATCTGTTGAATTTATTATCTCTTTGGTTGCATCGAGGATGCCTTTTGTATGGAAATGCGCCACATCTACCACAAGAGCATCAGCATGCTTGCCCAGCAGCTTTGCCCTTTCCAGGTCGAATGGCGAGATTGCTGCGGCAACTGCAAGCCTCTTGTCTCTTCCGAGGGTCGCATTCTTGTCCTCCGGCTCAACTGCCTTTACTGCTTTTACCATATTAAGTTCGTCCTCGGCAGAGCTATTCCTGTGTATTACGCCTATGCCTCCGCTTTCGGCAAGCGCTATTGCCATCTCCGCCTCAGTTACAGTATCCATCGGTGAAGAAACCAACGGAGTTCTGATAGTTATATTTCTTGAGAAGCGCGATTCAATGTTTATGTCTTTTGGCCTGACCTCTGAAAAACCTGGCAAGAGGAGAAGGTCATCAAAATTGAATGCCAATGGTGCTGTCTCCAATTTTCTAGTAAAAGTGTCCATAATATTATATGCCATTAATTTTTATAAATCTTGCGTGGAAAGTAGGGCGGGTAGATAATGGAGAATCTAGCTGACATAATAGCTGGATCTCTAGGCCTTCGTAGGCGCAGGTATGGGCTTGCCCTGTTCCAAATAAAGTTTATATATTACAAAAGAAGAAGGATAGTCATGGAGGATTCCCCAATAAGCCTTGATGGCAATGTTTCTAGCGCTCTTGAACAGGATGCCGAACTCGCAGAATTGCATGTGCATCTTGGCAGCGCTGTTGATCCTGCAGTAATGTGGGAGATAGCGCACGCGCAGGGGATTAAGCTCCCTACAAAAGATTACTGGAGTTTCGTAGACATGATAACTGCAAATCCAAAGAGGGTAAAATCTTTCGAGGATTATATAGCCCTCTTCAAATGGACTGATCTTATTCAGTCCAGCCCTATTGCTGTAGAAAGATCAGTTTACCAGACTATAGCCGGAGCGTATAGAAAGAACAACATAACGCTTCTCGAACTAAGGTTCAATCCTATGAAGAGGAATAGGGGTGGCGAACAGGACCTCGACCAGATAATGATGGCGGCTGTACGCGGGCTTGACAGAGCTTCGATGGAGTATCCTGTAAAGGCAGGCATAATAATTTGCCTAGACAGGACCTTCAGCTATAAACTTAATGAGATACTTGTCGGCAAAGCGCTTAAGTACCAGAACAGAGGGGTTGTTGGGATAGACATCGCAGGGGGAAGGGATAGCGGGTTTAGTTACTCGCATTATAAAGGCTTGTATAAAAAGGCCAGAAACGGAGGCCTTGGATTGACAGTGCATGCTGGCGAAGATGAAGACTACCATTCAGTGCAGGATGTTATTGCCAGCCTGGAGCCGGATAGGATAGGGCACGGAGTGCGCTCGGCAGAAGATGAGAAAACAATGGAAATGATAAGGGAAAGGGACATAACTCTTGAGATCTGCCCCTCCTCAAACATGCATACTGGAGTGATTAAAGACATTGAGGAGATGAAGGTTGTATTCAAGGCGCTTAAATCGCATGGCGTAGAGTATACCATAAATACTGACGGTCCTGAGATGCTGATGACAAACCTCAGGAACGAGATTGCCCTGCTCCTTAAGAACGGCGTACTTGATAAAAAAGACGTACTTAAAGCTAATTCACGGGCGTTTGAAGCTTCCTTCATGGAGTAAGTCACTGCCAGTTATGCAGGGAAACTGAAAAAGACGTTTTGACCTTGGGCAGCAATTCATCAGGACTAAAAAATAAACCCACTTATGCTGCCAGGGAAAATGTTGATGGACTCTGCGGGAATTTCAAAACTTTTGAGTTGTTCAAAGGTTTATTTGAACCCGCAACCTCCTGCATGCCATGCAGGCGCGCTACCGTTGCGCTAAGAGCCCATCTAAGATAAAATGGCAGCAAGGATTAATAGACCTGCACGCTCAATCTGTTGAGATCTCCTTTGCTATCGACGACCTTTTCTTTGCCAGGGCCCTAAAGCCGCAGTACTGGCACCTCACTGCATTCTTCTCCAAAGTTTTTGTTTCTTTGTGACAGTGCATGCACACGTAAGACATAATATCACTTTTTATTTTTAATAGAATCTTTCAGCCATTTGACGAACTCTCTATGCACTCCGGATTTGCTTGTATCTATAATGCGTATGTTCATTGTGGTCTTGTACTCTTCCTCGCTGAGGGACATGATTGGCGTATATTTCTCCACTTTTGCAAAATGGGCCTCTAGCCAGTGGACCTTTCCGCGCAGATAGTCCCTTACCACCTCGTCGGTCATTGGCAATGAACTGAAAGTGAAAAGGATTCCATCGCACCAGTATAGTGGCATCGTGCCCGCAGGCGTGACTCTTTCGCGCAGCAGGTCCTCGCTGGCTACCTCCACAACATCATGAACAATTATTTCTTCTATGGGAGAGTAGGATATCCTTACCATCGCTTATCAACTGCTATTGCGCCCTGAATTAAGTATCCTGTTTACAGTTTCTCCTGCCGCGGTCTTGAAGGTGTATGCTCCGCCGGCATATGTTGCATTGCAGTATCTGCACTTCCATACGCCCATGCTTATCCTCCTTACTGCGAGCTTTCCGCACATGTCGCACTTGTATTTTTCCTTTTTCTGGGCTATTACAGCTGCTTCGCGTTTTCTTAGGTTTACTCCGTATCTTATGCTCTTGTTTGCCACTCAATCACCTACTGCCTTTTTAATGATCTCTCTAAGCGTCTTTGATTTTTCAAATGACATCTCTATTGCAGACTCGATTTCGCCCTGAGTGAAAGAACCGCTAAGCCCCTTCTGCATTGCCCTTATATACTGCTCGTCGTTTGCTATGGTTATCCTAGATGAAGCAAATGCCTCTTCGTTTGAATCTGGATCCAGGATAACTTTGCCCACTACCTTGGCGTATGTGCACGATGTAACTATATTACCCGTAGGAAGCCTGCCCAAATCGCCCTCCCTTATGACTTTTCCATCCTCGTATTTCGGCATGCGGGAGCTAAGCAGGGCAGCCACTGCAGAAAGCGTGCCAGCGTCGAACATGTTCCCGTCGTAATTGAAGACATGTACGTCTATGAAGACCTCCCATACTTTGCCTGCTTCTATGAAGAGTTTTGACATATCCACCACGCCTGCGGCCCTTATCCCCCTGTCTACTACACGCGCTATCTCTATTGACTCCGGAGATGGCGGGCCTGCATCGAAGGCTTCTGAAGCCATAGGCAGAAGTTCGTTGGAAGTTATCAGATTCCCATCTTCAGGAGTATCAGACATGGGCTCCCCCAGGCCTATTTTTACTCCGGTTATCACATGAGTATTGCCTAAGAAGATCTCTGCTGACCCCTCTGCGCTCGGCACCACTCCTGTTTTCAACACTATCTTCCTGTACTCCGTAAGCTGTCTATTATCATCTCTCAGGTTCCTTGAATATCTGCTTTTTAAATATTCCTCGGTTATTGCTCTTATTTGCATTCTCTCATCCTTCTATATACTTCTCTGCGATCTCCTGATATGGTTTTATCAGCGCCTCTTTCTGTATTCTGGTTATTGTCTCGCCTGCTTTCTTTACCATTCCGATTGCCTGCCCGAACTGCTCGCGTGTGAGTATTCCGTCCATTTGCAGCAGGTTTATGTTTCCGGTTCTCGGGCTTATCGCTACAGGCATATCTGCCTCCGAATAATTATCCTCTACCTTATTCAGGTCCAAGACTACCGTTTCTCCGATTCTTCCGGCAGAAACAGCATATGGCATATCGCGCATGGGTATTCCAGAAGTTGCAAGCGCTACCGCCGCGCAGGTTATGCCTGCAGCACGTGTGCCTCCGTCTCCCTGGAGCACTTCTATAAATATGCTTATCTCATTGCCGGGAAAGCTGTCCACAAGTATCACATCCTCGAATACTTCAGCTGTAACCTTTGATATCTCTACCGCGCGCCTGTTCATACCAGGTTTACCGTGTTCTTCAAGGGACGAAAATGGTGCCATAGTATACCTGCATTTTATTATCGCCTTGTTAGGATCTGAGATATGTTTTGGCAGCGCCTCTCTCGGCCCGTATACCGCGCTTATGATCTTGTTTGCTCCCCATTCAATGTAGGCAGAGCCTGCTGCATTCCTGATTACATTGGGCGTTATCTTTATCTCCCTTAGGTCTTCTGGGCCGCGCCCGTCAAGCCTCTTTCCGTTTACTATTAGATCTATCTTTGCTTTCATCAATATCCCTTTTCTTCACTGCGCACATTGTTTCCTTCTTCTGTGCCATATGTTTCTGTGTGCTGCCGGGCAGGCAGATTTAGCATGCTGCTTATCCTGTCCGTCAGACCGGATGTGTGGCCCTCTTCTTGTATTTTCATTATCGCTTCTGTAGCAAGGTCCGTATTGCCGCCTCTCATCCAGATCAGGCCGTTCATTCCTACTTCTATTGTTGTGCTAGTTCCATTGCTTACTTGGCCTATCATAGTATTTCCTCTTCCTATTATGCGTGGTATCTTGGATGGTTTTACATATATAAGCTTACCACCTGTAAGCACTCTGGGCCTTACAAGAACAACCGTTCCTGTCTTGTCCAGTTCCCGCACTGTTGCCTCTATTATGGCATTGTTGTCTATTGGGTCCCTAACGAATTTTGCAATTAGTATGCCTTTGTAAGGTGCATTCAGATTGATAGTGTACGAATTTAACTTGGCTTCTTCCACTATGCCTATTACCTTCTCCTCGCTCTTTGGATACCAGAGCCCTTCCAGTGGTATAAGTAGGCTTTTTTCATCGTCAAATATGCCCATTACCGTAGCGCACGTCTTGCTTCCTTCCACTATTGCGCCATTGAGCCTCAGCGGCCTTTCCGCGAGAACTTCTCCAGGCACTACTATCTTTCTTGTCATTAAATCACTTTTATTATTGCTTCCCCTCTTGTGAGATTATTTATTTTATCGAAAAATTCCTGTCTCAGGCCTGCGGGAAATTCAAGGGTTGCCTTTAGAGAACCATTGGATAGCCATTCTTCAGATTTGAGGCCATACTGCTTCAGCATCCCATAGCACCTGTTTGCCCATGATGGAGGTATCTCTGCTTCTATCCTGACGGTTGCGAATTTTATTGGAAGAATCATGTTGATCTTCTTTATTACTGCATCTACCTGTTCGTTCGCACTCTTGAACGGATCGATCTGCACTTTCGCTTCCTCCATTGCATTCTCTATGCGCTGGGGAGTATGTGGTGCGTTGGTCCTCGGATCTATGGAATTTATTGCTATGATGTTGATTACCTGCTTACGTTTTTCCGCGGTGAGGGCGTGCCTCTGTTCTGTTGTTATTGGGACTTCTCCCTTCTTGAGGATAGTTTCCACTATCTTAGGCAGCTCCGTTGTCTGAAATATTTTTTTAATCTTGTCCTGGCTCTGCCTCTCCCCTTTATTTGCATCTTTGAATATTTCTTCTACTTCAAGCACTGACATTGGATCCTTTCTCTTTCCGGTTATATACTCGTAAGCCATATCTGAGTCTACGAAGATCTCGAACTCTTCTCCTGAAAAGGAGTATTTTGCCACGACTGTCTTCGACATCGAATCAACAGTATTATAGGAAATTCGGTAATTCGTCGCGTGTGAGCAGATGATATTCGCTGCCCTCCTTTATGTAGCCTATGTCCATGTTGTCTTCTGTCAGCTTTTCCTCGCTTATTTTTTTTACTATCTTTACGCCCAGCTTTATGGCATCGTCTACACTAAGCCCGTCTTCGTATTCCTTGACTAGCACCTCGGTAGCGACCTTCTTCCCAGCTCCTATCGCATCGGCTTTGTAGCCCAAGAAAGAAGCTCCAGGCTCTATCTCGAAGAGCTTCGGGCCATTATCTACGCCTCCAACAAGCAGAGAGACCGCATAAGGCCTAAGGCCTCCGTACTGCGTTGCCTGCATCATATACGAAGAAATGTCCCTTGCCATGGACTCCACTGACTTGTAGTCATCGTAAATGAGCCTGTGGTTCTGCGCCCTTGACCTTGCCGTGTCTATTATGTGAAGCCCGTCTGCGACCATTCCGCTGTACGTTGCGCCCATGTGCGAATCTATTTTGAAGACCTTCTGTATTGTAGCCGTTATTGCCAATGGCTCAGTGACGTTCTTATGTGCTACGAAAACAACGCCATCTTTGGCCACCAACCCTATGGAAGTAGCACCTTTGCGCACTGCCTCCTTTGCATACTCTACCTGGAAGAGCCTTCCGTCAGGATTGAACATTACTCCTCTGTCATAAGCTTGTACATTTGGATACATATTTCTCACACCACTTAAGCGTATTTGGAATAATTAGTAAAAGTTATTACACAATTAATCGCTCAATGCTATATTATTGCATTGAAAGCTTATAAAACTTCCTAAAAAAGCGCCATATTGCTGCCTTCAATCAGAGCCAGCTTATTGCAAGACAATAACTACTTTGGCGGTTGCACTGCAGGAATACCAATATTTCTGGATAATTTTGTTAAAGCATTTTTTGAAGCGCTGTATCCAAAGTAGAAATGAAGAGTCAGGAGTATATACTCTATTAAGAATATTATGTTAATTACTAAGGCAACTGGATTTTGGGACGTGGAAAGGCCCTGAGAAATGTATGGATTGTTCTGAGGCGCAGAAAGAGCCGTGGATATTAAAGTAACTATCTCGGCTGCTGCATTTATTATTACACTAACTATCAAAAGAGTAGCGCTTGTATTAAATCTTTGCTGCGAAATGTCCTTTGACAGATTCTTGTAAACACTGGCAAGTTTTATGGCAAATAGTATGGCCATCGCAAGTAAGATTATTTCGAAGATGAAGCTAATTACAGACACCGATGTTCCTCCTGTTCCTGAAGATATTAAGGCAAAAATAAGCAGGACGTAATAGAGAGCTATTAATATTAAGATAGATATTGCTATTCTTCTGAGGTTTCTTGACGCACCTGAATAAAGGTCGACACTCTTTAGGTTGCTTCTTCTTATGTCTCTTAACCCGAAGAGAAGACCAAGCAGTGACAATGCCGCAAAAACCAATGCTGCAATTGAAATGATTGTGATAATTATCAATATGTATAATGTTGGCCCCCCATATACAGATTCAACAATGATTGCTCCTGTGATCCCTACGAAAGAAGACATCAGCGCTAAAACTATGATAGGAAGCATTGCCAGCATGCCATATAAGAAGTACTTTTTTATGCCTATCAAGCCGTCAGTTGCTAAGACATATGACGAATCAGTTTTTGGCATGTGCCTATTTGACGATTAACATTTAAAAGCATTGTGGCAAACAGGACCTGCTGGCTCTGTCCTAGAATATGATTGATAAATATCTTCAAACAAGAACAAAATTCTGTAACCTTTCTACGATATTGTTATTCTTCTTGTCCTTAAAGTCATCCATCTTGTGCGTATGATGGTAATACCACTAAATTCCAAACAATTTCTTCAATACTGAAGATATAGGAATGCGCTATCGAAGACCATTATTATAGGATTCCTGGCTGCCTAATCAGTTCCTCTGCGCCCTTGTTCTTCCTTGTTGGAGAAAGGAAGAAAAATGCAACTTTGCTATCAACACATATAGCACTGTACAGATAGGGGATTGACTACACATTTTCAGGAAAAGTTCATCAAGATTTATCTTCTGGTTACTGTAGAAGCTCGTTTGTTTGTGAAACACGATATTTTACCCGCATATTAAACCATCATCCCTGCAGAATGTTTTTTATATTTCTTGCGAAGGAATCTTTGGATTTGCTATCTGTTTCGTTCTTCTTTTCCCAAACTCCACTATAGTTTTTGATTTACAATAGATATAGATGTATCCATTTTATCGCCAAATAGACAGACATTTACTTATTTATCAACCGTATTTGGGTACAAAACCGTGCTATTTTATATTAGGATCCGGATAAGCCGTAATAGACAGTGGCTGCCTTGTAAGCACATTTGTGCTTTTGTCGCAGATCCGAGCCAATATCACAAATGATTATATTTTTATAGAATAAATATTAGCTCTGTGATATTGTGGAGCAAGAGCAGCCTAACGAACCTAAGATGCAGGTTCATCCCTCTATTTTTAAGGTCATAGAGCAGAGGAAGGCGCTTAAGGAAAGACTGTCAAATATAAAGCACAAGATAGGGATATATAGCGCTAAGGGCGGAGTTGGCAAGACCACCACTGCAGTAAACATAGCTTATACTCTTTCCATTATGGGATATAAGGTTGGCCTTCTTGATGCTGATGTAGACTGCCCTAACCTTACGATGTTTTTAGGAATAAACGAGGTTAAGGAAGCCGTATACCCGCTAATTCCTATTGAAAAGGGAGGAGTTAAGGTGCTCTCCACTGCTATGTTCCTTGATGATAAGAGCAAACCGATTATTTGGCGGGGCCCTATGATAGGGAAGATGATAAGCGAATTCTTCAGCAATACAGAATGGGGCGATCTTGATTACCTTATACTTGACCTCCCGCCTGGTACCTCTGACTCACCACTATCTATAATACAATTGCTTGACCTTGACGGCTTTGTTATTGTCACTACGCCGCAGCATATCTCTGCAGTAAACGCGATAAGGTCTGGGATGATGGCCAAGCGCCTTGGAGTTGCACTTCTGGGTGTCATTGAAAACATGTCTGATGGAGAGGCGCGCGGAGGAAAGGAAGTAGCTGCGGAACTTGATTCTGAAGTAATAGGCTTGGTGCCATTCGACAAGAAGATGAGCGAGATGAGTGACCGTGGAGAGGTTGCTGTACTTAATGATGAAGTGATAAAGAATAGATATGAACATATTGTAAAGAAACTTACTGGTGGGAGATGATGGCAGAGGCTTTTGCTGACCTTTTCAAGGATTCTAAGATCTTCCTGGACCGGAAGGTGCTCTCGCCACATTATATACCGGATCACCTGCTTTTCAGGGACAAACAGATAGAGGAGATAGAGAAGGCGCTTACGCCATCGCTCAGAGGAGAGCGCGGGCGCAATGTCTTTATCTTCGGAAAGACAGGCACTGGAAAAACTTCCTGCATAAAGCAGGTGGTAGAAAGGATAAAGCAATTGCCCATAGTAAGTGCACGCATCTCGTACGTAAACTGCAGGGTATACAATTCGCGTTATAGGGTGCTTAGCAAGATTGCAGGAGATCACATACCAATGTACGCAAAAAGGGGCTACGGAATTATAGACATATATGAGAAGCTGATAGGCTGGATTGAAGAAGACGGCAAGGTCCTGGTGGTCGTATTGGATGAGATTGACATTGTCAAGGACCTTGATGATTTAGTATACACGCTTACCAGGGCCAACAGCGATATAAAATCTGGCGGGATTACTGTGGTTGGCGTATCAAATAATGTGTCTTTTAAGGAGGGGCTTGACCCAAGAAGCGTATCTACGCTTTACGAGAATGACTTAGTCTTCCCTCCTTACAATTCGCATGAGCTCGCCTCTATCCTGAAAGACAGGGCAGAAAAAGGATTTAAGGAGAATGCTATAGACGAAGCATCAATAAACCTGGCGGCTGCCCTTGCGGCAAGGGAGGGCGGAGATGCAAGGCTCGCGCTAAAGATAATTACAAAGGCAGGGGAGCTGGCGGATGAGAAGGGCATTGCTGCGATAACTGTAGATGAGATAACGTATGCAGCAAAGTTTGCTGAGGAAGAGATAGCATATGAAGTTATAAACACGCTTCCCGAGCACCAGAAGCTGGTTGTTTATGCCATTGCACTCATGTCCATACACGGAAGCAAATACAAGAAACTGAGCGAAGGCACCGAGTCATACATACTGAGTGGTGAAATATTCAATAGGTATGTTTCAATAGCAGAATCGCTGCATACCGAGCCAAAGAGCTCAAGGCTCTACAGGAAATATATAGCTGAGCTAGAAATGCAGGGAATAATAACCTCGTACGAATCCGGCAAGGGGATACGGGGCCATACAAAACTGATAAAGCTTTCTTACCAGCCTGGGAAGATAAAGGAGCTCATAGAGAAGGGGATTCTCAGGGATAATGGAACTGAGACGCACTAGCTGTTCATGAAGGTGGATTTGTTGGATTATAAAACAGGTGGATCTGGGGGCTCTCCGAAGTCTAAAGCCCAAAGCGCAATGGAGTTCCTGACCACTTATGGGTGGATGATACTCGTTATTGCAGTGGTAATCGGCGCGCTTTATTCTCTCGGGCTATTCAACAGCAGCGGCCTGCAGCCGTACCAATGCGCCTTCAGGATAGGCTTGACATGCGGGCATGCGAGCATCTCCACATCAGGAGTTATTACCATCGACCTAGTACAGGATTCGCAGTTCCCGCTGAATATAACCGGATTCGCCTGCAACCAGAACGGATCGTACAGTGATCTTACTACACCTTACAACCCGCCTTCAAATCAGATATATCTGGCTGTGGGGCAGAACTATACTATAAATACGCAGTGCTATACTAACTCTGGCACCGCGTTTTCCGGAAGCGTAGGAAAGCTTTTCAGCGGATACTTCGTTATAGGATATACTGACCAGGTTACTGGAGAGAACAGCATTGTGACTGGAAACCTTGAATTAACTACCACTTAGGTGCTCATTTGAAAATTGCGATTGTATCTGACATGCACCTTGGCTATGAGCGCTTCAGGGAAGATGCACGCAGGCAGGCCTGCGAAGCCCTAGAAAAAGCTGCGGAAGCAAGTGACATGATAATAATACCTGGAGATATCTTCGATTATAGAAGGCCCTCTCCTGATGTGATAGCTGAAGCGATGACACTTTTCAGGAATATTATGAAGAAGAATTTCAAGGCCAGGGTTTCCGGCTTTGAAGGTGAAGGCTTTGCTTATACGGATATGCCCATAATAGCTATTCCAGGAACCCATGAGAGAAGGGCGCTGAACGCTGCCAATCCAGTGAGCATATTAGGCATGGCAGGTCTTGTTATAGATGCCTCTCAGGCAAGGGTAACTATAGAAAAGACATTGTCAGGAAAGACTGAGAAGGTATGCGTCTTTGGGCTTGGAGGGATTGCCGAAGAACGCTTCAGGGAGACGCTAAAGGAAGTTGCGCCAAGGGGGAAGGAAGGCTGTTTCAATATCTTCATGTTCCATCAATCTGTGTATGAACTTCTACCGTTCAGTGAAAGCTTCATACGTATAGACGACCTTCCTGATGGATTTGACTTGTACGTAGATGGCCATATACACAGCCGTGTAGAGATGAAATGCCACGGCAAGGACTTCCTCATACCGGGAAGCACAGTAATAACACAGCTCAAGGAAAATGAACAGGATGGCAAAGGTTTCTTCGTATACGATACTGAAGAGAGAGCTTACACCTTCCACAGGATAAATTCCAGAAAATTTGCAGTGGAAGAGATAGATGTGGATGGGAAGGGGCCTGCGGAGATAGAGGAGCTCGCCAGGGAGAAGGCGAGAAAGGTGATTGAGTCGTCTGGAGGAGCCAAACCGATAATAAGGATTGTATTGACCGGGAAGCTTGGAAACGGCATAAAACTTCATGATATATCAGTACATGGGCTTGCAAAAGAATTTCAGGACAACGCGATACTTGAAGTTTCAAAGCTGGGCGTAAAGAGCGAGGAGATTGAGCAGGAGGCGATGGAAATAAGGACAGGGGAGCTGGAGAATGCTTCTCTAAGAGACTATGGGCTGGGCGTCTTTATGGAAAAGCTAAATAAGGCAGGATACCGGCTCGAGATCAGCCCTTCAGAACTCTTTGACCTGCTTAGCTCCGATACCAAGAAAGAGGAGGTAATAAGCGCAGCTGTAAAGATGCTCAGCCATGGAACAATAGAGAATTGAGTAACGTCCGCCTATCTATTCAAAGGCCAGTAGCACTTATTCACATTCTTGGAAACAGGCTGATTCGCATCAGTTCCGATTCCCCGCATATGCGCAGTTCCTTATTTCAGAAGTTGCCTCCTATTCAGTGCTTCTTCTTATAGATGGAATACTTGAGCAATGCTTCCAGTGCAAGTGCAATTGATGCTGGCGAATCGTACACTGGCAGGCCTGCGCTCTCCATCATTATCTTATGCATCTTGGTGAACTCGGCGCCTATGCTAAGCACAAGCATCGGCTTCTGCATGTTTTCCTTTAGCCTTATCAGTTCTGTTGCAAGGCGTGAATCCGCACCAGGAGTTTGGAATAGCGCTATGACTATGAGCATGTCAATGCCGTTGTCACTGCTTAACACAGAGAGCGCCTGTGAATATCTCTTGTCATCTGCATCCCCTGCTAAATCCAGGGGATTCCTGATGTTTACAAGCGAGGGCATTACTTTCTTTAGCGCGTTGGAAGATTCCTTGCTAAACTGTGCAAGGCTTAGCATCCCGGAAGAAGAAACCGCATCTACGGTAAGCACGCCTACGCCTCCGCCGTTTGTTATTACCGCCACCCTGCCCCCATTGGGCTCAGGTTCTGACGCAAAAACCTTGGCGTAGAAGAATAGTTCGCTTATGTCATTTGCTATTATGAATCCGAATTGCCTGAATATTGCTTCATGCGCCTGATAACTGCCTGCAAGTGCTGCAGTATGCGAATGCGCAGCTGCGCTTCCTTCAGCGGTCTTGCCCGCCTTGAGTACTATTACTGGCTTTTTCTTTGTTACCTTCTTTGCTATCTCGACAAATTCCCTGGCCCTCTTTATCCCCTCTATGTACATGACTATTACTCTTGTTTCTTCGTCATTCATCAGGTAATTGAGTATGTCTACCTCATCAACATAAGCGGCATTTCCGTAGGATATGAATTTGGATAGGCCGAAACCCTCTCCAGATATCAGGTCGAGTATCGTACTCCCTACCGCTCCGCTCTGGGCTACGAAGCTGACTCCTCCTATCTCTGGCCTGCTGAGCTTATATGTCGGCAGGAAAAGCGTGTCGACCCTGGATCTTGGATCAACCACTCCGAGGCAGTTTGGGCCGAGCATAGCTATCTTGTATTTTTCTGCTATCGTTGTTATCTCATCTTGCAGCGCCTTTTCTCCTATCTCAGCAAATCCTCCGCTTACAACTACTGCGCTCTTCACTTTTGCCTTTCCGCATTCTTCAAGAACTTCTGGTACAAATTGCGCAGGTATTGATATCACTGCCAGATCTATCCTGTCCTTTATCTCCAGTATGCTCTTGTACGTCTCCATTCCCAGTATTTCCTCGCCACTTTTGTTTACGAGGTATAGCCTTCCCGAATATCCGGCATTTAGGTAATTCTGAAGTATTATGTGGCCTACCTTATCGGGATTCCTAGAAACGCCTATTATTGCAACGGATTTTGGCTTGAGCATTGGTTTAAGGTCTATTGGATCTCTCATCTTTACACTTATTTCAATATTCTTATATCAACAACATCATATCCATCTGACCTTACTACCACCGGATTCAGGTCTAGTTCTTTTATATCGCGGTTTTCGTAAAGCAGCTTTGAAGTCCTTACCAGAAGATCTCGTATTCTTACTGTTGCTTCCCCATCGTAGGTTACTACTTTTCTGGACTTGAGCTGGTCTATCATATCAAGTGCATCCTGGCTTGTTATAGGGCAGAGCCTCAATGCAAAATCCTTGAATGCTTCTACGTATATTCCGCCAAGGCCCAGAAGAACCATCTTGCCGAACTGCGGGTCTTCGTTGCCTCCTATTATTATCTCCACTCCTCCGCGCACCATCTTCTGCGCTATTATCCTGTATGGATGCAATGCTCTTCCTTTCGCTTCAAGTTCTTTGTACGCTTTGACTATGGATTCATGGTCTGATAGATCAAGCTTTACCAGTCCCGCTTTGGATTTGTGAAGCTGCTTTTCAGATATGAGCTTTAGAACAAGCTTTCCTTCTCCGGCAAACTTTACAGCGTCTTCGCTTGATTCTACATATTTGCTCTCTATGCTTCTTATACCGTACCTGTCCAATACTTTCTTCCCTTCGAAGTAATCCAACAACATGATCTTATTACCTTATTTTTATGAAGTAAACTGCAGCTGCTATTATAATTACCACTATCACGATGATAATGGCCGGCAGGAGCTTTGTATTGCGGCCTGAAGCGCCTAAATCCTCTGCTATCGGCTTGACATCGCGTACCTGGCCCTGGGCTGCCTGCTCTCCTGTCCTTTGAGCCCCTTCTGCAGTGCCCGGCATGGTAGCTTGGGTGGAATTTGTGGCTCCTGATGTGTTGCTTTGCGGTCCTGAGGCAGCGCTACGCTCCTGCATATTTGCAGGCTGCTGCGTGGGGTTTGCCTTTGCATTCAGGAAACCTTTTTCAGTAAGCATTATTGCCACTGTGCCGCTCTTCAGCTCGTAGATTGCAAACCCCTGCTTGTAAAGCTTGTATAGCCTCAGTGCAAGGTCCTTGGGCCTGAGATTGAGCGTATTCTGTAGGTCCAGAGGGCTTCTTTTGCCTCCGGAAAGCTGCTGCAGTATCGTAGTATCGAGATGGTCTAATGGCTCTGCTGACTTTAGATTAGCTTCGCTTATGAGACCCGTGCCCGCAGGGGTTATTGTTATGGTGTTTGGGCCGGGATAGTAGGCGGTAAATTCTATAAGGCCCTTTTGCTTGAGTGTGCCTGCTATGTTAGAAGCGTCGAAGATACTGGAATTTAGTGCACTGCCGAGTTTTTCCAAAGGCGTATTCGGCGTTATCTGAAGCAGTGATACTAGATCCATAAAAGTGGGTTCATCTGGCATGACATATATAAAAATAGGAATAAATAAAAAGATTAGTTAAAATTTCATTCCAAAAGCGGATTAGCTGCTGGGTCATCGCTGCGGCAAAAATATTATGTTTATGTTGAAACCTTTGAGATAGGGGATATCGTTTCTATAGCACTCTTCGAATGTTTTGGGATTTGGTTTCTCCGGCCACCTGTACTTCAGCGCTTCCTGGCCACCATCTTCAAGTTTGACTGAACCTTTTTTGTAATATGCCGATATCTCTTTCTGGGTGAAGGCCACATTGGATATGCCAACATATTCGACCTGCATGTTTCTCAGGAATATTGCCTTGTCATTAAATCCGGCTTTCTTACCCTGAAACATTCCGTCGTAGTATACGTAAAGATTTCCATTCCCTTTGTAGACTATGGAACTGAACGCAAGCTGCTGCGAATCAGGAGAGAGGCGTTCGACAACGAATATGGAATACTTTGCAAGGCCAGAACCCTTCATCTGCAATGCAAGCTCGCTTTTTGGGCCTTGCACATTTATTGCACACTCTGCTTGAGGAGCAGCTGCACTGGCAGGTCGGATTGCCGGCAACTGGCCTGCGAATATCATTGCACCTGTAAATGCAGTCGCACGAGCTGCGGTGAAGAATGAATTCTTGTAGTTGTTTCCTTTTTCTCGTGGCAATGATTTTTCCATGATTATGTGTGTTTTTTTAAGATATTAAGGCTTTTCGTGAGTTTGCGCAGTTATGTGCCGGACAAATCTAAATGGAAACTTTTAGTAATGTATTGGTCACTTGATATAGTATAGCAGATTTGGAGTAAACAATAAAATGTGCGACTATGGAGATAGATTTTCTTGGCGGAGCCGGAGAGGTCGGTAGGTCCGCGATTCTGATAAAGGATGAGAAGAATATACTTTTGGATTATGGAATAAAGATAGATGGTAAGACAGAATACCCATTGCCTGCTCCACGTGTTGATGCATATATACCAAGCCATGCGCATCTTGACCATAGCGGTTTTGCTCCTGCGCTTTACAAATCAGGTCTGCCGGCTGCATTTGGGACGGAGCCTACAAAACAACTTGCAGAATTGCTCATTGAAGATTCTATCAAGCTGAATAAGAGGAAGCACGAGAAACCGAAGTTTACCAGAACAGGCCTGAACGCATTTCTTAACAGATACGTATCCTATCCGTATAAGGCGGAGATAGGCTTTGGCAATTATAGCATCAGCTTGCATGATGCAGGACACATATGCGGCAGTTCGGTTGTAGTAATAGAAAAGAAGGGCAGGCGGATAGCTTACACTGGCGACTTGAAGCTCTCCAAACAGTTATTGCATAATGGAGCTGAACAGATAAAATGCGATATACTCATAACCGAGTCTACGTATGCAATAAAAGAGCACCCCAACAGGGACGAGCTGGTAAAATCGTTCATAGATTCGGTAAGGAAGACCATTGAGAATGGAGGCATAGCGTTGATACCTGTTTTCGCTGTGGGAAGGGCGCAGGAGATTATAGCAATGCTCCACAGAAATGGCCTTTCCCAGCATATGTTCATAGATGGAATGGCAAGGAAGGCAACTGCGATAGTTCTTGAGCATCCGGAATTTATTTCAAATCCGAAGCTGCTCGCAGATGGAGTTAAAGCCGCAAGCATAATAGACAAAAAAGGATACCAGAGGCAGAATGCGCTTGAAGGAGGCAGTATAATAGTCACTACAGCAGGTATGCTGAATGGAGGGCCGGTGCTTGATTATATAACAAGGCTAAACGACAGGTCTATGATCTTCCTTACAGGATACCAGGCGGAGCATACTAACGGAAGAAGACTGCTTGACAATATGCCATTGAATATAGACGGTGAGAATTACTATGTAAGGACGCCTTTCGCCTTCTATGATTTTTCAGCCCATGCGGGCCAGGAAGATCTGTACAAATTTGCGCATGATTCCGGGGCAGAGAAGATCATATGCGTGCATGGAGACGGTGAAAGCACAACAAGCTTCAGGGACAGGCTTGAGATGGAAGGAATAGAGGCGTATGCGCCTAAAGTAGGAGAAAAGATAAGGCTTGAATTTTAATCTGCATGTCTAAACCAGCTTTGCGACGGATCAATTGCGCCGGTGGCCTTTCCGTGAACATTTATTTTGCTGCAAGAGCCCCGTATTTTGATCCTGGAAAGTTCAGGGTTGAGAAATAATCTTGGGTAGTTTCTGCCCTTCTTATCATCTCTACCGAACCGTCCGTTTTTTTTAGCAGTTCTGCGCTTCTGAGCTTTCCGTTATAGTTGAAACCCATCGCATGGCCATGGGCACCCGCATTGTGTATCGCTATCACATCTCCGACTTTTATTTCCGGAAGCATGCGGTCTATAGCAAATTTGTCATTGTTCTCGCAAAGAGAACCTACTACATCGTATTTATGGTTTGACTTCGCGCCCTCTTTGCCAAGCACGGTTATGTGATGGTATGCGCCGTACATGCCAGGCCGCATTAAATTAGCCATGCAGGCATCTACACCTATGTATTCCTTGTACGTATGTTTCTCGTGTATAGCAGTTGTAACAAGGTACCCGAAGGGGCCCGTCATAGCGCGGCCGTTTTCCATATAGATATTCAGGGAGGGCATGCCATTCCCCTCTATAATTTCTTTATATGCTTGCTTAATCTCTTTGCCAAGCGATTCGAAATTAACAGGAACCTGTTCAGGCTTGTAGGGTATGCCTATGCCTCCGCCAAGGTTTACAAATTCAAATTCTATTCCTATCTTTTTTGATATCTCGGCTGCAAGGCTGAAAAGCATCCTCGCAGTCTGGACATGGGCAGCAGGGTTAAGCTCATTGGATACCACCATGGTATGCAGGCCGAAGCGCCTTACGCCTTTCTTCTTCATTGCTGCATACGCCTGGAAAGCTGGTCGCGGGTAAGTCCATACTTGGCCTGCTCAGGGCTACCGATCACATTTCCTTCCATTGTCTTCAAGAGGGGACCGGGATTGTACCTGAAGGATATGATATCAGGTATTCCTGCGCTCCTTTCTAGGAAAGGTATGTGTGTTATATCGTCAAGATTGATTATGGCGCCAAGCTGCGCTGCTTTCTTGAACTCTATTGCAGGAGTATCGTTGGAGGTGAACATTATCTCGTTCCCAGGCAGGCCGACTTTCTCAGATATAAGCAGCTCAGGAAGCGAGCTGCAGTCTGTGCCGCAGCCTTCGCTCTTAAGTATTTCTACTATGTATGGATTAGGGCAGGCCTTTACTGCGAAGAAATTCTTGAAGCCTTTGGACCATCCGAAGGCCCTGTAAAGCCTTTTGGCATTTTCTCGTATGCCTTTCTCTTCGTAGATATGGAAAGGTGTTGGATAGCTTTTCCTTAGCTTGTTTATCTCCTCCCTTGAGAAGAAGAGATCTGAATCTTTGTTCGCGATATCACCTAAATATGCAGGTTTGCATTGATGCTTTCTATTGCTGCTTCAATATCTTCCCTGTGGCCAAATGCGCTTATTCTTACGTATCCTTCTCCAGATGGGCCGAAACCAGATCCTGGAGTAATTACCACGTGCGCTTCGTTTAGCATCTTGTCGAAGAATTGCCATGAGTTCATAGCGCCAGGTGTCTTTGCCCAGATATACGGAGCATTTGTACCTCCATATACAGTCAGCCCCTTTTTAATTAGGCATTCGCGTATCAGGCTTGCGTTTTTCATATAATATGCTATTACTTTCCTGTTCTCTTCGATTCCTTCCGGGGATATTGCTGCTATGCCCCCTTCCTGCGCTATGTTGGAAGCGCCGTTGAACATCGTTGTCTGCCTCCGGTTCCATAGCGCATTTATTTTTCCGCGCCCTGTGCCTTCCACCACCAGCTCTTTTGGCACTACACTCCATCCTAGCCTTACGCCGGTAAATCCTGAGCTTTTAGAGAAGCTGTTTATCTCTATCGAACATTCTTTGGCACCTTCTATCTCATATATGCTTCGCGGCAGAGCAGGATCTGAGATGAATGAATGATATGCTGCGTCGAATATTATGACAGACTCGTTCTCTTTCGCATAATCTACAAATCTGCTTAGCTGTTCTTTTGTGGCTACCGCTCCGGTCGGGTTATTCGGGCTGCAGAGATATATGATATCTGCCTTTGACTTTGGTGTTTCAGGAAAGAAGCCGTTCTCTGCTGTGCATTGCATGTAGATAATTCCATCATAGATAACGCCGTTTGCCTTGCCAGTACGACCGGATATGACATTGCTGTCTACATATACAGGGTAGGCAGGATCCTGCACCGCTATTATGCTATTGTGATGGAAGATGGATTGTATGTTTGCCGCATCAGGCTTGGCTCCGTCGCTCACGAAGACCTCATCTTCTGCAATAGCAATATTTCTTTTTGAGTAAAACTCCGAGATTGCATGGCGCAGTCTCTGATCCCCCTGTTCGTCGCCATAACCCGTATACGTCTTTACATCGGCTAACTTGTCAACGCCATGGTGCAGGCTCTTTACCACCGATTCAGTCAGTGGTTCAGTTGTATTGCCTATCCCAAGGCGCATGATCTTGACTCCTGGATGCTCCATTGCAAAGGCTTTTGTCCTTTTTGAGATCTCTGCAAACAAATATATGGAGCTGAGTTTATCATAGTTCTCGTTAATCTTTACCATTTATTACACCTCTCTTCTGGGGGCTTTGGCAGGTTATTTATCAGCATAGCTTTCTATTAAATTTTTCATTGAATAAAACCCCTTCCTGCCCTTTATCCATTTTGCAGCCTCTATTGCTCCTTCTGCAAAACCAGCTCTGCTCCTTGCGGTGTGCTTAAGCTCTATGGTATCTGCTGCACCGTCGAAGCCAACAACATGAGTGCCCGGCATCTGGCCAGCCCTTATGCTTGCCACATGTACTTCAGCAGGATCTATCTTCCTGTCCGAAACCCTATCGAAAACCATGCTCTTTTTTCGCTTTATGTTCTGTAGTATTATGCTTCCGAGCTCCTTTGCAGTGCCGCCTGGCGCATCGGTCTTCTGGTTGTGGTGCAGCTCGTATACGTATGGATCGTAGCCAGGGAACTTATCTATCAGGAATGCAGCCTCTTTTACTATCTGGAAAAAGATGTTGACTCCTATTGAGAAGTTTGGACTGTATATCAATCCTGTGCCTTCTTTTTCGATTAGCTTGCGCGCTTCCTCCATCTGCCCATACCATCCTGTCGTGCCTATCACGATGTTCTTCTTGAGGCCAGCTACTCTCCGTATATTCCCGATTACCGAGCCTGGAGATGAAAAATCTATTGCTATCTCTGCTTCGCCGATTGTTTCTTTAGTTATCTCCTTTCCTGTGGCACCTTCTTTTGCAGGGTCTATTATAGCGGCTACTTCCATTCCTTCGCTCCTCGCGATAGTTTCTATTTCGCGGCCCATTCTTCCGTATCCTATTATTGCTATTCTGATTTTTTCATCCATTTATCATCAACTTAAGCTCCATGTACCTTGAGATTACCTTTGCAAGGTATTTGGCATTCTCTGAGTTCATCTCGCACAATGGCAGCCTTACACCGCCGGAAGGCATACCGCAAAGCGACATTGCCGTCTTTATAGGCACAGGATTAGTCTCTATGAACGCTGCCTTGAACATTGGCAGCAGCTCATGCTGCATGGTCCTTGCCTCATTCATCTTATCGCTTAGCGCTGCGCCAACCATTGAAGACAGCCTTTTGGGGAGCAGGTTGCTTACTACCGAGATGACTCCACTACCGCCTGCAGAGATAAGGGGGAGAGTCATGTTGTCATCGCCGCTAAGAACCGTAAATTCTTTGGGCATGCTGTCGATCACATCACTTATCTGTTGCATGCTGCCTGAGGCTTCTTTGACCGCAGTTATATTAGGCAGCGCTGCCATCCTGGCAAGCGTCTTTGTCTCTATATTGACACCGGTTCTGGACTGTATATTGTACACTACAATAGGTATGTTAACTGCTTTGGATATTGCTTCATAGTGCCTATACAGACCCTCCTGGGTAGGCTTATTATAATATGGGGAGACTACAAGAAGCGCATCTGCACCGAGGTCTTCTGCCTGTCTCGCGTATTCTATAGTGTGCGCGGTGGAATTCGTGCCTACCCCTGCTATGACAGGAACCTTCCCTCCTGCCTCGTTTATTGTTGTTGCGAGTATCTTTTCCCGCTCTTCATCGCTTATTGTAGGTGATTCTCCGGTGGTTCCCAAGGGGACCAGGCCGGATACGCCATTTTCTATCTGGAACTTTATGTTCGATTTAAGGCCTTCGTAGTCTACCTCAAGTTTTTTATTGAAGGGAGTTATGATTGCTGTCATGCATCCGCTTAGTTTTAACATCTAATCACGTCGCACGGGCTACATTGCACGTTGCGATACAGAGATAATGGGATTTATCTAATAAATACTTTATGTTACTGCAATAACAATCACTTGCCTGTTCCCTTTAATTAGAAGTTTTCATTTGCTTAGATAACCCGTGGTCTTGAGCAGTTCTGCATTTAGTATTGCTGCTCCAGCTGCACCGCGTATAAGATTATGGCTTAGAACTATGAACTTGTAATCCAGTATGTTGCATTTTCTGAGCCTGCCTATGCTCGCAGTCATGCCATTGCCTGCATTCACATCTAGCTTTGGCTGCGGTCTGTTCTCTCCGGCAAGGTAGACCAGGGGTTTTTCCGGAGCAGACGGCAGGCCTGAATGCCTTAGGGGATGGAAATTATTGAATGCCTTTATTATTTCATCCTCTGTTGCCTCTTTTGAAAGCTTCACGCTTGCGCACTCAGTATGGCCATACTTTACAGCAACCCTGTTGCAGTTTGCGCTGACTGCAGTTTCAGCTGGCTTTATCGAGGTTCCGGATAGCTTTCCAAGGATCTTCTGCGCTTCTGACTCGAGCTTTTCTTCCTCGTTCTTTATGTATGGGATTAAGTTGTCCACTATATCCATTGACGGCACTCCCGGATATCCGGCTCCGCTAAGGCTTTGCATCGTTGTGACTAGGACCTTTTCTAGTCCGAAGTTATCAAGCAGCGGCTTGAGAGCAAGCGTAAGACCTATGGTCGAGCAGTTTGGATCTGTGACTATGAAACCTTTCCAGCCTCTCTTTTTCCTCTGGTAGTCTATAAGCTTGACATGATCCGCATTTACCTCCGGAATCAGCAGAGGCACGTCAGGATGCATGCGATGATTGCTGGCATTGCTTGAAACCGCGTAGCCGGCCTTGGCGAATTCTTGCTCTATCTCAAGGGCTACGCTCGAATCCAAGGCTGAAAGCACCATTTCACATTCGAGGCCTGGTTTGCATTCGCTTATCTTCATCTCACGAACATACTCCGGAATCTCCGGACTTATGTTCCATCTTGATGCCATGACCTCACCGTATTTCTTTCCTGCTGACTGTTCAGAAGCTGCAATTGCTGTAACCTCGAACCAAGGATGGTTGGAGAGCAGGTTCAGTATTGTCTGGCCCACCATGCCTGTTGCACCGAGCACGCCTATGCTTATCTTGCTCATTCTCATCTACCAAAAAATGTCTTATGGAGCTTTCTGACCGCCTTGTCTGCATCCCGGCCGTTTACCACGATGCTCTGGTTTATTTCAGACGTGCTTGATGACATCATCTCCACACGTATGCCATCAAGGGCGTAGAAGAGCCTGCCCAGGAGCTTAGGCATTATTACCATGTTCTTGCCAACAAGCGAGACCTTTGCGCGGTTGTCCAATACCTCTATCTCTGCTATCTTCTTCAGCTCATCTATTGCCGGACTTATGTCTTCTTTCTGATCTACCGTCACTGAGATGTTGATCTCTGAAGTCGAAATCATGTCTATAGGTATTTTGAAATCCTCAAAGATGCCAAAGACTTTCTTAAGAAAGCCATGGGCGAGAAACATGCTCGGAGTGTAGATATTTATTACTTTTATATTTCTCTTGCAGGCTATTGAGGCAACTCTTCTTTTGGTCTTTATGTCTCCTAATACAACTGTACCCTTATGTCTGTAATTAAAAGTGTTGAGTATCCTTACAGGTATATTTTTGCTTATGGCAGGCAGAATCGTCTTAGGATGCAGGACCTTGGCTCCCATGAATGCCAATTCAGAGGCCTCTTTGTACGAAACCTCTTTTACATTAAGCGCATTCTCCACAATGCGCGGATCTGCGGTCATTATGCCATTGACATCTGTCCATATCTGTATCTCTTCTGCGCCGATTGCTGCGCCGATTATCGATGCTGTGTAGTCGCTTCCGCCTCTCCCCAAGGTGGTAATCCCTCCGTTTCTGTCCTTGCCTATATAACCTGTTATAACAGGTATTGTGCCCTTGCCTATTCTTGAGAGCTCCCTTCTTATTGCGCCGTACGTTTCAGGCAGGATGTCCGCATTTCCGAAGTTTGAATCCGTTACCATACCTAGGTCGTAGGCGTTATATGCTGCGCACTTCATGCCCTTGCTTCTTATGCATGCCGCAACTATCTTGCTTGACATCCTTTCTCCGAATGATACAATCCTGTCCATGCTTTTTTCCGTGATCTTGTTGCCTGGATCTATTTCGCTTAGCGCACCACTAAGCTCAGAAAAATCACCATTAAGAAGGTCTTCTTCAAGTCCAAGCGATTTCAGGGTTGAAACATGCCTGTTTTTAAGTTCCTGCATCCTTTTTTTGCGCTCCTCGTTCGCTGCAGTCTTTGCCAGATGTATCAATGAGTCGGTGACGCCGCCTAGCGCTGAGACTATTACTACAGGATGCCTGCTTGCATTCAGCCCCACTATATTAGCAACATTGGTTATCCTAGGCCCATCCGCGACAGAGGAGCCTCCGAACTTCATTATAATCATTTTAACACGTAATTTGCCATATACACTGCGCAGTCACATGAAAGATTTCCATTCCCGGTTGAAAGTGCATATTTTGCTAAAGCCATTTAATCTTATATTAATATTTTATTATAAATACTTTATGTTACTGCAATAACATTACTTGCCTTTGTGCTTAAAAAATTCCCTGTGCAGCTGGCGTATGGCCTTTTCTGCATCTTCCTGCTTGACAAGGAAGCTCTCGCTATTCTCTGAACCTCCAAACGAGACTGCGCTAATGCTTAGATCTTTCACCGAAGATAGGATGCGGGCATTTATGCCACGTATAGAGCTTACCGACTTGCCTACGAGAGAGACCTTTGAAAGGCCTCTTTTAAGCGTGGCTTCGCCCAGCGCATTTAACTCTTTAAGCGCTTCCCCGACCTCTTGCGCAGGGCCGTTGTCTATGACTATGGTTATCGTGGATCTTGAGGTAAGTATTAAATCTACTCCGATGCGGTGCTCCTTTAATATGCCAATGGCCTGGTGCATGGTATCGTCT
Source organism: Microcaldota archaeon (assembly GCA_021848025.1). Classification (GTDB taxonomy): domain Archaea; phylum Micrarchaeota; class Micrarchaeia; order Micrarchaeales; family CABMGC01; genus JAJZND01. The sequence goes on along the minus strand of JAJZND010000015.1, from coordinate 30,239 downwards.
CCTGGCTAAGCATATCGCCTTTTAGCAGAATGATGGCGTCTATTCCGCTCCTTGATGTTATAGAAGCTACGCGGCTATCTTCGCCTATGTCATTGCATATCTTGGTACCGCTATCGCCTGTATTCATAGTGTTAAGAACCCTTACAAATATGCCGTGCTGCATGGCAGGGAGTATGCCTTTTGGATGCAGGGTTTTGGCTCCAAGGAACTCAAGCTCTGCTTCTTCCTGATATGAGATCTCTTTGATATTGCGGGCGTCTTTTACCACGTTCGGATCTGCGGTCATTATGCCATTGACATCTGTCCATATCTGTATCTCTTCTGCGCCGATTGCTGCGCCGATTATCGATGCTGTGTAGTAGCTTCCGCCTCTCCCCAAGGTGGTAATCCCTCCGTTTCTGTCCTTGCCTATATAACCTGTTATAACAGGTATTGTGCCCTTGCCTATTCTTGAGAGCTCCCTTCTTATTGCGCCGTACGTTTCAGGCAGGATGTCCGCATTTCCGAAGTTTGAATCCGTTACCATGCCTATGTCGTAGGCGTTATATGCTGCGCACTTCATGCCCTTGCTTCTTATGCATGCCGCAACTATCTTGCTTGACATCCTTTCTCCGAATGATGCCACTAAGTCAAGAGCGCTCCGGCTAAGCTGTTTTTTTGATGAGATTGCGGAGAGAGTGTTTTCAAGTTCTGAGATATCTTCATCAAGCATACTGCTTTCTAGCCTTAATGAATGAAGTACATTTCTATGGCGGCTTATGACCTTCTGTGCTGCTTCTTTCCAATCTGAAGATTGGGCAAGTTTTGCTGCTTTGAGCAGTGAATCGGTGACGCCGCCTAGCGCGGAAACAACCACTACGGGATTTTCCGCAGCCCGCGCCTTTACAATCTCTGCTACATTGTTGATTTTTTGCTCATCTGCCACAGAGGAGCCTCCGAACTTCATTATAATCATTTTATACACGCGGCTTTGAGGCATTATCAAATCGCCAGTAACAAATATTTAAATTAGATTATCCAATCCTGAAATCGATGTATTTGGGCTTTGGATCTGCGTATAGGTGCAATACGCTGGCAGTATGGCGGTATAATGGTTAACGTTGCCCAGGTCGTCTCTGCTATGATAAGAAAGAAGCCTTTCATAGAGGAGGCGCTTGTGAGGGAGATAGTAAACTATGCATACCTGGCAGACATGATCCAGCCGGAAGTGGAGAAGGCGCTGAGGAGGAAGGTTAACAGGTATGCCATCATAATGGCGCTTAGAAGACTGAAGGACCAGCTGAAGGACAGTTTCGTGGGCAGTGCACCTCTCCAGCTTAAAAATTCTGAGATAGCCATAATATCGGATGTCTTTGAGGTTACAGTTGCAAAGAGCCCCGATAACATAAAGAAGGTTTCGGAGATATACAGAATTGTTGATTTTTCCAGAGGCGACTTCCTTACGGTAACGCAGGGTCTTTATGAGATTACGCTGATTTCAAATGCAAAATACAGAAATAGGATAGTCAGGGTATTTGGAGAGGGAAATGCGCTCAAGATAATAGGGCACCTGGCTTCGCTGATTGTGAGGATTTCTCCTGAGGAATCGGATTCGCTCGGATTGCTTTACAATCTCACTAAGGCACTGTCCTGGGAGAACATAAACATAGCAGAAGTAGTGTCTACATTCACTGAAGAGATATTCATGATTGACGAGGATGATGCTCCGTATGCTTTCAACGCTATAAAAAGCCTGGTCAAAACAGATAAACCAGCAAATGATGAGTGAAAGCAGCAGATTACTTTATCTGTTTAATTTGAAGGTGGATTAGAATTCCTCTTCCTCGTCTGCAGGGGCTTCCTCTTTTTCAGAAGTTTCCGAAGATGCTGCACCCTCTCCTTTTTCTATTACCTCTATCTTGCCGTATTTGCCTGTTGAGAGTTGGGGTGTGCCTCTGAATTCTCCCACATAGCCGTTGGAGACCTTTACTTTATCACCGACGTTTATGCTGTTTATGTCATTGCCCCAGAGAGAGATAGCTATACTTCCGGTTTCGTCTTTAAGCACCGCGTTTGCCACGTTCAGCCTCTTTCCATACTTCGTTATTACTTCTCTTGGTTCACTTTTCTCAGAGACTATTGCTTCAAGCTCTACGTTTGAAGCGCCAGCCTTAAGTTCGCTTATATGCATATATTCACCATACAATAAGTCAGTTAGTATATAGGATACTGAAGACTTAGTAGTAATTCTAATTATCTGCCTGATAAGTTATTTAATCTTTTTGGATACAGGAGCTGCTCTTAAATTCGCTGATTGAGCCACTTTGTTTGCAAAGCCATGCAGGAAACTGCACGATAAATCCAGTGCTAGCCCAGGGTTGCGGCAAAATCGCTTATGCTCCTGAGCGTGCCTGAGGTTTTTAGCGTATAGAAGCCAATAGGCCTGCCGTTTACCTGCTTGACCATTGAAAATGCGACCACAGCTTTCTTTTCCGTGCCCCTGTTGACCGAGATAGCGAACAGGGCAGGCTCATACTGCTTTATGAAGCGTATGTTTGCCTCGACTGCACCAAGCTCTCCGATAAAATGCGCAATGCCGTCCCTTATCTGCAGGAAATTTGCGCCGGCGTCTATAGGTTCTGAGGACTCCACGAGTATGTACCTTATCTTTCTCTTTGTTATCATTTTACACCACATCGCAGGTTTCCAGCAGGCTTACCATCTTTCTCGCATATGCTTCGTCTGCGCCTATGGCCATAGACAGGCTTATGAGCTGCATGCTTGACATCATGTACTCCTTGCTTTTTGAAAGCGTTATTATTCCTATATCTGCGCCATAGCGTCTTGCCTGCGACAGGAAGATGCGCGCCCTCGCTATGTTTCTAGGCCTGTAGCGGCTTGGCATAGTAAGATCCGAAGCTGTGATAAAGAGCGGCACAGAAGACTCCCGAGCAGCCTCGAAAACCTTCCGGATTACCTCATTGTCAGGTATGACGAGGCCTGCTACCTCATTTGACTTTAAGGCTTTCATGAGCTCGCCCGGGTTCTTTGATGCGAGTATGAACTTTGCAGGGCTTGAATGAGGCACAGAATCAAGTATGTTTATCTCTTTTGTGGTAAAGATCTTCTTGTAGCCTAGCCTTTCGGCAAGTTTTTCAGGTATACTTTCCAGGTATACTAGGTCGTAATATTTGAACATGTATCGCATCTATTCTATTTGTTGTTACATGGCTTCTGCGGCCTAAATGGATCTTTAGCAGAGACAACTGCGACGTGTATGCATAGATTTATATATATTATCAGATATAATTATCAACCAGCATATAAGAACATTTGCTTACCTTCTGGGCTCCTTTTAGGTTTAGCTTAGGTTTAAATATATGTGAATTGAATTGGATATTGAAATATGCAAAGATGATACAAATGGCAGAAAAACCGCACCTGAATTTAATTTTTATCGGACACATAGACCACGGAAAGTCTACTACAGTAGGAAGGCTTCTTTACGATACGAAGACCATCTCTGAACAGGATATGAAGAAGATAAAGGAAGACGTCACAAAATACAACAGGCCTACATTCGAATTTGCATTCGTAATGGATCAGCTTAAGGAGGAGAGGGAGCGAGGCATAACAATAGACATAATGCACAGAGACTTCCAGACGCCAAAATACTATTTCACAATAATAGATGCTCCAGGACACAGGGACTTCGTGAAGAACATGATTACAGGGGCAAGCCAGGCAGATTGCGCAGTGCTGGTTGTCTCATCCATAGATGGCGTCCAGTCGCAGACAAGGGAGCACGCATACTTGGCCAAAGTGCTGGGAATAAACCAGATAATAGTAGGGTTGAACAAGATAGACGCAGCAGGCTATGATAAAGCGAAGTATGAAGATGCCAAAGCCAAGGTTAGCGAGCTGCTTAAGTCTGTAGGATATGACGTTACAAAGATAAATTTTGTTCCGTACTCTGCTCTGCAGGGAGACAACGTGGCAACGAAGTCGGAGAAGCTGCCATGGTACAATGGCCCTACTCTTCTTGCTGCACTTGATACTTTCGTAGTGCCTCCAAAGCCTACCGATAAGCCGCTCAGGCTTCCTATACAGGATGTATATACTATACAGGGATTCGGAACAGTTCCAGTAGGAAGGGTTGAATCAGGAGTAATGAAGCCTGGAGAAACTGTAGTCATAATGCCGAGCGGGGTCAAGACAGAGGTAAAGAGCATCGAAATGCATAAGCAGGCGTTGCAGAAGGCAGAGCCTGGAGACAATGTCGGCTTCAACGTAAAGGGCGTTGACAAGAAGGACATGAAGAGAGGAGACGTTGTTGGGCCTACAACAAGCCCGCCGACGGTTGCCACTGAGTTTACCGCCCAGATAGTTGTAATTAACCATCCTACCGCGATTGCGCCTGGCTACACGCCCGTATTCCATATACATACTGCGCAGATTGCTGCGACAATTGTGGAGATAGTGGAGAAGAAGGATCCTAAAACAGGCCAGACCCTCCAGAAGAATCCAGAGTTCATAAAGAACGGCGATGTCGCAATAGTCAGGGTAAAGCCAAGCAAGCCAGTTGTAGTTGAGAAGTATAGCGAGTTTGCCCACCTTGGCAGATTTGCAATAAGGGATATGGGACAGACAGTAGCGGCAGGAGTAGTGCTTGATGTAGTTAAGAGGGCTTGAAGGCGATTCCATACCAGTTGCAAGGATAAAATTAATAAGCAGGAGCAAGGACGCAGTGAGGGACATAACCAGGCAGATTGTTGAGATTGCAAAAACACTGGGCATCAAATATAAAGGCCCGATACCTCTGCCCACCAAAAGGCTCAATATCTCTACAAGGAAAACTCCTTGCGGAGACGGCTCGCACACTTACGAACACTGGGAGATGCGCATACATAAATGGGTGGTGGAGATAGACGGCAATGAAGCTGCGCTCAGGCAGGTAATGCGGATTTCAGTGCCTGATACAGTGCAGATAGAAATGACGCTCTCCTAATATGGCTTTGGGTTGCTTGCTTCTTCTGTTGCAGACGCATATTTTTGCGTTAACTATTAATATATTACCTGCCCAATAAGTGTGATTCGAGTGGAACTCAACGAAGCAGGCCTTATAGAAAAGGAGCTGACTGTAAGAAATTTAAGGCTTAGCAAGGAAGTGCTTGAGACCAGGCGCTCTGCCATAAGGTGGCTTGCTCTCTCCATGGGCATAATAAACCCGGGAGAATCGAGGCTGGGCTCGCTTGCGGTGCTTGATTCTATGGTGTATTTCCAATTCATAAAGAGGCATGACCCAAGCGTGAAGGAGATGACTGAATATATAAACGCGAGCTGGGAGAAGATAAATGAAAAGACGCTCAGGTACCATCTTTTAAGGATGAAGAAAACCGGGTTGATAGAAAACAGCAAAGGGCGTTTTTACTTTAGGCCTCCGGGATACGGGGACAGATTCGACCCCTCAGTATGGTCCAAGTCGGTCTTTGAGTCGTTTTACAATGAAGTTTCGGACAAGATAGGGCAGGTTATAGGAGACATGAAGGGCAAGAATGCATTAAATAGTATGAGATAGAAAGGGAGTCGAATGAACAGGGAGGCATATTTATTGATAGCCGTATTCATAATTGCAGTGGTAGCGGTGGTGGCGTACCGTGAAATCTATAGCAACCCAAGCCTGGATATAAGTGTGGGGTTCAGCTCCAGCAACGTGACGGTCTATCCGCTTGAGAAGGTATCCCTGCCTGTCTTGGTAAAAGATTATAAAGGCAATTTGGAGGACTTGAGCGTTGGCGTATATGTGAATGGGCAGCTGACTTACACCTACAACGTTTCTATGCCTGCAGGGCACGAGGAGCTTATAAATTATACTTACATGCCAAAAGCAAATGGCGAATATAGAATCAGTGCTATCGCCGATCCCGGCAACCTTTACAATATAGCGGATAGAAAAAATGCCAGCAGTTCCGTTACAATTAACGTGCTCCCTGTTGCGGTGGACGCACCATACTCAAACCTTCCAGTAAATGCCATTTCAAAGAGCTATGAAAATGTAAGCGGAGGAGCAGTAGGGTATATTGTTTCTTCCTACCTGGCCCAGAACTATCTCATGAATCAGTTCTCGCTTTCCAACATCAGGCAATTCAACAACTTTATGTCTGCATTGCTTAACCTCACTGGAGTCTACGAATTGCATTACTCTGTAGCAAGCGCATCATATGCAAACGGCACGGATATTGCTTCAGTATGGATGTATGGCTATCCGCAGGTGGTAACGCCGCTCATAGGCGAAGCTGCAAGTGGGGTAAATGCAAACTACAAGAGCATAGAGGTAGGCGGGGAAAATGTAACGTTTATCGGGCTTGGCGGAGGAGCAGGAGCATGTGAACTCTACCAAGGAGGCTGGATAAAGATAGTAGGATACGATAATTACCTGAACTGCACAGATGTGCTTTCAGTGAATAATGGCGCGCCTGTTAATGCAAGCATAGATGTTGCGCAGCCAGCGAACACTATGCTGTTAGGCAGATACAATACCTTATTCAGCAACGGAAGTGCGATCTCAGGGATATTATTTGAGAGGAACAGGGAATTTGGATATCTTGGCGTCTGGAATGATTCCCCCTTTGATAGGGTATGCAATGGTGCTGAGAGTTACACAGGGAATGTGTATTACTGCACGATTGCACCTACGCCGGTATTTGGCTTCTCCAGCAATTTTTCACTTTTCGTGACCACCTCGCAGAGAGGCAGCTATAACGTCAGCGCACTTTACTTCGCGAATACGTTGTTGGCTGCAAATGAAATAAATTACAGCATAGGCCTGCTTAACAATATGAGCTTTACCGGAACCTCGTTTAAGTTCATCCAGGGGGGCAAGACTAACTGCAATTTTTCCGGAATCTTTGGATGCTCAGTGGTAGGATACAGTAACGGCACAATAGGATTGCTGCTTACTAACAATTTCAATCAATCCGTGATGGTAGGCAGCGTCGGATGCTACCTTGAGCCGCCGTATGACTATGCACACGTAGAAAAGAATGTTTCGATCTCTGGTTCTTTGAACGTTTCTGCAGGTTGCTATGACAATGGAGCGCTTATCGGAGGGTATCCGAATGGACTTGCAGTCAACCTGACAGTTAATTATACTTTGAATAGGAAATCTTTTATTGCCAACGGCACCGCGTATATCGTATAGGCGGATGGCTACTGTGAGAGAGAAGAGACGATGCAGGACATTTTTTCCCTATTTCTAAGCAGATTCGGGAAGTTCACTAGGATACAGGAACTCTCATTTGATGCGCTGCGCAGAGGGAGGAATTGCCTCATACTTGCGCCTACCGGAAGCGGGAAGACCGAGGCCGCAATCCTTCCGGTGATAGAAAGGATAAAGAAAAATGAAAAGAAAGGTATATTTGCGATTTACATCACTCCGCTCAGGTCTTTGAACAGAGACCTTATAAATAGGATTTCGTGGCTTTGCGATGAAGCTGGAATAAAAGCAGGGGTCAGACATGGCGACACCAGTGCGCTGGAGCGGAGAAAGCAGGTAGAGAGCCCTCCGCAACTTTTGATAACTACTCCTGAAAGCATACAAGGCATCTTGCTCTCAAGCAAGCTCAGGGAGCACCTGAAGAGTCTCGCTGTTGTTATAGTTGATGAGGTGCACGAGCTATATTACAACAAGAGAGGTGCGCAGCTTGCGGTGAGCCTCGAGAGGCTGGTTAGGAGATCTGGGAAATTTCAGAGGATCGGCCTGAGTGCAACCGTAGGAGATGCCGGTGAAGCGGCAACGTTTCTCTTTGGAAAGCAGGATTACGAAATAATAAGGTCTGAAGAGGAGAAAAAGCCCGTTATAAGTATAGAGATGCCGGTAAAGGCAATGCGGGAGCATCGCAGCCTTCTGGAAAAATTTTCACTGGATGAACAATCCGTTGCCAGGATTGAGAAGGTAGCAGGCCTCATCGCCGCTTCCAAGGCCACCATACTTTTTGCCAATACGAGGTCTATAGTGGAATCCTTGGGGAGCAAACTGATGTACCTTGATTCTATCGAGCATTTCGGCCCTATAGGCATACACCATGGCTCGCTTGACAAGGACGAGCGAATCTCTATAGAGGAAAGATTCAAGAAAGGCGAACTCAGGTGCATAGTAGCCACAAGCTCTCTTGAGCTTGGGATAGATATAGGAGCAGTGGATTTGGTTATACAGTACGGATCGCCTAGGCAGGCTGCCAGGCTGATTCAGCGTGTGGGCAGGTCAGGGCATAGGAGCGGAGGCACCTCCGTAGGCAGGGTGATCGTCTCAGGACCGCTTGACGCTGCTGAGGCCGCTTCTGTTGCTTATTTTGCGGAAAAAGGGGAACTGGAAATGCAAAGAAGGGAGCAGAACGCACTGGATGTGGCGATGAATCAGCTCTGCGGCATTGCGCTTGAATATGGATCTATAGAGGTAAAGGATGCTTTTGAGCTGTTAAAAAGCTCCTCTGCATATTCTTCGCTTAGTGATGAAGCCTTCAGAAAGGTTATTGAATTTGGCGAGCAGGCGCGCCTTATAAAGGTTCGTGACGGCCGTATTGGGATTTCGGAAAGAACGAGATCCTACTTTATAGAGAACATAACAGTTATACCTGATTACATAAAATTCAAAGTCAAGAATGTTCTGAGCAACAGGATAATATCCACGCTTGATGAGAAATTTGTATATGACAATATAGATGAAGGCGCGGTGTTTATAACAAAAGGCATGCCGTGGAAGGTCGTTAGCATAGACGAGGACGTTGTATTTGTGGAGCCAGGGGTGGATCTTGATGCCGTCGTGCCCGCGTGGGAAGGGGAGGAGATTCCGGTCTCTGAAAAGGTGGCAAGGCGGTGCTTCGGGATACTTTTCGATAATGTGAAATCGGATCTGGATGATCGGACCGCCAATGAGCTCTCTGATTTCAGGCAGGGCCAGAAGGGCTTCTTCATGCCCAAAGAAGGCACACTTGTAATAGAAGAATTGGAGGATTACGCAATAATATATTTGCCGCTGGGAACCATGGCCAATGAATTTATCTCCAAGGTAATTTCTGGCTTTATTTCTGCAAATCTTGGATTTAAGGTAAATGCGCGGGCATCTCCTTATGCTGTAATACTGGATATGCATGGCGGATCGCGCAAGGCAGACATTAAAAAACTGCTTGCCGGGATGCGGACCAATTACGCTGCCTGGGAGCGCCTGGTATTTTCCGAGTGGTCCGACCTGTATAGGTACAAATTCGTACAGATTGCAAAGCTCTTCGGAGTTGTTGAGAAGAGGGCAGGAGTTACCAGGAGCATGGCGACCAAGCTGATTAATTTTTATAGAGGTTCTGTGATAGAAGCCGAGACTATACGGGACCTGAAGAAGAATTATTTTGACTATGAAACTGCACTACGCTTCATAGATTCCATTGTAAACGGGCATATGCAGATTGAAGTGTTTAGCTATGTAAACTCTCCGCTTTCGATAGAGATAATGAGGCCTTACTTAAGGTACGGGGAGCTGCTTTCCATGAAAAGCAATCCGGACATGGAGATAGAGTATTTCCTGACCAGATTCAACTCGAGAAGCGTGATGTTAATCTGCACATACTGCGGCTTTGAATTCAGGGAAGACATCAGCATAGAAGTGGAAAAACACATTGTTTGCCCATCATGCGGAAGCGCTATGGTTTCGATCTCGAAAGAGAACTATCCTGAAGTGCTGAGGAAAAAGGCCAAGGGCTCTAAAATGACACGGCTTGAGATTGACTGCTATAGAGAAATGATACGCTGCTCAGGACTTGTAAGCGCTTATGGTTCCAGAGCCGTTATTGCATTGCTGACTTATGGCATCGGGCTTGAGACTGCCTCTAGGATACTCAGGATGATGAAAATGGAGAATAAGGCATTTATAAAAGACCTTATATATGCCCAAAAGGAATTTGTAAGGACAAAGAAATACTGGAAAGGCTGAGCGCAGTATATGTTTTCAGTTATGGCGTCATGCACTTGCTTCTTTCAGTGACCTACCCGCCTGCAAGCAGTGTGGGCTTCCTCCACTTATGGGATCTATGTTGTTGTTTTGCGGTTTGCTCTCATCCCGTACCTGAAGTGGGTGGGGTTTCTCGCTCCCCTTTGCTAACTAAAAGTATTGCATCTACCACCTTCACTTCAGGAGAAAGATGCATTAGCCTGACTCCGCTGGCTGCCCTGCCAGTCACCCTAATCTCGTTTGTTGGAAACGTTATGCTAACTCCCAGCGAATTGATAAGGGTTATTTTGTCATCTCCGCTTAAAAAGAGGCATTTGCACACATGACCTGTCTTTTGATTTACCTTAAGATTTATTACGCCGCTCCCTCCTCTGCTTTGCAGCCTGTATGCGTTTATGTCAGTAATCTTACCGTACCCATTCTCGGTAATTGAAAGTATGCTGCCGTGTTCGTCTGCAGCTATTATGTTCTCTGCCTTATCATCCCCTTTTAGCCGTATGCCACGCACTCCTGTCGCATTTCTGCCGATATGCCTGATGTCGCTCTCTTCGAACTTTATCGCCTGCCCGTTTCTGGTAGCTATTATTAGATTCTTTTCCTTTGAATACATTATTACATCTGCTATCTGATCTCCTTCATTCAGTCTTATGGCTCTTATGCCATTAGATCTTGGATGCGAGAAAAGGGATGCCTCAGTCTTCTTCACTATGCCTTTAGACGTTAGGAAGGCTATGTTGTAGTTGGTGAATTCGCTTACGTTTAGCACTTTTATTATCTTCTCGTCCTTCATATCCACAAGGTTGACTATGGCCTTTCCTTCGGAGTATCTGCCGCTTTCTGGTACATTGTAAGCTTTAATCCAGTAAGCCCTGCCTGTGTTTGTCAGGCAAATTATCAAGTCCTTGTTGTTGCACGTAAGTATCTGCCTCGCATAATCGCCCTCCTTTAGGCTTATTGAGATGATGCCCCTGCCGCCTCTCCCCTGCTCTTTGTAATTCTCGAGACCAAGCCTCTTAACGTAACCGTTGCTGGTTAGTATTATAGTGACCTTCTCATTTGTTATGATGTCCTCATTTGTTATCTCTGCATCCTCATCAGTATAAACTATCTCTGTTCTCCTCGGCCTTGCATACTTCTTTTTAAGTTCCAGAGTTTCTTCAGTGATGATACGGTCTATCTCGTTATGGTTGGTTATTACATTGTTGTAGTAACCAACTTTTGCTTCGAGTTCTTTCTTCTCCTCTTCAAGTGAAGTGTTCTCAAGGTGCGTAAGCCTGCTGAGTTTCATGTCGAGTATAGCATTGGCCTGTTTTTCTGTGAGGCTGAACCCTGACATCAGCTTGGATCTGGCTTCGCTTACCTCATTGCTTCCTTTTATAGTTGTAATTATGGCATCTATGCTCCCTATTGCAATCAGCAGCCCCTCCACTATATGGAGCCTAGCTTCTGCTACGTCAAGCTCGTGTTTTGACCTCTTCATAACCACGTCCCGCCTGTGCTCCAGGAACGCATCTATCATCTGCACTATGTTCAGACTCTTGAGGGCCTTTCCTATCACTGCAAGGTTTATTATTGGAAAGGTTGTTTGCAGTTGGGTGTGCTTGTAGAGCATATTTAGTATCTGCTCTCCGCTTCCTTCTTCTCTGTAATCTACAACTATCCTTATGCCGCTCTTGTCGCTTTCGTCCCTTATGTCCCTTAACCCGTTTATTACCTTGTCTTTGGCAAGCTGGGCCATGCTTTGCATGAGGTTCGACTTGTTTACGTTATAGGGTATTTCTTGTATTGTTATGCGCTTGGCTTTTTCATCTATCTCCGCCTTTGCCTTTACACTAAGCTGGCCCCTTCCGTAACGATATCCATTAAGGGCGTTTTGAGATATCACTGCTATGCCACCGGTAGGAAAATCCGGGCCCTTTACCACATTAAGGATATCATCTGTGGTGCAATCTTTTTTACCGAGTCTGAGCACCACAGCATCGCATATCTCTCCAAGATTATGAGGGGGTATGCTGGTAGCTACCCCTACTGCAATTCCTGTAGCTCCGTTGATCAATAAATTTGGGACCTTTCCTGGAAGTATTGTAGGTTCTTCTTCAGTATCATCGAAATTAGGAACCATCTCTACTGTCTCTTTATCGAGGTCTTCCAATATCTCTTCTGCAAGCCTCTCCAGTTTAACCTCAGTATATCTTTGGGCTGCAGGGGGATCGCCGTCTACCGAACCGAAATTACCTTGGCCGTATACTAGCGTGTGATTCATTGCGAAATTTTGGGCCATGTGTGCGATTGCGTCGTATATCGCCATGTCCCCATGTGGGTGGTATTTGCCCATGCAATCGCCCACGATCCTTGCGCTCTTCTTGGTTGGCTGGTTGTAGAAGTTCTTGAGGTTATACATAGTAAATAGTATCCTGCGCTGTACAGGCTTCAGGCCGTCCCTTGCATCTGGTATGGCCCTGCCTATTATTACGCTCATCGCGTAGTCTATGTAACTCGACTGGAGCTCGTCCTCTAACTTGGTTTGCACTATTTCTTGCATGTTTACACATCAAGTGACTGAACAAGTTCAGCATGCTCGTGAAGAAATTTCCTTCTAGGCAGGACTTCTATGCCCATGAGTATATTGAAGAGCTCTTCTGCCCTCTGCGCATCGGAAATCAGGATCCTTTTAAGCTTCCTGTTCTCTGGGTTCATTGTTGTCTCCCATAGCTGCGATTCGTTCATCTCTCCAAGCCCCTTGTATCGCTGTAGACCGTCTAAATCTCCAAGTTCCTTGCGCTTTGCCTCGAGTTCGGCGTCGCTGTAACAATAATAGACATTTTTGCCTTTTGTTACCTTATATAGCGGCGGTATGGCAGCATATACGTATCCCTGCTCTATTATCTTGCGCATGTATCTGTAGAAGAATGTAAGCAGAAGGGTGCGGATATGGCTTCCATCTACATCAGCATCTGTCATTATTATTATTTTTTTATACCTTATCGCATCTGCGTTAAACGTCTCGTTTATGCCTGTGCCGAATGCAGTTATCATTGTCTTTATCTCTGCATTATCGAAGACTTTCTCGAAGCTGGCTTTTTCCACGTTGAGTATTTTCCCGCGTAGTGGCAGGATTGCCTGTATATTTTTATCCCTTCCCTGTTTGCTTGACCCTCCTGCGCTCTGTCCTTCAACTATAAAGAGCTCTGTTTTTTCTGGGTCGTCAAGTATGCAGTCTGCAAGTTTGCCTGGAAGGACAGCGCTGTCGAATATGCTCTTCTTCCTCGCCATTTCCCGTGCCTTCCTGGCACTGTCACGCGCGCTTGCGGCTGCGTATATTTTGCCTACAAGGGATTTTGCGTCAGCAGGATGCTCTTCCAGGTATCTTGAAAGAAATGAATATACATCGGTTTCTACAAGGCTCTTGATGTAGGCGTTTCCTAGTTTCTCTTTTGTCTGCCCTTCAAATTCTGGATTCTGCATCAGTACGCTTATTACAGCAGTAAGGCCTTCCCTTGTGTCTTCTCCGGTTATTTTTATTTGGGATTTGAAGTTGAGCTTATTTCGTTCTATATAATTTAGAACAGCGCGCGTTACTCCGGAATAGAACCCCGAGAGGTGCGTTCCGCCTTCGCCGGTCTTTATATTGTTCACAAATGATTCTATTTTTTCCTCGTATGAATCAGTATATTGAATTGCAAACTCTATTATTGTCTGTCCTTCCTGCCTGTTTGACCATATTATCTGCGTGAGCGGGGTCTTTTCCTTATTCAAGAACTTTATAAAAGCAGGTATTCCCTCATTTGTTTCATACTTCTGGACTTCGTGCGCTCCGAATCTGTCATCGATAACCGTTATGTTTAGCTTTGGCTTCAGGAATGACGTGTATCTGAGGCGTTCTGTGAGCATGCCTGAATCGAAGGTTAGCACGCTGAAAATCTCCTTGTCCGGCTTGAACTTTACGATTGTGCCTGTCTCTTCAGTGTCCCCAAGAACCTCGACTTTTGAGGTAGGAACTCCTTTGCTGTATGTCTGCTTGTAGACGTGCCCGTTACGCTTTACGGTAACCTCGGTGTAAACTGAAAGCGCATTTACTACGGTAAGACCAACCCCATGGAGGCCTCCAGATATCTTATAGACATCGCTATTGAACTTCGCTCCCTTGTGGAGTGTTGTCATTATAACTTCCAGGGCGCTTTTATTGTATTTCTCCATCATACCTACAGGTATGCCTCTTCCGTCGTCGCTCACTTCTGCTATGTCCCCATCGGCATCTTGTGAGAGCTTTATTGTTATGTTTTTGCAATAGCCTGCGTCTGCTTCGTCTACAGAGTTGTCTATCACTTCATAAAGTAGGTGTATTACGCCTGCGGCTCCCGTTGAACCTATGTACATTGAGGGCCTTTTCCTTATCCCCAGGGCCCCTTCGAGAACGATTATTTTTGATGAATCGTATGTTTCTGCTTCTGCCGGCATATCTTATCAACTAGAAGGTGTGATATAACCATTTGCTTTAAAGAGCTATAAACCTTTTCAAAGCCTTTTTACGATGACAGAATTGGAAGTGCGGATTCTGTATGCCTTTCTGACTTTCCTTGGCATCCCCAACAGTTATTTGCATGTTTTATTTGAGTGAAAATGGTGTCTGGTTTCATTAATATAAACCTTTTCAAAGCATATAACTATGCTTAATTCTAAAAGTAATCCGCCTTACCATGGGTCCGTAACTCAGCCTGGTCAGAGTGGCTGGCTCTTAACCAGCAAGTCGTGGGTCCGAATCCCACCGGGCCCGTTTTAGCCTTTTCATAAGAAATCTGGCGTGCAGAGACATGGAAGATGACCTGCTGTACATTTTAATGCGTCGCTGGATTCAGTATTTGTAGATCCAGGGTCCTGGTATTCTGTTGTAAATATTCTACTTATCCGTCAGTTTTAACATAAGGTATTTATATGTGAATCACTATAATTTAATTACTACTCTTCCGAGGCGCTCCCATGAATAACAAAAAAATGCAATCAGGATTAAAGCATGTTTTAAAAAAAAGCGACATCAGTTTGAAGGCAGGCAAGAAGGGCCTTCACCCTAAAACATCTAAATTAAAAATCGCAAGCAAACCAGCGGCGAGCACTGCTCACGGGAAAAAATCAGCGGTAGTTCGGAAAGAAAAGGCTGCCAAGGCAGAGGCGAACGCTTCGGCCCGGACAGCCGCAATAGCCGAAAACATACTAAAGCAGAACCTTGCCGATGCACGCAACATAATAGCAAATGACACCTTCCACGAGTATATATCGAAGAATGTAGGGAGCAGGGCAAACGATATCTTAATAGAACTTAGCTACGGCCCATCTGTGGATGAGAAAATGGCTGAAAAGCTTAATATAAAGTTAAACGAAGCCAGAAGAATGCTGAACCTGCTTAACAATTACGGTATAATAAGATACTTGGTGGACAAGGACAAGAAAGGCTGGCTTACTTTTAGATGGTATATAGATAGCGGCTCCGTGACGGAATTCAACAAAAAAATCACTTCGATATCGGAACATGCCGTGCCTGCACTTCCTAAAAACTGTAACGATTTCTTCATTTGTGAAGTGTGCTATCCTTCGCAACACATAATCTTCCCGTTCGATGTCGCTTTCGAATCGGATTTCTTATGCGAATGCGGTAAGAGCTTGAAGATGCTCACCCGGGAAGAAGCGGAATCAGTAGCGGTCCAAAACAGATGAACAAGCAGCGAGGTAGGGTAGCTCGGAGTGCCCGCCGGGCTCATAACCCGGAGATCGGTGGTTCAAATCCACCCCTCGCTATTCAAACAGCGAAGCACCCTGCATTTCCACTATTCTCCTTGCTTTATATTATGTTTCTTATAAATAATACAAATACTAATAATATATTGGTAAACAAACTTAAAAAATAGTGGAAATGAACCGTGGTAGCAGTGGCCGATGATGAAAGAATAGAAGAACTGTTCGATAAAGTAGACAAAGAGAAGAAAACAGGAGAGCTACTACCGCTGCCGAAAGATTTTTATAAAAGAGTAAGAGAAAAGATATATGTAAGCAGCAGAGCAAACAACGCAGGATTTTCAACTACCAGCGCAACAAAACTGGTCGAATCGCTAAAAGCCCGCAGAATTCAGAAGATACTCACATATCTGGCCTATGGGAAGCAGATACCTGTGCCGGTGCCGGAGGAGGAAGAACTCCTTTACACACAAATCAAAAAACTCGTAGAACAAGAGCAAGGAAATAAAAACAAGATAAAAATAAAGATAGTTTCGGAAATACCGGAGATATCTACGCCATATGGCAAAAAGATAGGTCCGTACAAACAGAACGAAATAATAGAAACCAACGACAAGCAAGACATAGAATTCATACTCAACAACAACATAGGAGAAACAACAAACTAAGATGATGTTATGAAAATAGAGAAGGAAGTAAGGACATTCTGCCCTAACTGCAACAAGCACACAGAACACATAGTCAGGAATGTGTCGAAAGGAGCGCAGCGCGGCCTAAGCAAGGCAACCAGGCGTCACAACCGCGCAATAAGTGGCTATGTGGGAAGCGTAGAACTCAAGATACACCCTAAAAAGCTTGGGAAGAGGCAGAAAGTCCTCCTCGAATGCAAGGTATGCAAAAAGAACGTCGAAAAGGTATTCTCAAAAAGAACGAAGAAGAAAATAGAGATTAAGAAATAGGTGTTAAAAGTTGATTATTAAAAAAAGTATGCCCAAAACCGGCGAACTTGTATTGATCAAAATTAAAAAGATAATGCCGCATGGTGCATACTGCGAACTCACAGAATACGGGCTAGACGCTTACCTGCCCATATCAGAGATAGCTTCAGGCTGGATAAAAAACATACACGAATTCCTCAAAGAAGGGCAAAAAGACGTAGGCAAAGTCCTTCAGGTAGATCCGCAGAAGAGAACTATAGACATCTCTCTTAAAAAAGCTACACCAAGGGAAAAAGAGGCGAAGAAAAGCGATTTCGGTCTTGAAAACAGGGCAGAACACCTATTCGATCAGGCTATTACCCTCTCCAAAACAGAGGCCGAGAAAGAGAAAATAAAGGAAGAGGTAGCAAATAAGTTTGCTACATATTCGGAGTTCCTAAATAAAGTTGCCGAAAACCATAGTTCTATAGATGGCATAGTCTCAAATATCGAGTTCAGGAAATCCTTCCTCGACATAGTGGAAAAGAACATAAAGCCAAAGAAATATGAGGTTTCCTATCTGCTGGAGATGAGGCTTACTAATCCTGCAGCAAACATAGAAATCATAAAGCAGGCACTATTAGAGATAGCAAAGCAGGGAGTTAAAATAATATACCTGGGCGCGCCGAGATACAGCCTGCTTTCTGAGGATAGCAGTTATCCAAAAGCAGAGAACAAGATAAAGGAAGCCAACAAGATATTAAATAAATATGCAAAACAAATATACTTTAACATAAAGGAAGATAAGGCGAAAACATGAGAAAGACCACTATCTTTTATAATAAAAAACTAAAGCTGAAGGATCCAATAATGGTGGTAGGGCTTCCAGGAATAGGCAGTGTAGGCAGTATGGTTGCCGAGCATATAAAAAACGAAATGAAGGCAGAGAAATTTGCATCGCTTTACTCACCATATTTTCCACATCAGGCAATCATGCAGAGGAACGGCGGACTACGCCTTGTAAACAACAGATTTTATCATTTCAAGAATAAGGAAGGAAGGAGCATAGTGCTCCTGGTAGGGGATACCCAGGCAGGCACTCCGAGGGGGCAGTACGATGTAAATGAAAAGATAGTAAAATTCATGAAAAAGTTCGACAGCAAGTATATTTATACTATAGGCGGATACAGCGCAGGCCCGCAATACGTGCAGAACCCAAGGGTCTTCGGCGTTGCAACCAACAAAAAGACAATAAATGATCTTAAGAAATTAGGCATAATATTCGGGCACGCGTCTGGGTCCATTTGGGGATCAGCAGGCATAATACCTGCATTGTCAAAGCTTCACGACATAAACAGCGCGTGCATTATGGGGGAAACCGGGCTTTTAGAAATAGATGCCAATGCCGCAAAAGCAGTCCTTAAGGTAATGATGAAGCTCCTCTCAATAGATATAAATCTGGAAAATATAGACAAGATAAAGAAAGAGACGGAGAAGATACTCAAGAATCTGCAGGAGGAACAGGCCAGGGCGCTGTCAGGAGAGGCAGGCCAGGCACCCTCAAAGGAGAATATGACATATATAAGATAGGCGCCCGTGGTGCTTCAACCTGCAAGAAGCAGGGGCCTATACAGCCACAAACACAAGCGCTGCAAAAGCAGCAGCAGTAACCGCGCATGCTATGTTTGAAGTATACTTATTCCCAATTCCTTTCTCTTCGAAGAAGCCAAAGACGGAATCGAAGGTATCTCCGACAAGACCTGCCGCTGCCGAGAGAAGTATAATCTCTATTCCAAACTGCATCAGAGACATGCTTATAAGGTAGGATCCAAGCAGGCCTACAATGAAGCCAGCCACAGAAACACCACCTGAAACTCCAGGCCTGACCTCTTTCATGGAAAGGAGCATGCGGGGCCTCCCAAACAGCACTCCTACCTCGCTAGAGAATTTATCTGCTGTTGCCCCGGCCACACTGGCGACATATGCAATGATTATTACATTAGCCGGTATGTTCAGCGAAGCAACGCCGTTGTAATAATACAGCGCTGCAGCCAGCAACGGTACGATTCCATTAGCAAAGACGTTTTTCCAGCCCCTGGCCTTCTCATACAAGCGCATGGCCTTTTTTTCATCTTTCCTGAATTCGGTCACAAGCGCCGAGGCAACCAGGAAGAAAAGTATTACTGCGAGGAAGAAGAGCCCATAATTGCCTCCGAGGTAGAAAATAAGGGCTCCAAAAACAATTGCAAGTACAACTCCAAACGCATCAAGAGTAAGGAAGGTCTTCATTCTTACCGGTTATAAATGCTCGCCAAATGCTTAAAAGCCATTAACCCATTTCATGTATAAAACAGGAATATAAAAAAAGTTATAAGAATAAGTAAGATTTATAAACTTAACCTGCAATATATTAACTACGGGTTCTACAGAGGAAGGGTATAACTGGTCGCCTTGCCAGCGCGCGTTTACGCGCACTGGCCTCTTCCTTTTTTTCTAATTTTTGCAATTCAAATGCGGCTATTTATACTTTTGTATAGATATTTTTAATGTAAAGTCTTATACTAGTGATTCTCGATGGCAAAGGAAAAGAGCATAAAGGAAATAGAAGACCTGCCGGGAATCGGCCCTACAACAGCAGAAAAACTAAAAGAAGCCGGCTACACCACCCTTGAAAAGATAGCTGTCTCATCGCCACACGAACTTGCGGAATTGTCTGGCATGAATGTGGAGAGCGCTAAAAAGGCCATAGAAGCCGCGCGCCAGTCTACAACTATAGAGTTTAGCACAGGCACGCAAGTCTATGAGAACAGAAAGGCGCTAGGGAGGGTCACTACCAACGCGAAGGAGCTTGATGAACTTCTTGGTGGCGGAGTTGAAGCAAAATCAATAACTGAAGCATATGGTAAGTTCGGCTCCGGTAAGACGCAGCTCGGCTTTCAACTGGCAGTAAACGCCCAGATGCCATTAGGCAAAGGCGGTCTTGATGGAAGAGTGCTGTTCATAGATACAGAAGGCACATTCCGCCCAGAGAGGATAGAGCAGATAGCAAAGGCCGCAGAGATGGACCCTCAGGCCACCCTTGATAACATACTCGTAGTTAGGGCAGAGACTACTGAGCAGCAGATACTTACCATAGAGCGGGCAGACAAGGCGATAAGAGACAACAACATAAAAATGATCATCGTAGATTCCATGATGGCTCTCTTCAGATCTGAATTTCTCGGACGGGGGGCCCTTGGAGAGAGGCAGCAGAAACTGAATGCGCACATACACAAGCTCCAAAGCCTTGCAGATACTTATAATCTTGCAGTGTATTTCACAAATCAGGTGATGGACAATCCTGGAATACTCTTCGGAGACCCTACAACCCCTGTAGGTGGCAACATAATTGCACACGCCGCTACAACACGCCTGTATCTTAGGAAGAGCAAAGAAGAGAAGAGAATTGTCCGCCTTGTCGATTCGCCCAGCCAGCCGGAAGGAGAAGCCGTCATAAAGATAACGCAAAATGGCATAAGGGACTAATTGCATGCTGGTTCTTATAGGCCTTGGACTTGAGTCTAAAGATATTTCAGTAAGGGGGGTAGAAGCCTTAAGACGGGCATCCAAAATTCTCCTCGAGAAATATACCACTCCAATGGAAGAGGAATATGTCGAATATCTTGAGAAAGAATCCGGCAAGAAGATAGTTTTAGTAAAAAGATCAGAACTCGAGGAGAATTTACGCAGAACAGTAGAAGAGGCTAAAAAATCGGATCTAGCCATCCTTATACCAGGAGATCCCATGATAGCCACAACACACAGAATAATCATCGAAGAGGCAAGCTCGCAGGGAATAGGAACGGAGGTGATCCATGCAGCTTCGATCTTCACTGCAGCTATCGGAGCATCCGGTCTAGATATATACAGATTCGGACCCATAGTGACAATACCGTTCTGGCACCAAAACTATACGCCCGCGTCTTTTCTTGATGCGTTAAGCAGGAATTTATCTGCGAACGAGCATACGCTTATTTTGCTGGACATAAATTCCGAAGAAAACCGGACAATGAGAATCGGCGAAGCTCTCTCCATCATAGAAAACGCCTCTTCAAAATCCAAGAGCACAATCATAAATCAAGATACTAAAATAATTGTACTTGCAAATGTGGGTAAAAAAACGGAAAAAGTCATATACTCAAGCGTAAAATACCTGAAAGACAACGCCAAAATAGAAAGTATCCTCAAAAATAAGTCACTCTGCCTGATCCTGCCGTCTACACCTACTTTCGCAGAAGCAAGGTTCATCTCGCGCTTGGAGCGGGAGTACTCCAATATCTCGTAGTGTAAACAAGAGACGCAAGCCCAAACCCTTCAACAAACCAGACGCTAATGAACCTGAAGAAGATGGTAATCGCAGAAGCCAGGCCAAACGTGATTCCAAATGCGGGGAAGAAGAAGGTAAGATATCCTATAAGTGCACCGTCAGTGACACCCAGTGTGGCCGGTATTCCTGTAATCAAACCTATCAGCAGCGACGAAGTGTAGATAAATATTACTATTGGAAAATCCGCGAGCCCAAGGTTAATCCCAAAGCTGAGTATTACCAGGAAAAGTGCAGCACCATTCATTACCTCTGCTGTTATGGTAAACGGGAGGGAATATATGTACACACCTTTACCAAGGAGGCTCTTGTTTCTGAAATAAAGCTCACCGCTCTTGAAAAACTTCCTGAGCCACCGTATGTTGCCGAATTTTCCCTTAATATACTGGAAAGGGCCTTTATTATAAAGGAAAAAGAAAGGCAGAAGCAGAAGTATTGTAAAAAGCACCGATTCAAATATGAATTTATTTACCAGAAAAGAGGCGAAGAGCGCAAGAGATGCGAAGCCAAGAAAATCAGTAAAGATATCTGCTACAATAGCCGGGAATACTTTGGTAAACCGTGCATTCGATACTTTGCCAATCGTATATGATGCAATGGTCCTCCCCCACCTGCCAGGGGTTATATCCATCGAGTACATAGAAAGGTATATCATCAGATTCTTGGTCTTGCTTATCCTGACACCAAGCTTATTAAGGTATAAACCCCATTTGGGAAACCTGAGCAGGTAGCCGCAGAATAATATCAGTATTGCACCTGCATAGTAAGCTACATTTATCGAACTTATTTCCATTGCGAAGCTTCTAAAGCCTTCATTTGCAATGGCAAAAAGAGCTATAATCATAAAGATGGCAAAGCTTGCCCCTAGTATTATAAAAATGGTATGTTCCGCCTTCCTAACGTGCCTTCTGTAGTCACCAGCTCCTTCCACACCGTCTTCTACTACATCAAACGCCACTGAGACCTACCCAAATTTACTCATGCAAAATTATTTACTGAATTTTATTATTCTTCGAGAAGCCGCCTCTTTACTTGCACTGAGGAGCGCAACGAAGCTATGTTCATGGTAATCCGTAAATATATATCCTGTCTTTTCAGCTATTTCCTTTGCAAACTCCAATATCTCCTCTTTCCTTGGCATCTGATTATAGGAGAGACCCCGCCCTTCAGATCTGGCACCCCCGACATATGCGAACCCCTTCACTTCAACGTAATCGGGTCTGCCGATCTTCACCAGATCCGCATAGCCTTCTGCATCAAGCATGTTAAGGCCCTTCACAAGCGTAAGCCTGAATACCCTTCTTGTCTTGATGGCGGAGAAGATGCGCAGGAACTCAAGGAAGTTATCCCACGTAGCGGAGAGGTTCTTCGGCCTTGTAACCTTCCCATAAATTTCCTTGTTTGGCGCCTGCACTGACACATAAAGCTGGGTAGGCAGCACTGTAAGCTTCTTAATTGCGTTTACCATTGTGCCATTCGTAACCAGAAATGTGCTTATCCCATTCCTGTGGAATTCTTCTATCAGCTGGTTCATCTTCGGGTAAAACAGCGGTTCACCGGTAAGGCTGAGGGCCACGTGTGCAGGATCATTTGCCTCTTCCCATCTTTTCAGGCTAATGTCTTCATGGCCTTTATAACCGCTTACTATCCTCCTATGTTCATTTATCAGGCCACGGACTATCTCCTTAGGGTCGTCCCATTCCTTCAGCGCATTAAGTTCGTTCCACTTGTAGCCTTTCTCCTCAGGTATAATTCTCCAGCAAAAGCTGCACCCCAGATTGCAGCCTATGGCAGTTGTGGCCTGTATGCACCTCCAGCTCCTTATGCCATAGAATCTATGTTTGTAGCAGCTCTCTCCATCCTCGCTCATGCTGCTTGCTGTGTAATTGCATATCTTGGTAGCAGAGTGCCTTCCTACAAAGTGGTATCCTTGCTTCCGCATTGTTGCTGCAAGACCTTCAGGAACATTCGGCGCAACGTTCGTATTCTCCGTTTCGGCGTAAATCTGTCTTTCCTCCTGCATCTGAACACTCTTCATATTGTTTATTAAAGCAATCTTATAAATTACTTGATTAAATACTTATATGCCGCTTATAAAGATGGGAAAAAACACGTAGCAAATATAAACAACCTGATTCCATGCTCGAACTCAAATACGTTTCACACGATACTATAGTTGCGGAAGACCAGTCAAGCAAGGATATACTATCAAAAGGATTTTTCGGCGTGCAGTCAAAACACGAGCTTAAACTAAGCCTCAACGAGGCACTTTATCTTGTGGATGTAAGGAACGCAGCCTGCCTTAAGAAAGGCAGACAGATGTCATTCAATGAGCTTGCTTCTGGGCATTGGAGTTCAAAGAAATTCATAGCAAAATACTTTACCTACAAGGACTGGAGGGAGCGCGGCCTCATAGCGAGAACCCCTGATTCAGAATACAAAGAGCCGAATAAGAATCCAACAAAGGCGTACCCTGGTTCATCAATAAAGCTTCCCGCCTACACGGTCAGCGGCACTTTCTACAAAGCTGATCTCACAACTATACTTAACGACAAAGAGAAAGGAAGAGAGCTTTACGATAGCCTGTGGCTAGGGCAATATGGCTCTTACAAGACTGCTGACCACGGCAAGTTAAACAAGCTGGATCTTTATGAAACTCTCTTTCTGATTGAGAAGAAGGTGCTGAAGCTGGACAACATGGATAAGCCCGGGCTCATGCGGTATGTGCGTTCAAGAAGAAGCGACTACCTGAAGCTTTACGATGTCTACAAGGACTGGAGGGAGAAAGGGTACATAATAAAGACGGGGTTCAAATTCGGCACCCATTTCCGTGTCTACTTCCCTGGCGCAAGGCCGATGGGTCGCGAAAACCAGGAATGGGTTCACTCAAAGCATGTGATACACGTCTTTCCGAAAGAGACCACACTGCTCATTTCCGAATGGGCACGTGCGATACGCGTAGCGCATTCAGTAAGGAAAACGTTCATACTTGCTGTTCCAGGGAAGATCAAAGAAAAGAAGGTAGAGATAGATTTCATACTGTACCATAGAAAGAAAGGAGATGCAGACAATCCTGAAAACTCAGCGCCAAGGTATGCGATGCTCTCGCTCAGCGAAGAAGAGTACATAGGGGGCGCGGAGCTTGCAAGCGCAATAGGCATCGCGCGAGGCATGAAAATGGAACTTGTAATTGCAATAGCAGACCGCGAAACTGCAGTCACATATTACAAGGTCAGGCAGATCAAATTGCCGGGCAGCGACGCCGAGTATTATGAAATAGACTGGATGCAGCCATAGATTTCCGCTATTACGCGCGGACAGGAAGTTTTAAAATATCTGCCATACACATAATTACGGCGATACTATGAAGTTGTCGGAGATATACAGAATGGATATTTACAGCGACTCAGGACAGTACCTTGGCGAGGTTCAGGATCTGATACTCGATCTAGAAAAGGGCGAAGTGAGCAGACTGCTTACTGTTCCATGGAAGAATGCGAAGGGTGAAGTCAACTCTTTGATAAAGAAGAAGAGCATACTCTATAAGAGCGTCAAGAACGTAGGCGATGTTGTTCTTGTATCTGCCCCTGCTAGCGGGAGTTATGAGGCAACTGCAGCAACACGCGAAGAGCTAAACGATCTGGAAAAGTAAGCAATAGCTTTTTACGTTAGGCTTATTTTTTATCCGCCCGCTTTACTTTATTACCTTGGGCACTTTTACTCCTTTTTGGCCAAGATAGGCTCCGGAATAGGCATTCTTTACCCTGTTGAGTGTCGTAGCGAAGATCACGTGAGCAAAGCGTGTATCAGGCTTCAGCATTATTGCATTCGAAGAGCTATTAAGCACCTCAAGCGTTACTGTACCTTTAAATCCTGCATCTATTATGGTGGGGGGCATTATCAATCCATGTCTGGCCCACGTGCTCCTCAGCTCAACGAAACCAACCATGTTGTCAGGCACTTCAATGTATTCTATTGTGGAAAGCAGAACCTGCTCCCTGCTCTTTATCACAAGCTTGTCAAGATCCTTCTCAACAACATACTCTCTATTCACATCGCTTGATTTGTACGGGTCAAGGACAAAGTCAGCACCCAGATCGGGGTTGTGGCGCCCTATTTCCCTGTCAAGGCGCATGTCCAGTCCGTTTTCGCGTATTATCTCCTTGCTGAAAGGCTTGATTACAATGCGCCCTTCCTCAATTGCGTGCTCCAAGTCATAGTCAGATAATATCATTATAACACCGTTTCAATACCATATCTCCTGGCTAAGCATATAAGCATAGACTGCGTAGTTGAAAATATCCATAAGCGTATCTTCCACGCTTTCAGCCACTTCAGGAGCCCTGCCCCTTAGGTTATTGACCCTGCTGAGCTTGTCGCTTATCCTTACTACAATTCCTATCGTATCGTATCTCAGCAGATTGTCAGATCCGTAATCCCTATTCTTCCTTACACCGAGCTCGAAGCAGGCTTCTGATAACTTGTGCGGCTCCTTTCCCGTATATATAGCTACGCATGTGAGTGCATGCTGCGCGACCTGCTCAAAGAACATTACATCATGCGAATCCTTTATTGTCTCGCTGCTTCCGAACCTTTTCCAGAAGTGGGAACTCATCTCGCTTAATGCAGCATCATACTCTGTGCCTGAAGGAGCGTACTCTGCCAGTATGCTATCTATGCTCCTCCTAAAATTGCCTCTCCAGCTTACAAATTTTTTCATATCCTCCATAAGATCGACTTCAGACTACATGCTTTTGTGCAATATATATTATTTTGCCCGTATCCTTTTTGTTCTGCTGCCCAGACCAGATACCTTTTATATATCTGCTAGATTAATTATGAGAATGACCAATGCTCCTGTCGTCTAGCTCGGCCAAGGACGTGGGGCTTTCAACCCCGCAACCCGGGTTCAAATCCCGGCGGGAGCATATTTTTAATACTGTATTTTTAATGTTAAATATGAAAAAAGTCGGGATAATTGAAAGGTATAAACGTTTTCTGCCTCGAGTCAGGGAAGAATGCATAGTTTCACTTAATGAAGGCAACACGCCACTTATTCTTGCAGAGGCATTGCCAAAGTACCTGGGCCTCAAGAGGATAAAGATATACTATAAGTTCGAAGGGCTTAATCCTACCGGATCCTTTAAGGATCGCGGAATGACAATGGCCATTTCAAAAGCTGTTGAAAAAGGTTGCAAGTCCGTAATATGTGCCTCTACTGGGAACACATCTGCTTCAGCAGCAGCATTTTCCTCACGGTGCGGATTGAAGTGCTATGTGCTTATACCTGAAGGCAAGATTGCAAAAGGGAAGCTTTTGCAGGCGTACAGATACGGCGCAAGGGTGGTCACTATAAATGGTAATTTTGACCAGGCGCTTGAGATTGCCAAAAAGCTGTCTGAAGAAGCCTACGCCGAATTGGTAAATTCGCTTAATCCATACAGGATAGAAGGGCAAAAGACTGCTGCATTTGAAGTAGTGGATGACTTGGGCGAGGCTCCTGATTATCATATTTTGCCAGTAGGCAATGCTGGCAACATCACGGCTTACTGGAAAGGATACAAGGAATACAGCGCTGCAGCTAAGTCTTCAAATCTGCCAAAGATGTTAGGATTCCAGGCATCTGGTGCGGCCCCAATAGTACAGAATCGGATAATAGCGAGCCCCGAGACAATAGCTACGGCAATCAGAATAGGGAATCCGGCAAGCTGGAAAGGGGCAGTAAACGCACGCGACGAGTCAGGAGGCATAATAGATTCAGTTACAGATGGCGAGATCACAATGGCGTATAAATTTATCGCTGAAAAAGAAGGCATTTTCGCTGAACCTGCATCAGCGGCAGGCGTTGCAGGCCTTATCAAACTCGCAAGGAAAAACTACTTCGAAAAGGAATCAACCATAGTAATAACGCTTACTGGCTCCGGCCTTAAAGACATTGATTTCGGATTGAGTTTTGATGATAAGCCTGAATCAGCAAGGCCAGAATACGGTGCAGTCAAGCATATACTGGATAAATCGCAGGAAGACGTGTCTGGTTCTTAGCTTGAATTTAGATCATCTGCCGAAGTATGACAAAGCCCTATTTCATATCCGTTCAGTTCCATCAGAATTTATGGATTTTAATATCGCATCTTGAACGGATCGGCAAATGGGCAATTAGTTCTTCTTCTCTGCAAATCTTCTTATAAGTTCATAGATTATAAACAGGAAAAGCAAGGCTATAAGCAGTTCAAGTATAAAGAGGACGTCACTGCGGCTTATCCCATAACTGTTAAGCAAGCCAAGAAAGTTAGATATCCCTGAAGTAATGTTGCTATTTATATTGCCTATTGGATTTGTTGCAGCAGGAAAAAGCGTTGCGTTGAGCGTCTCCAACCCGGTAGAATTGCCTACCTTACTCGCTATGTCCGGGAGCATTCCCGACAATATAAAATCGCTTACTGGATTGTTTCTACCTGTAGATGCATGCACAAAGCTCCCATACCTTGAAATAGATACGTTTCCGGCATCTTCCGCGGTGTCAGAGCCGAACGTGAAGACAGATGGGAAGGCCACCTTAGCCTCTGTGGAGTTATAATAGTATAAGCTTAAGTTTGCTGCAATAGAATTGAAATAAGCATAGGCGCCCTCCCCTTCGCCTCCGAATACAAATTCAGCATCATAGTAATTCAGATTGTTGTTTTTTAAGTTTGTTCCATAATAGGGGGTAACCAGAAGATAAGCGCTCTCTGCAGAAACATTTATTGTGACATTATCGTAATAGTAAATCCCTTCCGGTGTGTAGTATCCAAATGCCGCGTACGGCCTCCCCTCCTTAATGCCTACCCTTATTACAGGGGCAAATTTTATAGGCAGCCTGTAGTTGCCGGTCTCTGTTCCGTATCCATAGAAATTTCTTCCGGAGAGCTTGCCTCCTGCTGTCATATTGTTGTTGTAGAGCATGCCGTTTCCGGATAAAGAGCCATTGTAAAGCCCATTGTTCTCGTACGTATAGTTCCATATATTGTCTGCAATATAATATGAGTGGTTCTCAGTGTCAACGTCCAGTACATTCTGCAGCCAGTAGTCATATGTTCCATGCGGACTTACTATGTGCAGCACAGCATTAAGCTGCAGGCTGGCGCCATACTCCGAGGTTCCCGGAGGCGGAGACGGATCGTAGGCGCTTATCGAGGTTATATTCGCATAGCCTCCTATCATATCTGTCTTTACAGTATAAGGTACGAGGGTTCCTGAGACATTGTATAATCCATAGCTTGCCATGCCCGCCGGATATGGCTCTGAGAAATTTTGCGTAGAAAAAGGGTCTACCAATGCTGGAGTAGTCAAAAGCCCAACATAAGCCTCCTCGCCGCTCTGCGTGCTAAGCTTAAGGGTATAATTACTCCTATCCAGGTAGAACAGCATTGTTGTATTTGTCATTCCCAGTGTACCGGAATAACCACCAACTTCAAACCCTACCTTTCCCAAACTGGCTATAGTTAAGTTTGCTTCGCTGTAGTTCGAGAGGCTAAATGAATATGAATAAGTGTTGTTTATGTAAATTATCTTTCCCGCACCTCTGGGGGCGCCAAACGCATAGAAAACAATCCTGACGGCTCCGTTCTCCGGAGTCAATATCACTGAATAGCTCCCTGCGTTGCTCGGTATGTCATAAATTCCTGATGACCCCACTATTTCACTGTATACTGGTGAAACACTCCCTCCATTCTCATAACTGTAGAATTGGCTCGCAGGTATGATCTCTAGTTTTACCGGGCCAGATATATTCAGTGCTGTAATTATATCATATGGCGAGGGCGAACTGACATTTGCCCATGTAAATGAACCGCTTCCGACTCGCAGTGCCATCGGAACCGATACGGCAAAAAACAGCGATGCGAGCGCATAAATCAGAAAGGTTGAAAAGCGCATAAAGTTAAATGCCTGCAAATATTTAAAATGCAGTAAGCGATAAATACTGCTATAACTTGATTAAGTACTTTTATACAAATAAAAGGCAGAAGAGCAATAGATATATAAATATATTGTATCAAATGGATTCTGTGTTAGGGTGCCTATTTATTATCCCCACCAAATCCCATTACACCCTAACATATTCTGCTTACAATAAACGGGCAACAGCCTTGGCTATATCCTGCTAACCTTCAGTGTGAGATTAGAAGCAGGACAAGGTTGCCGAAGACGAGCGAGATAATTATACCAAAGAAAGTAAAGAGCGCCAACGGCACAGCATTCCTGTATACAGGCAGCTTCTTCTCCGAATTCATTAGGTCGTGCTTCAGCTTCTTAGTGACAAGCCTGCCAAAACTCCGCGAATGCCTTTTGAAATACTCTATATCATCTTTCTTCATCAAGTTTACTGCTATCATGTCTCCTTCATCAAGCTCATTTGGTCCTAGCATTGAGATCATCCTTAGGTTTATGAGCCTGTCAAACGCCACTATAACGCAAGACGGTATGGCTATCAGAAGTACCAATACAGCAGAGATAAGGCCAATACCCTCCAGAATCCAGACAAATGCCAGTAAGAGCATATACGCAAGGAAGAGCACAAGCGCGGAGAAGATCTGGCGCATTGAGATTCTGTATCCTTTCTCAAGCTGGCTCTTCTTTGCCAGGAATAAGTAATATACAATTATGGAAACCAGCATCACATACGCAGTGGCTATAAACACGGAGAACATGAAAGGCAGAGATAATCCGCTCATCGCGCTGCCTAACAACACCGGAAGGGGCTGAAGAGGCAGTATAAGGCTTATGGTCATGAATTCAAAGAAATCGCCTGCACCCATGAAACCAAGCCTGTAGATGAAATAGCCTACTGCTCCAAGCACCAGGGCAATAAGGACGCTGATTATTATAACATGCATCGGGTAGAAGAGCGTAGAGGCAAAGCCAACTGCGAGAGCCCCGTAAACGAAAGCATTCGGCACATTCCTTTTGTTGAATGTATCGAAAATAGCGTAAGCTAATGCTATTGCGAGAAGCAGCACAAGCCGTATCTGATAAGCGTCCATATCCAGCCCAGAATGAATAATAAGAAGAATAAATATTATTATATGTAATAGCCCGCGGCCTTTACAGATGCATGAATACTGCTTCATTGCGTCTGCACAATCGAAGGGTTCGAAGAAAAGATTTAAATATCTTGCACTTTCTAATCTTCTTGTAGCGGATATACATGCAAAACATCTGGCAGATAAGGTGTACGATACACACGTCATTGCCAGCTGTAGCTAATATAGGCATG
>JAJZND010000024.1 GCA_021848025.1 Microcaldota archaeon | reverse complement strand
AAACGGAAAGGTATATAAGCATTTTCAATCAAGTATATGCTGTGCAGACATACCGCGCTAGTGTTAGTACTTATTTTGTGTTTGCCGTTAGGTGTATATTTGGCCGATAAAAGCAACCACGACTATGTCCCATTACACGAGGTACTTGGGGAGAAGGAGGCAGTTGAGGCGCTGAAGAAATTCGGTCTTGAGAAGCAGAATTTGCCAAGGATCCTGGTTACCGACCCGCAGGTGGTGAAACTCGGAGCCAGGAGCGGGCAGGTTGTAAGGATACACAGGAATGACAACGGCAACAAATACTTTTACTACCGTCTGGTAGTCGATGCCTAAGCGCGGCTTGGCATAATTGTGGTTTTATCATGGCTGAAGGAGGAGTTCTCTTAAGTTCGTATATAAGTCCGGCAACGCTCGTGCAGCATCAGATAGACAGCTTCAACAGGTTTGCAGACACGGGAATCGGCAGGGTAATAGGAAAGCAGAATCTTATAGAGCCCAGCGTTGAGGGCTTCGCACTTAAGCTCGGCGCAGTAAGGATAGGCAGTCCGTCGATTGTGGAAGCAGACAGTTCAAGGAGGAATATACTGCCGAATGAAGCAAGGCTCAGGAACATAACTTACTCGGCGCCAATCTTCATGGAAGTAGTGCCTGTCATACGCGGCATAGAGAAGGTTGCGTCTTATGGGGAGGTCTTCGTAGGCGAGCTGCCGGTAATGGTAGGAAGCACGCTCTGCCATACAAGGAACATGAGCAGGCAGCAGCTTATAGAGAATGGCGAGGATCCTGATGACAAAGGGGGCTATTTTATAATAAAAGGCGTTGAGCGCGTGCTCATCGGCCTTGAAGACGTTGCATCTAACAGGATAATAACTACCAAGGAGAAGAAAGGTGCCGAGGTAAAGAGCCGCGTCTTCTCCTCAACGCCTGGCTTCAGGGCCAGATGCGTGGTTACCAGGACGCAGAATGGCTTATACTCGGTTGACTTTCCCACAGTCGGCAAGAGCATAGACCTTGTGATGGCGCTGCGCGCCCTTGGCATGCAGATTGAAGACGTCAAGGAATATGCGAGCAGGCTGCTCTCCTTCAGGAATGACATTATGCTTAATATAGAAGTAAGCCCTGTGAACAAGGAAGCAGGCGCTGTGCTGCAGCCGAGCGAGGCACTGCTCGAGATAGGGAAGATGGCTGCGCCGGGGCAGGCTAAAGAATACCAGATAAAGAGGGCTGAGATGCAGCTTGACAGCTACCTGCTTCCGCACATCGGAAACGATGCAAATGCGAGGAAAGAGAAGGCCAAGTACCTTCTCGAGATGGCGAGGAAGACAACAATGGTGGCCAACAACCTGGCCAAGCAGGACGACAAAGACCATTACGCCAACAAGCGGACCAGATTTGCAGGCGAGCTAATGGAGGAGCTCTTCGCGTACGCTTTCCGTTTCTTCCTTAAGGAAGTGAAATACCAGATAGAGAGAATGAGTGCGAGAGGGAGGAGGCTTGGAATGCAGTCGATAATAAGCCCGGATACGCTTACAGAGAAGATCGCCTATGCGATGGGCACCGGCACATGGGTGGCAGGCCAGACAGGAGTTTCGCAGGTGCTTGACAGGACAAACATGATAAGCACGTACGCGCACCTGCGGCGCGTGAAATCTCCGCTGGCAAAGAAGCACCCTCACTTCAAGGCAAGGGACGTGCATGGCACGCAGTGGGGGAAGATCTGTCCTTCAGAGAGCCCGGAGGGCCAGGAAGTAGGGCTTACGAAGTACCTTGCGCTTATGTCCAAGGTTACCGTAGGCGCAGATGAGGCCATGACCGAGCAGGAGCTGAAGAAGATCGCGGAAATAAAGAAGCTTTAGGTGTGAATATGGAATCTAAGAGCAATTGTTATCTTTATCTGAATGGAAAAGCGATAGGATACGTTGAGGATCCGGTCAAATTCGTGAATGAAGTCAGGGCAGCAAGAAGGAAAGGCCAGATTTCCGGCGAAGTGAACATAGCTTATGTAGAGAGGATAAAGGAGATAAGGATAAATACTGACAGGGGAAGGCTCAGGAAGCCTTACATAATAGTTGAAAATGGCAAGTCCAAGCTGACCCATGAGATGCTTGAGAAGCTTAAGAAAAAGGAGATAAACTTTGGCTATCTTCTCAGGAGCGGCGTACTTGAATACCTTGACGCAGAGGAGGAGGAGAACGCGTTCGTAGCATTCAGCGAGGACCAGATAAATGAGAGGACAACACACATAGAATTCGACCTCTCCGCTCTTTTCGGCCTTACGCTTAATACGCTCCCGTTCCCTGAACACAACGCACTTGCGAGGCATGCGATGAGCGCCAACTTCATAAAGCAGGCAGAAGGATTATACGCCACTAATTTCAATACTAGGTTCGACTCACGCGCATACCTGCTTTTCTATCCGCAGATGCCGATGGTTACAACAGCAGCATATGAGGCAGTCAACCTGAAGAGCCATGCCAGCGGGCAGAACTTTGTTGTGGCGGTGTCTACCTATTACGGATACAACATGGCAGATGCACTGGTGGTAAACAAGGCAGCTATTGACAGGGGAGTGGGCAGGAGTGTCTTCTACAAGTCTTATGTAGACGAAGAGAGAAGATATCCGGGAGGCCAGCGCGACCGCTTCAGAATGCCTTCTCCCGTAGCAGAAGGATACATGGGCGAGCACACTTACGCGAAGCTTAGCGAAGACGGGATAGTTGAGCCTGAAATGGCAGTAGAGGAAGGCGATGCAATAATAGGCAAGGTTGCGCCGCCGCGTTTCCTGGAAGAGAATATAGGGGCAGGAGGGCTTGAGGAGAAGACGCGTGATGACTCGGTAATGCTGAAAGCAGGCGAGAATGGAGTGATAGACAGCGTTGTCTTTACAGAGACCACCGGAGCTACGAGGATAGTAAAGGTGCGCGTCAGAAGCCTGCGCATACCTGAAAAAGGAGACAAGTTCGCAAGCAGGCACGGCCAGAAAGGAGTGCTTGCGCTCATAGTAAATCAGGAGGATATGCCTTTCACTTCAGATGGCATAATACCGGATCTTTTGCTTAATCCCCATTCCATACCCACAAGGCTTACGTTCGGACATCTGCTGGAGATGATAGCAGGCAAGGCCGGTGCGCTTTCCGGAAAGCAGGTGGATGGCACCTCCTTCGGAGAGAGCGGAAAGAACAGGCTTGAAGTTTACGAGAAGGAGATAGAGGCGCATGGATTTGACAGGCACGGCGATGATACACTTTATGACGGAATAACCGGAAGGCCATTCAAGGCGAAGATCTTTACGGGGGTTGTATACTACAACAGGCTTTACCATATGGTTAGCAACAAAATACAGGTAAGGAGCAGGGGCAAGGTCCAGATACTCACGCACCAGCCTACTGAAGGAAAGGCAAGGCAGGGGGCGCTGAGATTTGGAGAGATGGAACGCGATGCGCTGATAGGGCACGGCGCGAGCCTGCTGCTCAAGGAAAGGATGCTGGACCAGAGCGACAAGACGACAGTGCTTATCTGCAAGGAGTGCGGGAACATGGGCTATTACGACTACATAAAGCGCACGCCGGTCTGCCTGCTAGACGGCACGACCAACCTTGAGGAAGTTGAGATAAGCTACGCCTTCAAGGTCTTGCTTGACGAGATAAAGTCGATGCACATAATGCCCAGAATAAGGCTTAGCGAGTGATAATCATGCAGGCAGAGGTAATAGATTATATAAAATTTGGAATAATGTCTCCTGGAGAGATAAAGAAGATGAGCGTGGCAAAGCTTAATGTGCCGGACACGTACAATGAGGACGGCTATCCGATAGACGGCGGACTGCTCGACCAGAGGCTTGGAGTAATAGACCCCGGCCTGATCTGCAAGACATGCGGTGCAAGGGCAAAGTCATGCCCCGGCCACTTCGGGCACATTGAACTGGTAAGGCCTGTGGTGCACTCCGAATTCTCAAAAGTGCTTTACATGCTGCTTCAGGCAACATGCAAGGAATGCCACCGCATCCTGGTAAGCGACGAGCAGATTGGCGAAGTAAGGAAACTGGTAAGCGAGGAAACAGAAGGCACGCCGCTCCACGCAGCCATTCAGGAGGTTGGGCAGCCTGCCATTTCTGCATCTGAAAAGAAGCAGGGGTATGATCAAAAAGGCAGTGACAGGAGGATAAAGAAAGGCGGTTCATTCGGAAAGAGGATAAAAGGCGCAAAGAAGTGTCCGCATTGCGGCGCAGTGCAGGAAAAGATAAGCTTCTCACAGCCCACATATTTCAGCATAGGCGAGAGGAGACTCAAGCCGGATGAGATACGCGACTCACTTGCAAAGATAAGCGAGGATGACCTGAGGCTTCTTGGCATAGACCCTAAAGTGAGCAGGCCCGAGTGGCTAATTCTAAGCTCACTCCTTGTGCCTCCGGTAAACGTCAGACCGTCGATCACGCTCGAGTCAGGGGAGAGGAGCGAAGATGATCTGACGCACAAGCTTGTGGACATAATGAGGATCAACCAGCGCCTGGAGCAGAATATCAATGCCGGTGCGCCGCAGATAATAATAGACGACCTGTGGGAGCTCCTGCAGTACCACGTAACAGCATATTTCAACAACGAGACTTCAGGCATACCTCCGGCAAGGCATAGGAGCGGACGTGCTCTCAAGACGCTTGCGCAGAGACTCAAGGGCAAGGAAGGCCGTTTCAGATACAACCTGAGCGGAAAGCGCGTAAACTATTCTGCAAGAACAGTCATAAGCGTAGACCCTTACCTTGACATAGACGAGGTAGGAGTGCCATATGAGATAGCGGAGAAACTGACCGTGCCGTTTTACATTACAGAATGGAATATAGACGAGGGCAAGAAGCTTCTTTCAAGCACGTCGTACCCGATGGCGCTGAACCTTATCACAAAGGATGGCAAAAGGAAGAGAGTAATGGAGACGAACAGGGACGACCTGATAAAGGAGCTCGCTGTAGGCACAATACTGGAGAGGCAGCTGAAAGACGGCGACATCGTGCTCTTCAACAGGCAGCCTTCGTTGCACAGGATTTCGATCATGGCTCACAGGGTCAAGGTTGTTCCCGGAAGGACTTTCAGGCTCAATTACTGCACCACTACGCCTTACAACGCAGACTTCGATGGAGACGAAATGAATCTTCACGTCCCTCAGACGCTTGAGGCCCAGGCAGAGGCGACATATCTGATGGAAGTGCAATACCAGATCTTTTCACCAAGAGACGGAGCTGCGATAATAACTAACTCTGAAGACGGGATAAGCGGGATGTACAGCCTGACAAACGAGCACACGCTGCTTAGCAAGGACGAAACTGCATATCTTTTGGGCATAGCCAACATATACGAGATGCCGGAGAGCACGAAGGACGGCAAGTGCAGAGGCAGGGATATCTTCTCGATGATGCTGCCTGAAGGCTTTGATTATGAGCAGCAGACAAATCAGGGTGCATTTAAGATAAAGAACGGCAAGCTTGTTGAGGGGATAGTTACCAAGGATACTTACGGGAGGGATAATAAGCTCTTCGCTGCGATAGCTGCACGCTACGGGTATGAAGTGCTTAAGAACTTCATATACACAACCTCGAAGGTGGCAGATGCATATGTAACGCTTGCAGGTGTCACGGTAGGCGTCAAGGAGTATGCAGTGAATAAGGAGATGGAAGAGATCAAGTCAAGGATACTCGGCGAGACTTTCTCGAAGATAGACGCACTGATAGCGCAGTACAAGGAAGGCAAGCTTGAAGCGCTTATAGGATACACGCTTAGGGAGTCGCTGGAACGCATGATAATAGCAGAGCTCAACATGGCAAGGACCAAGGCAGGGGAGGCGCTGGTAAGGCACGAAAGCTCAGGGAATAGCGCTTTCGAGATGGCAAAGTCAGGCTCAAGGGGAAGCATACTTAACCTTGAACAGATGAGCATGTTCCTCGGCCAGCAGGCAACGCTCTCAGGAGGACGTATAAAGAGGGGCTACTACACAAACAGGCTCCTCCCGCACATCATGCCCGGAGACGTGGGCCCCACCGCAAGAGGCTTCGTTACCACAAACTATTACAACGGCCTTGCGCCAATAGACCTCTTCGCACACGCGATAGGATCAAGAGGTTCAGAGGTATACAAGGCGCTGCTTACAGGAAGGTCAGGCTACCTCTACAGGAGGCTATCGAACGCACTGCAGGATTATTATGTGCGTGAAGACTTAAGCGTACGCGATGTCAACAACAACATAATACAGACAGTGTATGGCGGAGACGGGATGAATCCCATGTCGGTGCAGCTTGTTGAGATGGAGGAAAAGGAGTGAGGTTATGGCTGAGAGCAAGAACAATGGATTTGACAAGAAGTACAGGGTGCATTATGGCGAGCCGATAGGCATGCTTGCTGCGCAGTCTATCGGAGAACCGGGAACGCAGATGATCTTAAGGACATTCCACTATGCTGGAATAGAGGCAACAATAGCAACTTCAGGCCTGCCCAGGATAGTTGAACTTGTCGATGCAAAAAAGAAGCCTGCAACTCCGATAACACAGATCTACCTTGAGCCTGGAATAAAGAGAAACTTTGAGAAGGTAGAGGCAGTGGCAAGGAAGATAAATGAAGTTAAGATGTCAAGCATAGTGCGCAGGGCTATTGAAAACTTCTCAAAAGGCACGATAAAGCTGATACTTAGCAAGCAGGCAGTGGAAGCTGCCGAGATGACTCCTGCGCAGGTTGCCTCTAAGCTTGCGAAGGCGATGGATCTTGAGGTAAAATCGCAGGATTATGAGGTTCTTATAAAGCTTAAGACCAAGAACCTGAAGGAAGTGAGGAACACTACTGTAAAGGTAATGAAGAAAGTGATACAGGGGATAGAGGGCGCTGGCAAGGCGCTTATACAGCAGGACAAGAACGGTGACTTCTATATAATAGCTGCAGGGAATAGGATAGAGGATATAATAAATGTGGAGGGCGTTGACAAGTCAAAGCTTTATACGAATGACGTCTTTGCGATGTACAGGCTCTTTGGGGTAGAAGCTGCAAGGAATACGCTTGCCAATGAGCTGATGAAGACACTCGACGAGCAGAAGATAGACGTTGACAGGAGGCACCTGCTGCTTGTTGCTGACGCGATGACATACAGTGGAGACATAAAGGGAGTTGGAAGGCATGGCCTCAGTGGCATGAAGAACTCGGTCTTTGCGCGCGCAGCATACGAGGAAACTGCAAAGCACCTGGTCAATGCTGCAACTTTCGGCGAAGTAGACCCAATGCGCGGAGTGACAGAGAACATACTTGTAGGCAAGCAGATTCCGCTCGGCACCGGCTCGGTGCGCCTCGCGATAAGGAAGAGCGAAATGAAGAAGATAAGGACGGAAAAAGAAGAATAAGCATATTTTCCGCTTACTTGATATTGGCCAGCAATAAATACTTTTTCCTTATTAGGTTGAGGTAGTGATATCTGATGCTTACTCAATGTTTCGAAGGGCCGCCGCCTGATTTTATTGTAATAGGCACCGAATTTGATATCAGGGAAACAGGGGCGGAAGCACTGTCTGTGACCTCTATCTCAAAGAGCCACGTGCCTGTGGGGGTAGTCTTTTTTGTTGTGAAGTCGTACGTGAGGGAGATTGCGCCTGGAATTACGCTGAATGAAGAAGAACCTGGCGCTTCCTCAAGCCATTGATAGGAATAGGGCGCAGTACCGCCACTTGGCGTAGGTTCCGTGAGCAAGTCTGATTGCTTAGGCGAGATAGATGATGACTGTGCCGTGGGAGTCGGAATGTTAAGTTTGGGATTTACAGTTAATGTGTTTGTTGCAGTAAAGTAAACGCTGCCTGAAAGGATTTTGACACCCACAACATCTGGCGAATCTGACTGTGTAGTTGAATTCCCTATGAACACAAGCGTACTGGAATTGCCTCCTACAGGATTACCGTTAATGCTCCAGGCATATGTGTATGGAGGTGCAACTCCGGAAATATATGCATTAAGTGACTCATTTGTACCCACATCAATCACAGGCAGAGGCACAGTGACCAGCGTATTCACGCTAATCACGGTAAAGATGCTTGATGCTATGGCTTCATGGAATGCGCTATCAGTAACTATTACTGTTACGTTGTTGGAGCCAATATCGGTCGAATTTGCCATAATGGTTATTGTTTGACCTGTTTGATTTAGCCTATTGCCATTAAGCAACCATTCGTATGAATAAGGCGGGATTCCGCCAGTCACATTTGTAGTGAGAATCTCATTTTGTCCTACGGCGAGATGATTAGCAGGCATGTTCATATAAGCTGTCAAATTTCCATGCGAATTTATCGTTACTGAGGCAGGAAGAGAATTCGCAGTCACACCGTCAGCGTCGGTAGCAATAAGTTCAAACTCGTATGTACCTAAAGGCGTATAGGAATTCGAATTAAATACATAGGATGAAGGATATAGCTTGTCTGCAAATACATGCGCGCCGATATTGCTCACACAATACATGTAGCCATTAGAGACCGCGCAATTATCCTGTTGATTTGCAGGTTTATCCCAGAATGAGCCTTCGGCAACCCATTGGCTTATACTGCCATTTGAAGATATATGAGCAAAGAAGGATTGGTTTGCATACAACTCTGAAGAGCCGTATACAATCTGCCCTTCAGCGCAGTATATGTAGTCGCTATATGTGCTGCATTGTAGGTAATTTGCATGCAGTGGATATGACGTGGTTGTCTTCCATGTCCCTATCCCGTTTGCAGTCACAGGGGCATAATATACCTTATTCAAGAAACTGCCAGTATAATTTTCGCCTCCGACGCAGTATATGTATCCATTGTATGTGGTGCAGCTTTGGCCAGCTATAGCCGTAGGATACAATGTGGTGGAAAACCATTGGCCGATCCCGCTGCTTGACAGATGAGCGTAGTATGCCGAGGAATAATATGCGCTTTGCCAGGGGGTACCTCCGACGCAATAAATATAGTCATTGTATGTTGCGCATGAAAATCCGGAAGAGTTAAGGCCTGTTGACAGGGAGGGATAGGGATATTGCGTTGTAAGGCTACCGTTTCCAATCCCATTTCCAGAGATATACGCATAAGCATCCAGCCTCACGAGCTGTGCGATAGACTGTGTAGAATTTGTCTGGCCTGCAACATCCTGCAATCCTCCAATGCAATACATGTAACTGCCGTTCGCTACACAGTCCTGATTGGCTATATTAGCAGGATACTGCGTTGATGTATTCCATGTTATGCTGTTGCCAGATACTTCTCCGTAGACAGAATTTGGAACAAACCCGAAAAGGGTGTAGCCTGTCTTTGAATCCCCAAGTCCACCTGAGCAGTATATATGATTGCTACTTGATACGCAAGATGTGCCAGAGGTATTGAACGGGTATGGAGTTGCATTTACAAATCGTAGCATACCTGAACCTGATATTGGTACAAAACTGTTCGAATTTGGAGTTTTCACTGCCCAATTATAGGTAAATGGGGCAGACCCGTTGACTGGAAGGGATGGAACTGTTAGTGAAACACTCTGCCCAGCAAATATTGAATTGGAAGATGACTGCGCCTGCGCGTCAAATACTGGAAGCGTGTTTACTGATACGCTGACTGGCAAGGTCATATTGCTTACTCCGGAGCTGTCAGTTACATTGAGCTCAAAGAGCCATGTGCCGATCTGTGTACTCTGGTTTGTAGAAAAGAGATAGTCTGAGGTGTTTGCGCCTTTTATAGCAGTATAGCCTCCTGATCCTGGCGCTTGTTCGTACCATTGGTATGTATAAGGCAATGAGCCGCCGTATATCGAGGCTGAAAGTATGGATGAATTGCCAAGATCAAGCTCTGTCTTTGAAACGTCTATTTGTGCTTGCATCTTTACAATCACAGTAAAACTTGAATTCTGTGACAGACTGGTAGGATATGCCTGTACCGGATGCACCCACCCGCCAAGATACGGATTGGTCATGGAGATATTTATATTGGGAAATGAGTTTATCTGG
Source organism: Microcaldota archaeon (assembly GCA_021848025.1). Taxonomy (GTDB): domain Archaea; phylum Micrarchaeota; class Micrarchaeia; order Micrarchaeales; family CABMGC01; genus JAJZND01. The sequence goes on along the minus strand of JAJZND010000024.1, from coordinate 27,970 downwards.
GAAGTCACACCGTTTATAGTAGCATAATTGCTGCGGATTCCATTTGTATAGGCTGGGCCATAAAATGATTGATGGAAATCAGCAAGGGGAGGCCAGTAGCCAACATACGGCCTTTCGTCTATCCATTCTGCGCTTGACTCCGGAGTGGTATAGTTGACAGTTATATTGAAAGTTTCATTTTGGGTTATATCTGCAAGATATATGTCCCATTTATGAGAAGTTGAATTTATAAGGGTTATGCTGGCATACATCACGTCACCGGAATTCACAGTAAAACCAGGTATCTGGATTGCATAGTTCGGAAGCAGTTCATACCAAGCCCATGTAGGTGAACCGAACACATTTGCAGAATCCGATTCGGTGCCAGTTTGAATAAGATAGGTATTGGAATAGCCGTCAATGCCTATCCACTGTGAGGAGAACGACTGATTTGTAGCATTTGGTGTCTGCGTAACACTCTGCACGACCCAGCTTCCATTAACTGCAGTTACACTGAAATTTTGTGGGCTAGATACATTTTCTACTGCAACATATCCTGACCAGTTGATGGATGATGCAGGTGTTGATGCGTGAGCCATGCCCATTAGTATCTGAAATGTGAGGGCCATGATAAAAACTGCTATTATATTTAGTTGGCGCATGAAGATCACGAATAAATTCCAGTGCTTACGCTGCCGTTGTATGCTGAATTGCCTATTGTTAGCAAGGCTGTTTGCCCGCCATCGCATGGACCTCCTGCTATATTTATCCAATATGTACCTTTCTGTACGCTAGGTGAAGTGTTTATTGATAGCTTTACATATCCATTCTTCGAGGTACTTGTATTGATGTATGAGTATATGCCATCATGGCTTGCAGAGCTTGTATTTACAATTGCGTAGCTTGCGGCAGGCGGCATATGACTGTACCTGCAGACTGTGCCGTACCCTGCACTGAAGCATATCTTGTATCGCGATGAGCTCTCCTTCTCTATGCTGTAATTCCTCATGCGCTGCACTTCATGGGAAAACGAGAGGCTCGCATCTACTGCAATGTTATCCGATTTATTTGAGTTTACTTTATAAGTGATGCTGCCAGAGTGGCCAGGAGGCAGGACATAATCAGTAATTCCGTTAAGATTGTAAGCAGATATTACAGAAATATTTGATACTATTATATTTGCCGGAGAGGCTGTCAGCAAAGGGCACGAGTAGTATGGTTGTGGGCCTGGACTAACTTGATACGAAACATCGGTATTGCTGCTCGGCTGCGCTTGCGCTGCTGTAGTAATAAAGTGATATGCCACAAACACAGAGATTGCAAGAACTAGAAAAAGTGAAGCTAATAGATTACGCATTTGACCAGCTATAAAAGTTATTGATTTACTTGATGCCTGCCTTTATATAAGTTTCGATTAGAAGCGTTTAATGTGGCCTCGTTTTCTTTCGGATCTCGTATTAATGCGGTTTAATGCGCGGTGTGACTACAACAATTTAAGAAGAATCAGCAGCTGTTCTCTATTATTATATTCTGAGTGTATGATCCGCTCGGCTGCGATGCCGGAACAGCCACTCCGAAATAGATTGTGTTTGAGCCAGAAGATGGGACAAGCATTGCAGTATTGGATGATGTTGCGGAAAGTTGTGTTCCGGTATATGATGCCTGCGTAATTGCGCTCCATAGTGTGTTAGAAACTCCGAAGCTGTGGCTTCCTGAAATCCAGTTGCCCCCGTATACATACATATAGGCATTGGAACCTCCGCTATTCGTATCTACCACTCCTGCATTAGTGGGCAAGTAAGATCCCGGATTTGTTGAGCCGAATGCAAGCGCAGTAGGGGAGAGAGAAATATCGCATAACACGGTGCCAGTGTTATATACCAACGTACTTTTTACTGATTCTGGAGTTGAGGCGCTGTCAGTAACTATTACATTAACAGTAATAGGTCCGCTCCCCCATAATGCTTGCTGGGTAAAGGCAAACGAGTTGGATGTTTGAAAGACACCAGAATATAGCACGTTAGCGACCAGGCCTACGCTATTGTATACGAGGAAATTGTAAGTGTATGGGCTTGTGCCTCCGCTCACGGTAGCAGTCACGGTTTGCTGCTGGCCTGCGCTTACCTGACTGCTGCTGTCAGTAAATGAGGTAAATACAAGTGAAGGATTTATTGTGAAGTATGGATACGTTGAGAGAATGCTTAAGTTATTGTAATTTGTATCTGTAGCGTATGCTAAGGTTCCAGAAGGATTGACTGCAATCTGTTCTGGGAATAGTGCTGGGACTGTATCTACCATGGTATCAGTCGCAGTACTCATCACGCTAATATTGTACTCAGTAGTTATGTAGAGCAAAGTTCCCTGCGGATTTATTGCTATCCCAAACGGATTAGGGCCTATTGCAATTGTATTGACAATCTTGCTTGTGGAGACATTGATAACAACGACATATGTGTAAAGCGGACAGCCATTGAATCTATTCGAGCATTCGTTAACGTAGGCGAGGGTGCCCTGTGGGTTGAAGACGACTGCCTGCGGATTTGTTAACAGGTAGATCGTATTTACTACCGTTTCAGTTGAGGCATTGATTACACTGATTGTATTGGTACCCCAGTTCAGGACATATGCGAGGGTGCCCTGTGGGTTGAAGGCGACTGACTGCGGATCTATCCCTACAGAGATAGTATTTACTATTGTATTTGTGGATGTGTTGATTGCATCTACCGTGCCAGGATCATTATCTAAGGTAACGTATGCGATGGTGCCCTTGGGGTTGAAGGCGACACCGTATGAACTGCCAGTAGCTATGGTATTGACTTCAGTGTTTGTTAAGGCATTTATGACACTTGTTACATTGCTATTTTGATTAGGAACATAGGCGATGGTTCCCTGGGGGTTGAAGGCGACTTTATACGGATTTGAACCTGTAAAAATATTAGTAATAACTGTATTTGTGGAAACGTCGAACGCACTAACATAGCTCCCACTAGTCTCGACGACATATGAAGTTGCGCCGTTTGGGTTGAAGGCGACGCCGTATGGGTATGGCAGGTGAGAGATGGTATTTGTTATTTCCACAGTAGGAACGTTTCCTGAACTTATTACAGTAGAGGCGCTGGTTACTATGACATTTGCCTGGACAGTATCGCCTGCGAAGCCCGCAGTATTCCAGATAAATGTATTAGAAGAGGTTGCTACCCCTGTGAAAAGCATATTTGCAACCTGAGCGCCGCTGATTGTATTTGTTATTATATAGTTGTAGGTGAATGGGCCTGATAAAGTACCAGATACTGTTGCAGTAAGCACCTCGGACTGGCCTGCATCGACAATTCCATTTGAGTATGAGAGAGATACGCTCGGAGGTTTGAAATTGGCAGTTATTATCGCATTGCCTTCGATTGTGACAAGCGTATTAGGCGATGAAGGATCGCTTATCACAACATTCGAAGAGTCGGCAGAATCTACTGACCAGCTGCCGAACGTATACCCATAGGGCGCTATTGCGTTCATAGTGCTAGTCCCAAGCACCTGTACGGTATTCCCACTTGCCTCATCCACGCTGTTAGTTAGGATTATGCCTGTTGATGGGTTGTCATCCAATGTTACTGTTGCCGGAGACCATTCGTATGCAGCAGCAGAGATCGAGGAGGGAGAAGATGCTGTTATGGTAACTGAGCCGCTGGAGCTCAGTGTGCAGTACGCAACTTCTGCTTCTGCATCTGAAGCGCTGTCTGTAGCTGTGATTGGCGTACACCCAGAAGGCAGAGGAGCAGAGAAACTGCTTCCTCCTGAAGCAATTCCAAATATGACGAAACTGTTCGTAGCTGGCACCGTATAAGAAAGGGTTTTACTCTTGGTTACTGAGGAACTTGAGTTCACAACCTGTATGGACGCGTGTGAGAATATTACATTTGCCCCTATTCCTGCAATTGCAGTATCCACAGGCAATTTGCTTGGCGTGCTAAAAGTGCCTGTGCTGCTGGTGCTATGGCCTACCGAAGATACATTTTCATTTGCAACAAGTTTGCGACCACTTGCTCCGTTGCTGTAGTTGTATGAGCCGAAAGAATCCAGAGTATAGCTTGTTGTTACAGCATAGTTGCTGGCTGTGGTTGATAGTGCACCGTCAGCGTATATATAAGTAGGATAGCTGCCTGTTACTGTCACGCTTATGCTTGTTGTTGATGATGCAGTATTTGTATTTGTAGCAACTCCTACCACATAGGCAGAAAATGAGTTGGAAGTGGCCGAATAAAGGTATGAAGTGGCATTTGATCCAAGGTATATGGTAGGAAGCATAACCCAATTGCCCGATACGTACTTGAACAACTTTATGTCTGTGTAGCGTACGTTGTTCTGCGCAACCCAGGCGATAGGCACTGAGAAATTGTATATTGCTCTGCTGACATATTTGTCGATACCGCTGCTTACTCCGCCTTTTTTCGCAGTTCCGTTTATTTGAATAAAGTTGTATATTGGATTCTGCATTTTCGGATATCTGGATGGAATGGCAGACGAAGTTGAAATGCTTAGGTTTATCCCTATACCTGTTGTAGTCAGGTTTACCGCAACTGAGTCGAGTATATTGCCAGGAAGAGGCATTTGGAACTCTTTTGCATTAACAAAAGCAGTAACATTGTTGCCACGTATATTATAAGTAGAAGTGGCAGCAGGCTCTACCTTGGGCAATGCATTTCCAAGCGTGTTGCTTTGGGCTAAGGTATAGTTGATAGCTACCAGGTTTCCCTCTGATGCTATCCCTTCTGAAGGCGATGGGTCGTATATAGAATTATTCATTGATACGTTATATGCAATGAACGGATAGTTGCCAGGCGGGCCTTCCAGATAGAGTATGTTTGAGGTTCCGCGAGTCACGTAATTTCCAGATGAAATGCTCCAGCTTGTATTTGCAGGCAAGCCAGTTTCCACGAATTTTATAATAGAATTGTAATTTGCTGTTATGGAGCCGCTGCCTGATATATATGCAGTGGTGTTTAAGGAATATGGACTGGCTATTGCTACATTGGCATTTTCTGATTCCCAGTAAGAGAAGGCCCAGCCTTTGGAGGCTGGCGCGCTTATGGAGTAGTTTCCTCCAGTTACATTGACTACGCTGCCTTTTTGGTAATAAATTCCATTGAAAATTATTCCTGAAGTGGGAACTGTTGAATTAAGGTTTATTACGTAGGCATTGCTAACACCATACTGAACGGTAGTAGGCAATGAAGAGGTGGAAGAGGAGGAGGTTGAGGTAGTAGTGGACTGGTTTTCCGATTGTGGCGTATTGTAAGTAGCAGGCAGCGTTGTTGAAGAGGATGTTGATAATGCAGACGAGTTAAATGAACTGCTAAAAGAAAGTTGTTGCATAGCAGCAGCATGTACTGGCTGCATGCTGGTAAGGCCGTAGTGCAGGCTTAGAAAGGCGAGGAAGAGTGCCGCATATGCGATTATATAGTATCTCTTCTGCATCTCCATCTAACCCGAAACCTTAAAGGCTAAGACTTGGATCTCAGCATATGTATTATCCTGCTTATCTTCTCCAGAAATGATAACTTGCCTGCTTTTCCTGAGCTTTCTGGCTCGGCGCCTATAGCCATTGCGTAGTGCCTTGCAAGCACAGATATGTCCATGCTAAACCTATTTTTAGGTTTCAGCAATACCGCTGGAATCTTTTCCTCTATGCTCTCCGGAACTATATCGTCTTCCGGAATAGAAGCGATGGTCTTTCTCTCGTACATCTCCGCGATCTCTGCCTCACTTATCTCGTAACTCCTGTTCTTCACGCGGTTTATTGCAAGATTATGGCTCAACTGCATCTGATCAAATTCCTTTGCCATCCTGATCACGCTGCTGCAGCTGGGCATGCTCGGAGTAGTAAGTATAAGCGCCTCGTCAATTCCCCCAGTTATTCCATTGCATCCTATCTCCGTGTCTATTACTATGAATTGGTAGCGCGATTTCTTCAATTTGAGTATTGCGTTCTTCTCATCGCGCTCATTAAGCTCGAAAGGCCTCACATTTACCAGTCCTGGGACAACATGCATGCCTGAAGGCGCATGCGGAACGGCTACCTCATTCAATTCCATCTTGCCTGTGACAAAATCCTTGTACCCGATATTTGCCTTTTCCAGACCAATATGGAATCCTACAGAAGGATTTCCCGTATCGCTGTCTATCAGCAGTGTTTCATATCCGAATTTCTGCAGCAAAACAGAAAGATTTACGGCTATGGTAGTCTTGCCAACGCCTCCTTTTTGGGATGATATCCTTATTATATGGGGCGGCATTTCATCAATCCATATTCAATCTCGTTCACTCCTACCTATGTGCTCTTTTAGCTCTTGAAGCCTTTTAACCCTTTGCGCATCGTAGCCTGCTGGCCTTCTGTACCTGAAGAGTATCGCCGTAAGAACTACTACTGCAGCCACTGCAGCGCTTATTGGGTAAATAATATCTGGCTTTAGAACTAATGCACTTAATGGGACTGGACTTACTGGAGTGGAATTTGTTGTGGGAGGTGGCGGAGCGGGTTTCTGCAATACCAGAACAGGAAGCGAATAGGTCTTATTTATTCCAGTGCCCTGAATATAAAGAGTGAGGAGATATGTGCCTGGATTCTTTGCGCCGTTTACATAGAATTCCGTGTTTATTTCCTGGTTCGGCATGGCCCTGAAAACCTGAAAAGGATTCTGCACAATCATTGATGGCTGCGAAACTAGATTATATGTTACATTTTCAGGTCTCTGACCAGTATAGAAGGAACTGACGTTTATGCTGCTTTCAGTGCCAGTGTAAAATGTAGGTATGTTGATCTGGAATATGGTTAGCGATGACTGCGCAGAGGAAGGTATGCTCACTTGGGTTTCCGGAGAGGAGAGAAGCTCTGGTTCTATCACATTGCTTGCATAATAATAGACGTATGTACTTGCATGTCCTGGCATTTCAGGTATAAACCAGTTTAGCACGTATGCAAGTTCTGTCTTTGTTATGTTGCTTACTGCCCCAGAGAGAATGAATGAGGAGGTATTAGATAACGCAACAGTTGGTATGCTAACCGAGACAGTTGCATTGTATACGGTGCGGTTATAAGGGTTCGAGACTTCTATAGATCCGGAAGCAATATGGGAGGCGCTTTGGAATGTGAGGCTTGAAGCGGTTGCGCTTGGCTTGTCATTCATGTTTGTTATCGATAGCACCGGAAACAGAGTTTCACTGGAACTTCTGTGCCCGATCTGCGAAACAGAGAAGTTAATCGGAACCACGTACTCGCCAGGAGTTACGTTGCTATTTGTCTTGTAGAATAGCTGTACGGAGAGATTTGATGACGGTAGCAGATAGATTGAGTTTTGAGAGATTGAGACTGAACCGAATTCCGTAATTTCCGGAACGCTCATGTTAACCCAGACAGGCAAGCTGCCCATATTAGTAAGCTCTATTTCAGAGACTGCGGCGAAACCCGCATAGGCACCGGTAAGTAGGGGTATGCTTGATAGAAGGGCTGTGCTTATTATGGTTATAGGTTCTTGCACTTTCGAGGGAGATGGTGCTGGAGGGCCTGAAGGCGTGGAAGTTGAACTTGCAGCACTTGCCACAGTATATGCAGAACTTACATTTGGAGATATTGCATTCGATGCGCCGTTGTAATAGCTTACATTCTCAGATATATGGTATGCTCCGAGGTTGCTTGTGACCCCGTTTACTGTAAAGCTGATGAAGCCTGGAGAGGATACGCTTGTGTTGACAACATCTTTGAGAACTTTAGGTCCTGTTATCTCTGTGTGCAGCACCATGTTGTTAGGGGAAAGGAAACCACTGTTGGTTATATTCTGCGAGATTGTGAGTATGGATCCTGGAGAGATAGTTGGGCTTGCGCTGAGGTTATATATTCTGAGAATAGCAGGCTCTACCACCTCGAATGCTGCTGAGCTCTGGTTAGCGAAGTAATTTGATGAGAATGCGATTGTTGCGGAATAGCTTGAAGTGGTGTTCGGAAATGGCTTATAGGGGATAGGGATTACACCATTCATAATCTGATATTTCACAGGTATGCTGTAGATGGGCACGCTGCGGGAATTGGTAACATTTAAGAAGCCGCTGTCGATGTAACTGGAGCATATTGAATTGGACAACGTATATTGGAAGGTTATATTTGTGGTAAGCGGCAGTATATATAAGTTATTTGAAGTGGCAATGCTTACTGAGAATGGGCATGGAACCAGGACATTGGCTGTAAGGATCTCAGTTCCATTGGCATATGTCGCTGTCATGAAGATGAACATAAAGGAAATAAGGCTTAATGCTTCCCATTTCAAATTATTTAGTAGAATTGAAAATTTCATGTATAATACCGATATTGCCCAGAATAACAGGGTAATAAAATAAATAAGAACTTTCCTATTTGATTTTATTTGAATGAAGTAGCTCTCTAGCGCTTCCTTCTTTTGAATCTCGTATTACTTCTCTTTGTGCCTCTCCTTTTAAGCACCACATATGAAATTGCTGCTATTGCCGCAACTATTATCACTGCTAGCACATAAGGCCAGAGATCTGGCTTAGGAGACACTGCATTGACTGTAAGTATCTTTGCAAGACCTGCGCTTATTACCGCGCCTCCCGCATTTGTAGTATTGGAGATCTCAATGAACTGCACTATGCCGTTCCAGCTGTCTCCTACGCTATTGTTGTGCGCAGGCAGGTATGCCTTTATCTCTATATTTAAATCGCTGTATGGAGGTATAGTGCCGTTTTCAGGAATCAGCGTAATTACAGGTGGCGTTGTCTTTCCGTAGTTTGTAAAGGAAGGCAAAACGCTGGTAAATGGGATTGGGGTTGGGCCGGAATTTGCGAGAGTCACATTAGTGGCATTTGAGCTGCCAATAGGTACATTTATTGTAGGCTGGCCTGCCACTTCGCCGAACTGGCCGTAGACACTTTGAAGCATTAGGAAGAATAATGCAAAACCCAGCAAAAAAGCAGTTGCATTATTTCTTGGCACTTCCATGCGGCTCAGCAGCTGTTCTCTATTACTATATTTTGGGTATATGCGCCTGCTGCCTGCGAAGCCGGTACTGCTAGGCCAAAATAGAGTGTGTTCGAGCCTGCGCTGGCCGCCAATGTCTCCTCAGTATTTATCGGGGTTAAAGTCAGCACATTTCCAACATATGTTGTCTGGGTGGTAGAATCCCATAATGTATTGCCGACTCCGAAATTGTTGCTTCCTGAGATCCAGTTTCCTCCGTCTATAAGGACATTTGCCTGCGTATTCCCTGCAGCATTGGTATCTGTGACAGGCACGTCAGTAGGCACGCTCGAACCTGGTGAGACCGAACCAAAGGATATTGTATTGGTGCTCAGGCTTATGCCGCAATACAATGGTACATTTACGCTTGCCACAACCGTATTGCTTGAGGTGCCCCCGAAGGTTATTCCAGGAATTGCAAACATTCCAAGCGCAAGCATAGTGAGCGAAGTTAGTATTGTTCCAAGGATATACTGGATTTTTCCCATAAATACCGCCATAGATGAAGGCATATTTATATTTAAAAACCTTATTATAGCAAGGCATTTGTAGTAAAGCATTCTGGTAGCCAGCCAGTGTTATCCGGTCTGCGTGCTGCATTTATTACTCTATCTTCCTGAAGAGGTAGCCTTGCCTGGTTATCTTGCCGGTGAAAGAGTCTCTGAATCTGCAGTCACTTATGCCCTTAATCTCGAAGTCCAGCATTTTGGAGATCTTCAATGATGTTGTTGGAATGAATGGAAAGAGGAGAATGGCAGCTATCCTTATCGACTCGAGGAGGTTGTAAAGCACAGATTCTAGCTCCTGACCCTGAAGCTTCCATGGCTCCTTGCTGTTGACATAGGCATTGCACTTCCTGACAAATTCCATTATACGCTCGAGCGCCTCGTGGAGCTCCAGGTTTGAGAAACGTTCCTGCACCGAGCCGATGTCAATGCCTGATTCGAGCTCACTATTTCCTCTGAACTCCTTCAAGCCTGACTTCTCTGCAAGCGTAAGCACTCTGTTCACAAGATTGCCAAGATCCCCCAGCAGTTCTTTATTTACCCTGTCTATCAGGCTCTTCTCTGAAAAATCGCCATCGTCAAATGAGGGTATGTCCCTTATCAGATAATACCTTATCTCATCGCTGGTGTATTTTTTCAGAAGCGCTGCAGGGTCTATCACATTGCCAAGCGACTTTGAGATCTTCTGCCCCTCCACTGTTATGTACCCATGCACTAGTATCTCTTTTGGGGTTTCCAGCCCTGCCGAAAGAAGCATTGCAGGCCAGTAGAGGGCGTGGAAGCGCGTTATGCCCTTCCCTATGACATGCAGGTCTACCGGCCAGAGCGACCTGAACCTCTTTTCATCTACGGAGAAAAAGGCTGCGGTTAGGTAGTATGCAAGCGCATCGAACCAGACATACATGATCTGCGATTCGTCGCCAGGCACTGGTATGCCCCATCCATGCGCCCTCTTCACTGAGCGCGAGACGCTGAAGTCTTCCAGGCCGGCTTTTATGAATCCCAGTGCTTCATTGCCGCGGAAGTGCGGCGTAACTTTGATCTTGAAAGAGGTAAGGAGCTGCTCCAGCATATTCTGGTATTTTGAGAGCCTGAAGAAGTAGTTCTCCTCTTCAACAAGCTCAGGCTTTGTCTTGTGCTCCGGGCAGAGCCCGTCCACCAGCTCATTCTCGGTATAGAAGAGCTCGCAGCCCACGCAATATAGGCCCTTATACTTTTTCTTGTATATGTCTCCGTTTTTGTTGCAAAGGCTCCAGAGATCCTGCGCGGTCTTCCAGTGGTCGCCTTTGATAGACGTCCTTATGAATGCGCTGTAAGAAATGCCCATTGAGTCTACAAGGACTTTGAACGCTTCGGAGTTCCTCAGGCAGAGCTCTTCTGTGCTTATGCCAAGCTTCTCAGCTGCAAGCGCATTCTTCAGGCTATTCTCATCTGCGCCTGTAGCGAGGTAGACCTCTTCGCCAAGAAGCCTCCTGTATCTGGCTATGACATCAGCCTGCACGAACTCAAGTGCATGGCCTATGTGCGGAGGAGCATTGACATATGGAATTGCAGTAGCTATATAGAATTTTTCCAGAGCGTCACCTGATTTCGGCAAGGAAGCCCGCCTTTTGAAGGCAGGCAGTTTACCTGAACTGCCACTAAAACCTTTTGTATAAGCTCTTTTTATGCCTTTAGAGCTAAATCATTTTCGTTCAAGAGGGATGTATCCGTGGAGGAATTGTCAAGCGAGCAGCGCGAAGGAGTGACTGAGAAGTTCATAGAGTTCTTCGACGCCTATTACATAAACCAGATAAACGAGATGTTCCTTGCCTATCCGAAGATAAGGAGCATACTTGTCGACATAAAGAATCTTGAGCGCTTTGACAATGAGCTGGCTGACGAGCTGATATCGAATCCTGACGCAATGCTGCAATGCGCCAATGCGGCTCTTGAAAAGCTCAATCCGAATCCGGATGCAAAGAAGCCGATCTATGCCAGGTTCTATGGCCTCGACATAAGCATGCCGATGATACAGGATGTGGGCTCAGAATACATTGGCAAGCTGCTTACGCTTGACTCGCTTGTCGTGAAGAGGTCTGAGATAACACCGAGGGTAAGCATAGGCGTGTACAAATGCGATTTCTGCGGCACTGTGCTGAAGCTCAAGGTTGACCGCGAAACAAATGTGGAGCTCTGCCCGCAGTGCAAGAGAAGGTCGCTGAAGCAGGACAGCACAGAATCGCGCTTTACCAACCTCCAGAGGATTGCCGTGCAGGACCCGCTCGAGAAGCTTAGGGGCAGTACGCCTACATGGCAGCTTGAGGTCTGGCTCGAGGACGACATGGTAAACAGCGTAATACCTGGCGACCGGATTGATATTACCGGCATACTTAGAATAAAGCCAAGAAAAACAGCGAAGGGCAAGGAGGATAAGCTGCTTTTCACGATGTTTTTCGATGCAGTTTCGATAAAGGCCAAGCAGAAGGAATTCGCTGAGATAGACATAAGCCCTGATGACGAGAGGATGATAAAGGAGTTTGCAAAGGACCCTTACATCTTTGAGAAGGTTTCCAAATCCATAGCCCCGTCAATTTACGGGCATAATGAGATAAAGCAGGCGCTTGCGCTGCAGCTCTTCGGAGGCACGCCTGACAAGAAGCTGGTGGATGGTGGCGCCATAAGGAGCGACATACATATACTGCTTATCGGAGACCCTGGAAGCGCTAAGACAAGGCTGCTCCAGGCAGTGACCGAGATAGTGCCGAAGGGCATCTATGTCAGCGGCAAATCCACGAGCGGCGCCGGGCTTACAGCAGCAGCGGAGAGGGATGAATTTGCTGAAGGCGGTTGGACGCTGAAGGCAGGAGCCTTGGTTCTCGGTTCAGGAGGGTCTGTAGAGATTGATGAATTTGACAAGATAAGCAATGATGATAAATCTGCACTGCTCGAAGCACTGGAATCGCAATCAATAAGCGTTGCGAAAGCGGGCATCGTGGCAAGGTTTACAGCAAAAGCCTCTGTTCTTGCTGCAGCGAATCCGAAATTCGGCAGATTTGACACAAATATGTATCTTGCAGAGCAGTTTGATATACCTCCGGCTCTGCTTTCCAGATTCGACCTTATATTTCCAATCACTGATACCATGGATGAGGAGAGGGACAGGATGATTGCCAGGCACATACTTATTCAGCATGAGGCTGCAGGCGCAAAGCTGGCAGAGGTGAAGGAGTACGAGCAGGTAGAGAATCCGCCAGTTCCCGTAGATATATTAAGAAAGTATGTGGCATTTGCAAGGAAGAATGTCAGGCCGCGCCTTACACAGGAGGCGAGCAAGAAGATCTCTGATTACTATGTCGACCTGAGGAGGACAGGGATTAAAAAAGGCGCGACGCCAATAACGCCGAGGCAGATAGAGGGATTGGTAAGATTGGCGGAGGGAAGCGCTAAGTCGCGGCTCTCAGAGACAATAGAAGAGAGGGACTCTGACCTTGCCATCTCCTTATTCGAATACATGCTGAATACACTGGCCATTGACAGGGAAGGAAGGCGCGATATTGATGCACTCTTCACAGGCATGCCCAGGGAGAAGGTGTCCAAAATAAACGCAATCATGGAGATTGTAAAGAAGCTTGAGCAGGAAGAGAATGATGCAAGCGTTATTCATGTGCTCGAAGAGGCGGAGAAGCAGGGAATAGACAGAAACACCACAAGCAAGTATATTGAAGAGCTGGTGAGAAGCGGAGATCTCTTCAAGCCCAAGCAGGGATACGTTAAGATTGTAAGAAGAGAGGAGGAGTAGGCAGAATACCTTTTTATTCTACAGCGTGGTATTACATTTGGTGCTTATTATTGGAAAGGAGAATAGAGGCTAGGCAGATGCTAGGCGTATGGGTTCTTTTCCTGATCGCCCAGTTTATCGGCCTTGCCTTTGCCATTTTTTCGTATGTGCCCCAGGCTGCGATCCAGTCTGCGCAGCCAAGCGGCGGCTCGGTTGTCACTTACATACTCTTTCTTGCGCTCGAATTTGCAGTAGTCATAGTCTTTATAATGTGGATTGTCAGATCTTATCGCGGCGGGCTGTTTTTCGTTGCCCTTGAAGCATATATGCTCCTCCTTGGGGGTTTCTTTTTCTTCAGTGTGATAGTCTCGCTCCTGCCGTATATTAACAATTACCTTGATGGGATAGCCGAACTGGCGCTGCCTGCGCTTCTTGCTGTCCTTTTATTTTACCTCTGGAAAAAAGGTAAGATGAATAAGAATGTAATGACTATAATAAGCAGCGTTGGTCTTGGGCTCTTTCTGGGCGCGAATATAGGGGTCAGCTTCGGATTCTGGACCTTATATATAATACTGGGCTTTTTCGCAGTGTATGATTATCTTGCAGTCTTCGTGTTTAAGTTCATGATACCTTTTGCGAAGCAGATGTCAAGCAGGAACCTGGCCTTTATGATAGGCTCATCAAATGTGGAGATAATACCTAAAGAAAGCCTGAGCAGGGAGGACATGAAGGAGCTCAGGAATTTTAACAGGAAGCAGATAGAGGATCCTGTGCTGAAGAGATATGTGGACGAAGGCAACATGCCGGCAGTCTCAAGCGTGATGTTGGGCAATGGTGACATTATGCTGCCGCTTACCGTTGCCGCAGGTGCCTATTTTGTCTATGCGAACGCCTTCCTCAGCCTGATGATCATATTCGGATCTGCAGTTGGCTTGCTTGCCACCATGCTCCTGCTTAAAAGATATAAAGTAGGCCTGCCAGCCATACCGCCGCTCTTCGCGTTTATAAGCTTCTCAGTAGCAATCGCTTTTCTCTTCTACCAGCCTTTCAGCATCTGGATGATTGCGATGCCTGCATTGCTAGGCGTGCTCTCGCTTGCTGCAATACTTGCCAAGCTCTCGCAGGTTTCTCGCGAAACAGTTACCATCTCGCCTTCTCTGTGAGATGCTCTGCTGATATTGCAGTTGAATTGTTGTTTCAATGTAGTAAATTCAGGAGCGTGATTTCTTTATCAGATGCCTGACTATATGCTCTGCAGGGTTTATTCCTGTAACGCTCTTGAAGCCCTGCCATGAAAGTGTGGGGTTAGTCTCAAGGATGCAGTAGCCTTCTTTGGTCTTCGCTATGTCTATTCCTGCATAATCCAGGCCGAGCGCCTCTGCCGCTTTGACAGCCAGTTCGCTGAGTTCCTTGTCCATCCTTGCTTTTACCGGTCTGGCGCCCTGCGAAACGTTGCTCTTCCAGTTTATGCCTTTCCTGAACTCAGCGCCTATTGCTTCTCCGTCTACTACGACAACGCGGTAATCGCCACCACCCTCTTTTGCCAGGTACTTCTGCACGTATATGGGCTTACTGAGATTCGTAAAGTAGCTGAAGATATGCATGCCTATGTCAGCGTTGTCGATTCTGAAAACACCAAACCCCATCGCGCTTCTTAGCGGTTTTACCACGGATACCTTGAATTTCTTTGCTGACTCATACGCCATGAACATTTGCTCTGTAGATGCAGTATCTGGTATCGGCAGTTTGTTCTTTGAAAGCACTATTGATGTGGCAAGCTTGTCGCTGGCCATAAGCCAGTTCATCAGCGGATTCATTACAGTTATGCCTGAAAGCTCAAGCGCCCTTATGCACCAGAGCCTGTATGTGAACTGCTCGTAATCCCGGATTATTCCGAGGTGCCTTAGCAGCACAGCATCAGGATCCAGAAGCTCCTTGTCTGATCCCGACCCGGACGGTCTTGAACGTGCGTGGTACATCTTCACGCCTTGCTTGCCGATCTCCATGCCTAGCGCGTCTGAATACATTATTTTGACTTCGTGCCCCTCCGCCTTTATGCATTTGGTAAGGTCAGCCACTTCCTTGTTGAGTGAATCTATCTCCACCCCGGTAATCCCTATTTGCATGTAATCCGTACTTCATCAGCGGATTAAAACTATTTATATATAGGTATGAGATAGTATAGATTTGGTGCTTATGTGGAATGGTTCGAGCAGCTTAAGGCAGCTGATCCTGATACTTATGAATTCATGAAGAAGGAGCTTGGAAGGCAGAGGAACGGGCTTGAGATGATACCTTCTGAAAATTTTACAAGCCTTGCGGTTATGCAGGCGATGGGCTCTGTCCTTACCAACAAGTACTCGGAAGGCTACCCTGGGCATAGGTTTTATGGGGGCAATGAGTACATAGATGAGATAGAGAAACTGGCGGTTGAGCGGGCTAAAAAGCTCTTCAATGTACCGTACGCAAACGTACAGCCGTATTCCGGCTCTCCTGCAAACCTCGCGGTTTATTTTGCAGTATGCAAGCCAGGCGAAACGATAATGGGCCTCAACCTCAGCGACGGCGGCCACCTTACGCACGGATTCAAGGCAAGCATAACCGGCCAGGTATTCAGGAGCGTGCCTTACCATGTCAATAAGGATGGATACATAGATTTTGACGAGGTAAAAAAGCTTGTTGCTGAGAATAAGCCAAAGCTTATCTGGGTAGGTTATACTGCGTATCCGCGCAGATTTCCTTTCAGGGAGTTTGGAGAAATAGCAGACAGTGCAGGGGCGTACTTGGCAGCAGATATCTCCCACATATCCGGACTGGTGGTAGGCGGTGCCCATGAAAGCCCGGTTCCTTACGCGCATATAATCACAACTACAACGCACAAGACCCTGCGCGGGCCAAGAGGTGCTATGATAATGGTTACTGAGAAGGGGCTTGGGAAAGATCCGGAACTTGCTGACAAGATGGATAAGATTATAATACCGGGAATGCAGGGCGGCCCGCATAATCATGTGACTGCAGGCATAGCGGTTGCGCTTGCGGAAGCTGCGAAACCTGAGTTTGCCGCATATGCGAAGCAGATTGTAAGCAATGCCGATGCCCTGGCGAGGTCGCTTGTTAAGAATGGGATAACACTTGTTACCGGAGGCACCGACACCCACCTGATACTTATTGACCTCTCCCCTATCGGCAAGGGCATGGGAATCTTCGCGCAGGAGGCGCTCGATGCTGCAGGGATAACGGCAAACAAGAATACCGTGCCTAATGATCCCTCAAATCCTTTCTACCCAAGCGGGGTGCGCATCGGCACGCCGGCGCTGACTACCAGAGGCATGAAGGAGCATGAGATGGAGGAGATAGGGAAGCTGATCGCAGAGGTAATTGATGAGATAAAAAGGTATAAGATGCCTGAGAATAAAGAAGAACGGCAGAAGTACCTTGCTGATTCCAGGAGTGAAATAAAGGCAAACAGAAATCTGCAGGAGATAAGGAAAAAGGTCTTGGAGCTGTGCGGAAAGTTTCCGCTTTACAGCGGCTTTGAGTTTTAGGTGCCGGATGAGAGCGCTCTCTTCTTCTGGACTATCCTTATTTCAGATTCAAGCCTTCCCAGCTGCTTATCCTGCAGGTTCATGAAGCGCATGTGGTTTGCCACAGTAGGATGCACATCCTTCACCCTGAAGTACATCTCCTGCACCATCTTCCTGTAATCGGGATGGCCTCCGAACCCTGAACGCAGCTCGCAGAGATGGAAGAGCTCGCGCGCATTCATGCGATAGTACCAGTTTATATAGAAGCCGTATGTCACTACGTACTGTGCCTGGTAGGGGAGCTTCTCGCTAAGCTTATTGAAAAGCGAGATTACCTCCTTCATCTTGCTCTCGTAGTCATCTTCTATGCCTATCTCTCTGTACTCTTTCCTTGTGTCGTAGCCCAGCTTTACGGTAAAGTTCTGCCTCTCCTGCGTACCTATCCTGTGCCGCTGTATGTCGCGGTATATGCCAACCCTTCCGGAAAGGTCAAAGAGATATTCTATGTTTTCGAACGCCCTTCCTGGTTTATGTCTCCTGTTCTCGCGCCTTCCTATGTACTTGGCTATTATGGCTTCCCTCTCCTCACTACTCATCGAGCGCGCCGCTTCTATTGACTGATCGACCGAAGTGCCATCGCTGAACCTGTAAATTATCATGCCTGCAAGTATTACCTGCGCTCTGCCATTAGGGTCTTTATCCCCCTTCCCTGTGAAGTCAACAAGCGCTACCCCGTTCGGAGCTGCCTTCTTCGCGTCGATGTTTTTGCTTATGCTTCTTATATACTCTCTTATTTCTGCGTTCTTTTCTGAAAGGAATTTCCTGTATTCTATGCCGTGCTTCTCCCCAATCCTCTTGACCAGGGAAGGAACTAACTTTTCAAGTTCTTTATGGATTGAACCTGCAATCCATCTTGCCTCGGCCAGCGGCGATGCCATCATCTTGTTCAGCATTCCGTCATAGGATCTGGCATTCATGCTTATGCCCACATGCGTAAGCGTGGCCATAGGCAGATAGTCCCTTACAAAATCAAGCGCATTGGCCTTTACTGCGTTCTCATACGATCTTTCCAGGTCTGCTGCAGATATTCCATATCTCTCTTCGGCCTCTTTGTCTAATTCAGAGACCTTTAGCGTGGAATCGCCTATCCTGAAGCTCTGGATCTCGAACGGATTCTTCTCTTTTATATACTTAATCATCAACGGCGTATTCCTTACGTATGATTCGAAGAGGCTGTGGAGGAGAGAGACATATTCATCTGCATACCTTGAAGCCATTATGTCTGGATCCTTGTAAAACATATACTCGTCGTCCGGCAGCTTTTTGTCGAAGAAGACATATCTTGAGGACTTCTCTATGTATGAGCCTATCCTGTTGTCTTCTATCTCCTTTACAGCAAGATTCGAGACGAATTCGCATGAGAGCGGTATTCCGCCGGCCATTTCCTGTATTGAATCATCGCCGTAATCTACAAGCCACGACTCAAAAAATTCCCTGCCGCGGTCTTTGTTTGGCAGGAACTCCTTTAAGAAGAGCCTTTTGCCGGTAAGCGCTGTCCTGCTGTACCTTGAAAGCAGGGCGCCTGCCTGCTCCGGATTCAGGTTGTCCCCTATCTTCCATGCGAAGATATTGCTTTCAGGGTTAGTCATTACCTTTTCCAGCTCTGCGCTTTCCTCATCGGTAAAGTTCTCTATATAGAGCGGCTCCGCATTTTCAGAAAACTGCAGTACAGAAGAAGGCATAAGTTGACTTAGCCTGTAAAAGTATATTAAGATTTATGATTAGAAGAATCTGAACTTTTTCCCTCCGCCTTTTGTGTTTTCGTCAAGCTCCCTGAATCTGCTTATAATGTCCTTTTCCTCCTTGGAAAGATGTGTAGGTATATCTATTTCTATGCTAACTATCTCATCGCCCCTGGAATTTGACCTGAACCGCTTTATGCCCTCACCCTTAAGCACTATCTTCTTGCCCTGCTGAGTCCCTTCATCTATGGTGATCTCCTTCGTGCCTTTCAGTGTAGGTATTATTATGTTCCCGCCAAGTATGGCAGTATGGAAAGGAACGCGCACATTTGTGTAGATGTCATCCCCGTCCCTCCTGAATATCCTGTGCTCTTTGGTGCTTATTTCTATGTAAAGGTCGCCGCTGCCGTATTGGGAAAAGTCGCCCATGCCTTCAAGCCTTAGCCTCATCCCGTCGCTTACGCCCGGAGGTATCTGCACCTCGACTTTCTCAGTGTCTACCACGCCGCCTCTGCCGCCACATGCAGAGCACTTCCTCTCGTATGTCTTTCCTGAACCTGCGCACATGTCGCAGGTAGTTACTACCTGCATTCTTCCGAAGAAGGTATTCGCCACTTTGTTTATTCTTCCGGAGCCGTTGCATTTTGGGCACTTTATTATCCTTGAACCGGGCTCGTTGCCTGCTCCGTTGCATTTCGGGCAGCGCTTGATGTGCTTTATGTACATCTCCTTCTTAGTGCCTTCGGCTACCTCTTCCAGAGTAATGGTAAGGTTGTGGAGTATGTCTCTTCCCCTATTCTGCGCACGGGCTCCGCCGAACATGCTGCTGAATATGTCCCCTGAGCTGGAGAAATCCGATCCGAAGTTTATGTTAAGGCCCAGGTCCCTGAATATGTCCTCGAAGTTGTAGCCGCGGAAGATATCTTCTTCGCTGTATCTCTGGCCGAAGCCCGCAGGGCCATACGTGTCATACTGCTTCCTCTTTTCCGGGTCGCCAAGCACAGCATATGCCTCATTCACCTTTTTGAACTGCTCTTCTGCATCCTTGCTCTTGTTCCTGTCCGGATGGAGCTTGAGGGCCAGCTCCCTGTACGCTTTCTTTATCTGATCCTGCGTGGCATCCTTTGGCACTCCGAGCACGCCGTAATAGTCATCGGTCATTTTTGTACCTTATAATCCGCATTGACTGTGCCATCATCCGGGCCCGGAGGAGGCGTGCCTCCCTCAGTACCTCCTGGCTGCTGGCTTCCGTATATGCTTGAGCCTATATCCTTTAGCTTTTCCTGCAGATCGTCAGATTTGGCCTTTATATCCGCAGCGTCTCCTTTCTTTATTGCGTCTTCGAGTTCCTTCCTTGCCTCTTCTACCTTTTCATACACCTCTTTCGGTATCTTGTCCTTAAACTCCTTCAGGGTGCGCTCGGTAGTGTAGGCCAAAGACTCCGCATCGTTCTTTATCTGCACCTTTTCGAATTCGACCTTGTCTTCTTCTGCATGCTGTTCCGCCTCCTTTACCTTTTTATCTATATCGTCCCTGCTCATTTTATTAGGCGCAACCACCTGCATGCTCTGCTCCTTGCCCGTAGCTTTGTCCTTCGCAGTAACATGCAGTATGCCGTTTGCATCTATATCGAAAGTCACTTCTATCTGCGGAAGGCCTCTTGGTGCAGGCGCTATGCCTGTAAGCTGGAACCTTCCCAGTGCGATGTTGTCCCTGGCCATCTTTCTCTCTCCCTGCAGTATATTTATGTCGACTGTGGTCTGATTGTTCTCAGCTGTGCTGAAGATTTGTGATTTCTTTGTTGGTATTGTAGTATTTCTCTCTATAAGTACAGTGGTTACGCCGCCGAGGGTTTCTATGCCAAGCGACAATGGAGTTACATCAAGCAGCACTATGTCCTTTACCTCTCCGGTAAGCACTCCTGCCTGTATGGCAGCGCCGAACGCTACTGCTTCCATAGGATCTACGCCCCTTTCTATCTTCTTGCCGAGAAGCTGCTCCACATACCTCTGCACTATGGGCATGCGCGTAGGTCCTCCTACCAGTATTACCTTGTCTATCGCGCTAGGCTCGAGTTTTGCATCCTTGAGCGCCTGCATGACCGGCTTTGTCGTCCTTTCGACTATTGGAAGCACTATGTCCTCAAGCTTCGCTCTGGTCAGCGAATATGTGAAGTTAACCGGCTTGTTGCCCTGCCCCATCGCTATGAATGGCAGATTTATCTCGCTTGACAAGGTGGTGGAAAGCTCTATCTTTGCCTTCTCTGCTGCTTCCCTTATCCTTTGCATCGCCTGGTTGTCCTTTGTCACGTCAACGCCCAGCTTGTTTACCTCTTTGATTAGGAAGTCTGTGACCGCGATATCCATGTCTGTGCCTCCTAGCTGGGTGTCTCCGCTTGTTGATTTTACTTCGAATACGCCGTTGCCGAACTCCATGATAGTAACATCTAGGGTTCCGCCTCCGAAGTCATACACAAGTATCTTCATTTCCTTGTTGTTTTTATCCACGCCGTATGCTAGCGATGCGGCAGTGGGCTCGTTCACAAGCCTTACCACTTCAAGCCCCGCTATCTCTCCGGCATCTTTTGTTGCCTGCCTCTGGTTGTCATTGAAATAGGCAGGCACGGTTATCACTGCCTGCTTCACCTCCTCTCCCAGGAATGCCTCTGCATCCTTCTTTATCTTCTGCAGTATCATGGCCGAGAGTTCTTGTGGCGTGTATTCCTTTCCGAATATTGAGTACTTGTATGTTGTACCCATCTTCCTCTTGAAAGCGTTCACCGTGCCTTCCGGATTTGCAACTGCCTGCCTCTTTGCAGGTTCTCCTATCAGGCGCTGTCCGTCCTTTGTGAATGCTATGTAGCTTGGGAATGACTTGCCGTAAAGCGAAGTTCCTTCCGCGCTGGGTATCAGCACCGGCCTGCCTCCTTCCAGTACAGCTGCCGCTGAGTTGCTGGTTCCTAAATCTATTCCTATTATTTTTGCCATATTATCACTTTTTTATTTCCTCTTTTGCCTTTGTCGAAACTATAACAGACGCGGGCCTTAGCATGATTCCGTTAAACGTATATCCCTTCCTCACAACTTCCAGTATTGTGCCTGGCTCCTTTTCGCTCTCCCTGGCAAGTATCACTTCATGCCTGTAAGGATCGGATCTGCCGCTTGACTCTATCTCTTTCAGTCCTTCCTTTTTCATAACATCCAGCATATTGGAGAAGACGAGCGCTATTCCCTTTTCCTTCTCGCTCTTCATCTCTAGCGACTCAATCGCAAGCTCTATTTCATCAAGTATGGGGATCATCCTGGATGCAAACTCTGCCTTCCCCATGTTTTTTGCATTCTCTATTTCTTTTGCGGTTCTTTTTTTGTAATTGTCGAACTCTGCCGCGAACCTGGCTATCCTTTCTTTAAGCTCGTTTGATTCATCCTTCTTCTCTTCCTTTGCCTCTTTTTCTACGCCAGCATTTGGCTGCTTTGCAGCGTTGCTCTCTGCATTATCGTTGTTTTCTTTCTTTTCTTCTGACATTCAAATCACTCTGCATTATCTGGTCCAATTTTTCTGCAAGACTCTCCATCCTCTTGAATTCACGGAGCATGTCTGCTTCAAGGTCTTCAAGCGTGCTTGCGAAATCCTGCGACCTCAGGTAATATTCCCGACCCTGCCTGACTGCCAGACCAGAGTATATGAACCTGTTAAGATGGTATATTATTGTGCTGCGGGGCACATCCAGATTCTTATTCAGCTCCTTGCTTGTTACCCCCTCCCCGTTTATGGTACTCTCCAGCAGTTTTCTGAGTATCACGGGCTCAATTCCACTTTCCTTGTTGGAGAGGTCAAATACCTCGCAGAACCATTCTGAAAGGTTGTCTATGCTCTCCTTGCTTGGTTTGCTTGCGGATTTAATCACTATCTTTTCCATCCTTGGCATGATATCTTTATGGCCTATTAAATATATAAATATTTGCTTTATTTCAATAAAAAGTTGAAATTTATAAAAATTTTTACATATATTTAATATTGATATCTATTTGGCCGATATGCAGAGGTCATCAATCAGCTTCTTTACCTCCTTGTCCGACTTGGCATTTGTTATGGCAGAGAGTATTGCTTGCCTCGCCGTATCCCTGTCTGCTTCGATTCCGAAGATGTTTGCTCCGCTTAAATCTGCGCCTTTGAGGTTGGAATGGTTTAGTATGGCACCTTTAAGGTCTGCTCCGCGAAGGTAAGCGCGCCTTATGTCCGCACTTGAGAGTTTACTACCCTTCAAGTAAGCGCCCCAAAGGTAAGCATCTACAAGAATTGCGGCGCTCATGTCCGAATATCCCAGATATGTGCCGCTCATGTTGGCTCCTTTCAAATCCGCAGATATTAATTTTGCGTATCCGAGGTTTGCGCCGCCGAGGTTTGCGCACTCGAGATCTGCACCTGACAGATCCGCATACGCCAGGTTTGCGCCGCCGAGGTTGGCTCCTCTCAAGTTAACCCTGGAAAGGTCAGCCTCCTGCAGGTTTGCGCCGCCGAGGTTTATGCCTTTTAAGTTATACCCCATTATTTTCAGGTCGCTCCGAAGGCGTGTGTTATTGGTTGTGCCATCTTTTGTAAGGTAAGTTCCAGAAGCCATCTTACTTATGAACTCTTTTCTTAGGTAGCGGATTGCCTGCATTTTATTCACTTTCTATGCCTATGCCTGAGGCTTATACTTATCTCCACGTATTTTTTGTATTCTTTGTATCCATCCACATATAAGTTTCCTTTGCATGCTTCAGTTACCTCGCCCACCGTTATGGAATGCGGGCCTAAAAGCAGCTTTTCGATAAAGTTTAGTTTATCCCTGTCAAGCTCATAAATGAGTATTCTGCCGCTTTTCCTGAGCCTGCCCGCAAGGTACCTAAGCGATTGCTCCTTCTCTTTCCAGTGATGGAAGCTTATGGAAGAGTATATTATATCGAATTTATCAGTGAATGGAATGTGCCTGCTCGACCCTTCCTTTATCTCGATGTTCATTATCCCGGCAGCATCCTTTTTTGCTATTTTTACCATGTAAGGGGAAGGATCAACAGCACATACTTTTGACTTCCTGAGCCGGAGGGCGATGCCTATCGCTGCTGCCGCAGGACCAGTGCCTACGTCAAGCACCTTTCCCGGATTCCTTGCGCTTATCTCCCTTATGATAAAATTGTATACATCATTGGCTGTGCTGCACTTTGAGAATAGCGAGTAAGCCTTTGAAGAGAATCTGCCGAAGCGTTCTTCGCCATTCAGGTAATAATCTTTCATGATACAACTTATTCGAGCCGCGTATCTTAATTGCTATGCCTGGTACGGTTTAGGGCAATGAGCTTGCTCTTGACAAAAAATAATGTTGTAAGGGTTTATTGAAGGCCAGAAGGAACATAGGGCTTCATTGGCATAAGTGAAGGAACCTATTCATAGCTCTCTTTCCAGTGCCTCCTTTACCTTTGAGCTCTTGAACCTGCCTGTCTTGAAGCCTTTCCTGAGCCTCACTATTTTTATGTTGAGCCCATTCCTTTCAATCCATTCCTTTAATCCTGCCGCATTCTGGTCATAGCCAAGCACTACAGTGTCTGGCTTATACTTTTTAAGTATATTGTACATTCCTCCAGGATCCTTTACCTCGCCCCCAAGGACAGCTTTATCCACCATTTTAAGTGCTTTTACCATCTCAAGCCTTTCTTTCTCATTAAAAACAGGCTCTCTTCTCTTTATCATGCTTATTGTACTATCCCTTGCAATGACGACTATAATGAGATCGCCCTGGGCTTTTGCCCTTTTAAGGTATAAGAGATGGCCAGGATGCAGCACGTCGAATGAGCCGAAGGCCAGAACAGTCCTCTCCGTTCAAACACCGTCCCAGAGGTTTGCTTTATAGTATTTAAGCAGCCGTTCTATTCCTTCCTCTATCCCTATCTTTGCCTTGAAGCCGAGCTTTAACCTTGACTTCGACGTATCGGCTTTTGTGTCGTTTACGTAGTTCGGGATTTCGTTGCGCAGATAGCGGGGCTTGATCCCTGTCTTCATTTTTTCTTCCAGTATTCCTGCAATTTCATTCAGCGAATAGTTCTTGCCTGTACCCACGTTAAAGAGGCCGAAGCCTTTAATCTTCGTTGCCGCTATAAGCGCATCTACCACATCATCTATATAGATGAAATCCCTCGTCTGCTTTCCGTCGCCGTATATTAGTGGCTGTTCATTTTTTTTCATGGACCACATGAATTGACTTATGATATTTGCATAGCTTCCCTTGCCTTCTTCATGCGGACCGTAGACTGAGAAGAGCCTGAGGACTGAAGAGTCAATGCCATATACCTTGTTGTAAAGCTCAGCAAGGCGCTCGACGAAAACCTTTGACTCCGTGTAGAAGTCAGTTACCCTGGGAGCCTGGCTCTCCTTGTGCGGTATTGGATTGCCGTTGTAAACTGAGGATGTTGATGTGAATATTACCTTGGCCCCCTGCCTATATGCAAACCTAAGGACGCTTATGGCCCCTTCTATCACTTCAGCTATCCTGTAATTATCTTCCCTGAACATGAAGGTTGAGGAGGGCATGCCAAGATGGAAGATTATGTCAGGCTTAAAGTCTACGACTTTAATATCTCTGGTATCTACTTTGAAGAGCTTTACATTTCCCGTCTGCATTGAACGCTCTATGTTCCTTTCCTTGCCGATCAGCATATTGTCTATTACCACTACTTCATTCTCTCTTGAAATTGATTCTACAAGGTTGCTGCCTATGAAGCCTGCTCCACCTGTAACTATTACCTTCTTGCCGCTTAGTTTTACCATGTACCCAAGTAATTAATTGCCAATAACTTCTTTATTGCTTCCTTTTTATCCTGACGATTTTGTTATTTTTTATTATGCATGCTGATGAGGCTTTGCCGAGGTAGTAGTAAATCATAAGCAGGTTTATAAGCAGTATCGCAAGCAGAAGATACACCTGATTGCTGCTTACGAATATTATTGCATTGGTCCTGCCTATTATTCCGACGCCCAGGGTGTACAGTATCGTGCCTAAAATCGGAGTGCTGCAGCCGCAGCTTGTGAAGAGCCCTCCTGCGATGAGCGTTATTATGCTGGCCGTATTTTCTGAGGTGCTGCTCCGTAGCCTTAATAACGCGTTTTTTGTAGAGTATATCCCTATTGTAAGAAGAAGGGCTGAGGTAAAGATTATCGCGTAGGTGAGGTAAACAGGGGCTGTTACGATATAGGCGCCTTCGGAGCTTGCAAGGATCATGTAATAATATATGCCAAAGTAGATGGCTGTGCTTATTATGAGCACGGAAAGAGAAAACCATGATGAAAGAGCGTATTTAAGCACCGTAAACCTGCTTATCCCTCTGCTCTTTCTGAGCGCCATCAGTAACCATCTTTCTCTATAGAAACTATAGCTGGCAGGGAGCAGACTGGCGCAGTGCTGTTTATAGAGCTGCTGGAGCTGCAGATCATCGCAATATAAAGGTCTGCAGCTGCGTATTCTGTCCACCCGAACTGGTCTGTATTGTTCGATATCTGCTGGAAGACCTGGCGATGGGTCATGTATTCCAGCGGTATGCCTGAAGAGGCGGTTGGCGACGAGTTCCCAAAGTCTTCTGCGTCTGCGCCCGCAGCGTTGTAATTGCCCCAGATTGTGTAGGGAGTGCCCTGGAAATTATTAAGCTTTATTATAAGCTGGAACGCGTCCTTATATGCAAGATTGCCGGTACTGTTTACCTCCTGCTGCATTACATTTATAGGCTGAAGATTAAATCCTGCCGTTATCGGATCAGTGTCTTCGAACGCCAGGAAGTTTATGTACTTGCTGTTGTAGAATGAACCGAAATCCATGGTAGATTGATTGTAATGAGCAGGCGCCCAGTATATAGTAGGCACATCGCTGTCGCCAAGAGAGCTGTACCCTGTGAAAAGATCTGAAAAGTTACCGAATCTTGAAAGTGCCAGAGCCATAGCCCACCTGTTCTCACCGCAGAAGACACACGTTATTGAGCCAAGATATATTACCGTAGGCTTGCCATTCAGCATGAACATGGGAACCTTCTTCAGAGAGATGCCTACGCTGTTGTTTATCTTCCCGTTTATCAGCATCTCTCCTGCTGTCTCGAAATTTGAGTCTGAAGCGTTATTTATTACTGCAAGATCTGTGGAGTTAAGCGGCGTATTTATGCCGGTAAGCCTGCTTCCGAATGTATTGTTTGCAGTTATTGGAGGATCAGCAGCAAGGGACATTGGCGGTGTTATCAGCGGGCTTGTTATGTTATAGGCAATGCTCAGGTTTGCAGGAGATGTTCCGTTAAGGTAAACCGTCCTGCTGGTATAAATTATCTCTTTGCCTCCCCCGTGCATCAGAATGAAAACAGAGACTGCCAATGCGGCCACCGCTATTGCTGCAGAGCCATAGCTAACCATTTTTGCATTCCTTATTGCCTTTTCATATTTCATTGAAGATTGCCTGGTGCTCATTTGAATATTACCCTGCCGTTTAAACCTGCGTTTGGTATGCTCCTTTTTCTATATACATATACGCGATTTCGTTTATATACTTTTGTCTGAATAGTAGTTCTAGGCGCGTGATTATCTGGAGAGGCAATTGCAGATGTCAAAGAGGACCGAAGGCAGCAGGTATTATGGGCTGCGCCTTGCCGATGCGCACTGCCATATGGAGCTTTTCAGTGATCCGAAAGAGGCAGCCATGACTGCAAAAGACAATGGCGTTGAGCTTATAATAACTGCAGGGACAAATAAGGAGAGCAATATACGGATGGTTGACGGGATAGTTGATGCCTCCCTTGTCTTCGGGGTTGCAGGCATAAGCCCTGACTTTTCTTCTGAGGATGGCGGGTTTGTAGATCAGCTGGAAGACATGATAAGGAAGAATAGGGGCATCGTCGGCATTGGAGAGATCGGATTGGACGGCACGATGGTCAAAAAAGCGAGTATGGCGCTTCAGAAAAAGGTTTTCATGGAGCAGATTGAGGTTGCAAACAGGCTTTCCATCCCCATAGTTGTCCATTCCAGGGGAAAGATAGACGAGGTAAAGGAGATTGTGGTGAAGAATAAGGTTGAACGCGCGGTCTTTCATTTCTTTGAGGGTAGCGAGATGCTCGCTAAGGAGCTTGCTGCCCGTGGCTATCTCATCTCAATACCGCCGCTAGAATACGGGCGTATGAAAAGGATTATAAATTACATTGACTTAAGTAGTATAGTAGCAGAAACCGACTCGCCAGTAGTAGGCAGGACCCCATTCGATGTTTTGAAGGTTGCTGAGAAGATATCGGAGGTTAAAGGGATTGGCATCGAGGAGGTCTGTGAGAAGCTTACGGAGAATATAAAAAATTATTTTTATATATAATCGTAAAGTTGGGCCCGTAGCTCAGCTTGGATAGAGCGGCAGCCTTCTAAGCTGATGGCCGCGGGTTCAAATA
>JAJZND010000014.1 GCA_021848025.1 Microcaldota archaeon | reverse complement strand
CTGTGGAGGTGATATAATGAGCGTATTGGTCGTCTTGCCAGCATCATATTTGTAATAAACCTTGTGACCTAGTTGAATCCTGTCCACAAGCCCATCTTTATGCAACTTGTTCAGCCTTGCGCATGCCGCATTTCTACCGTTATACTTCATGAAAGTTCTAACGTCATCTGCGCAGACCATCCCTTTCAACTGGACAAAATTCAAGATCTTTGTGTCAAGCTCAGAGAGCGGTATCTCCCTGCTATCCTGCATTTGTTCGGCATACTGCTGTTCTTGCGCCTCTCCGCTGTACAGCGTATCAAGCTCTTTTTGCAGAGTATTCACTTTTTCCATTATACTTGCCAGCAGCTTGTTTGTCCTCTCTCGCTCCTCGGTCATGTACTTTATAAGCGATGAAGGTACGCTTTCGGATTCAGCTACCTGTTCTATAGTATTTTTTCTTGTGGCGAGGTTCTGTATCTCCTCTCTAAGGTGCCTGATTTCCTTTTCTATCTGTCCCCCCCGCCTAGCCATTTTATCATCCAGCAACAATCCTTCATGACACATACATGAACATTTCATGAAGCATCCATGAACCTTACAGGGACACTTCATGAAAGAATCATGATTGAATCATAATATGAATGAAAAAGTATTTAAATCTTTCTCAATACGCATGGACCTATGTAATAAGTGATGGATGGTCGGGCAGAAGTCATAACCTGCAAGAACGGCCTCATTGGACTTGATTTCAAACGGTAAGAATTTTTATTATTGCTTACAGATCCACAATCGCATGCCGGCTGTATAACCAGACTTTGCGATTACGGCGCATGCGCCAATTGTTACAGCCGATTTTTGCAGTTGTAGGTAATAACTCTGTTATGTAAGATAGCGCTTAGCTGGCTAAGCTTTTTAAAGCTTTAAGTCATTACTTCTTTATGGCATACATTGACATTCTGACTTCGCAACTCTTTGCGCTCGGCTTCATGGGTCTCACGCTTCTATACATAGTAATACACGGCATATTTTTGTACAGAAAAGGCAAATCCGCTGAGGCAGCAATAAGCTCCGGCGCAATTCCGCTCGCACTCCTGGGCTTTTATGCTTTCATCTCGAGCCTTTACGGTCAGTTCACATGGCCACTGCCTGGCAGCTATAATATCCTTTATTATGATATATTCGTACTGGTGGGCCTCCTCTTTCTGGGAGGTGCATGGTCCATATACAAGGGCATGAAGATACAGTACATCGGCTTCCTGGGATTTTTATTGGGCATAATGTCAATAATATACGGCACGAACGCATACAATCTGCACCTCTCACAGTCTCCACTAGGCGTGCTCGGCCTTTTTCTCCTGTTCGGCATATCCGGTATATTAGGATGGCCGCTGACAATAATGGTAGACAGGGCAGAGGCAAAGGTAAAGAATAAAAGCCCTGCGTGGATACTGCTTGTGATTCTTTTCTCAATCTTTATCTTCTTGGCAAGTGCAGTTGCGCTTTATACCGCATCAGCAGCTTTGCCTGTGCATTTAAAGAGCCCGCCGTAGTTTATTGGATTGGCCCCGGGCATCGATACGTCATCTGGCATGAGAGATATGCCTGACTATAAGTACTGCCGTTCGTGGTGACGCATCAAAGCATTCGTATCCTTCTAAGCTACAATAAAACCTCTGTAAAGTAAAGCGAGGATGCATAATGTATAAAGAAGTTTGCTTCAATAATAAAACTGTCTCTAATCCTGTGGTTTAATGGAGCAAATATTGATACCTCACAAAAGGGCAAAAGAGCTTGCAGGTATCCTGCATGATGTTAGCAAGTCTCTCGGATGCAAAATAGAGCTCAAGGAAGAGAACCTTGTGCTGATAAATGGACCGGGATATGAAGAATACAACGCGAAGAATGTGATTCAGGCGTTTGGAAGAGGATTCGAGATGAAGGTAGCTGAAAAGCTGCTGCTGGAAGACTACTTCTCAAAGTATGTATATCTGAAGGATTTGTTCAGAAACGAGGCGCAGATAAGAAGAATAAAAGCAAGGGTTATAGGTAGAAATGGCAGGACAAAAGAGTATATGCAGGAAGTGAGCGGTGCATCAATTTCAATATACGGGAATACCATTGGAGTGATAGGCACAGTCGAGCAAATAGATATAGCTGTTACTGCCCTTAATGTTTTGCTGAAGGGTGGCACGCACAAAAAAGCATACAGAATAATGGAGCGCAAGCGGCGCAATTTTAGCAAAGGGGAGCGAGAAATTCCGCGCCCTTCAAGGATGGAATGAGAGCGAACCGCAAAACAGCAAAAAAGGCATATAAACATGGATGACGATATGAAAATATGCTCTGCATCAAAGGAGTGGAATCCATGATGTAGAGGAAGCCCACACCGCTTACGGGTGGGAGAATGTCACCTTTAATAATCAAGCAACGTAAATACTATAATGTCCTTCTGCAGTCCCGTCGTCTAGTGGCCAAGGACCACGGGCTTTGGACCCGTGTACGCCAGTTCGAATCTGGCCGGGACTAATGATTTTGCCTCTTCCAGCTTTATAACCGGGTATATGCATAACCTAATCCATCTTTATTATGCTCTCGCTGCCTCCCACTATATTAAAATGCTTACAATCCTTTGCCCTCTCTTTCAATATGATAAATTCAAGCTTCTTGTCTTTCAGCGGCCTGTTAGTGGATATAATACCTCCTATACTTGTTTCCCCTTTAAAGATGGGCATACCTATATATCTGATTTCAGCCTTAATGCCACTGGCAGGCATATTCTGGATAAGTATCTTAACTATTGTATTTCCCATTCTTCTTTTATGTTTTTTATACGTTTTTTGTAAATCTACTACAGGAACCTGGAAATCTGAAGTTTTAATGAAGACTGAGTTGTCAGGAGTTTTACCGGCCAGAGTTTCGATAATGCAATTTACCGCACAGATCTTCTGCCCCATGGTCTTCAACTTATCGATAACCTGGTCTAATCTGTCTTCATTGAAGATCAGGTCCGATGCTGCAGCTTTCGCTGTCTCTGCGCTCTGTCTGAAATAAAACTTAGTTTGACATAGTCTACGTATGCTCACATTTATGTCAGTTACGGCATGGGTAATCAATAGCAATCCCACCCCTTTTTTCCTGAAATCCTGAATTCTCTGCTTTAAGTCGGTAGTCGCAGCGGATTTTTCGCTATTCTCAAAAATCAACTGCGCTTCCTCTATCCCTATAACCATTCTTAGCTTGCTATCACCATAAACATCCAATGAATCGCTAAATTCGTATATCTTATTAAGTATCATAGCGTAAAAGAATGGTTTCATGGTGTTGCTTACATGCGAAAGATCAAAAATAACCCCCTCGTTCATCAGCTCGCTAAAATTTAAGCCCCCATTATAAGCAAATTGTGGTTTTAAAAGCATAAGTCTGAGGCTTTCCAGTGCCGCTTTTATATTCTCTCCATGCTTTGTGTATTTTACTCCTGTATGCGTCTTTTTCCCATGTTGTTCTATTACTGATTCTTCTATTGCAAAATAAACCTCCTGGGGATCCGGATCTGGATTGTCATTATAAATTCTGCTAAAAGCATCTAGTAAGCACTTCTCCATCGAACTTTTATACGGTCCGGCATCAGAGGCAGAGGATAAGAGCATTGCCAGATTTTCATAAAATCTAATTATATCATGTTCCTTCTCGCACTTAAAGAAATTTATCCTCAGCCTTTCATCGGACAAGTTCACTACTTGTATTCCATTTTCCGCTCCAAATGCAGACCACTCCTCTGTAGGAGACACTATTATTACATGCTTACAGGCATGCATTTTAATCTGCAATATAAGGTTCATTGCAGCCATTGTCTTACCGGTTCCAGGCATCCCTGTCATAAGAGTGCCTAAATTTAGCGTAGAACTGCTCAATAAGAAGCTATTTTCAGTCTCATTTGCTGAATTGTGCAAGCACTTTCCTAATAGCAAGTCGCCTTCATATTTTTTATTATACGTTTCTATAATGTGCTCTCTCTTTACTGATTCAGGAAAGCCCCAAAACCCAGCTGCCAAGTTATACGAAAAAGGCATTGCATCTGTCTTCTTTGCAATGTCAAATAGAGAAGCAATATCTCTTGCAGTTATCTTAAAGTGCTCAAATATGAAAGACCTAGACTCGAGGTACCTTATCGATTTCTCTATATTTCCGTTTAATATTATCGAAACCTTATATGACAAACCGTTGCTCAAAGATATTTCATCCAGATTATCAAGTATTGAAAGGTAAATCTTTCTTTCTTCCGAATCGTAATAAAGGTCCTTTTGTTCAGAATGGCCACCATACCCTAAAATATTCCTATCAGCATTTTTGGTGATTCTAACCCCTTTATCGCTCATAAGCTTTTCAATTTTTGATTTTATCTGCCTTATGTGCATAGAGTCCGCTCTGGAGAATGATAAAAATAAGCCCCCTTTAAATCCTTCAAATATTCTACAAATATTACTTGTGCCTAGTACATCTTCAGAAGATCCGTAAAATGTAATATATTCCAAATCTGACAATTCGGGCTCACAATCTGCTATTTCAAATAGTAACCCATCAAATGCCTTTGCTAGTCTGGATATCTCCTCTTTATCACGTACAAAGATCAGCAAGCTTGAGTTAAAGAAATCGTAATATAGTAAAAATCCATCTGACAGCATCGATTCTAAGAAAAGCCTTTTATCGAGATTTTCCGGTATTGAAATTATTTTATAAGGAATCAAACAATCCGTACGATCACCAGAAAATGCGCACGCTAAATAATGCTATGAGAATATTGACAAGGCACAGTAGCATAATTCTATTTTCGGCTATAAAAAATCTCGAAAAATAGAATAAAACAAGTGAAAATACTAGACTCCATATACAAAATAATTCTATTGCATAATACGCAGATACACCTAATGCTATTATTGTTGTGGCAATGGAAGCTGCAATTCCTGCAGACGCAATGGCACTGTAAAATGCATTGTTTACCCGGAAGCTCCTTCTATAAATTATATCTATTTTAGAGGTAAAATCACCATAGTGCATATTGTTACCAAAAAGAGAGCAAGAAACCCGTAAAGGGACCTAATCAATATCGGATTAACATTTTTTGGCCTTGAAATAAAATAGCCCACAATCAAAAGGTCTATTATAAAGCTGGAAAGCACCCCGCTTATCCTGATAATTAGCAATAAAAAGTCAAGCACCAGTCCCATCAAAATCAACCATTCAAAAACGTTCCTTGAACAGAGTAAAAATACCAATTAATAATTGAAGACTTGCCACAAAAAATCAGTTTCTCCAAGAACAGGTCAAAGCTACTCGGAAGAATAGATACCTTATCGTTTTCGTCCAACTTTAGCATGTGAATCTGGGAGATGTTATAAATACTAACTTTTTTTGGAAGTTTCTGCAACTTCCCATCCCCAGTTAAATGTGTCCTATTTAACTTTCCTTTTGTTATCAACATGTCTCTAGCAATTCTTTCAAAAACGGCATTGTAGAACAAGTCGCTTTTCAAAAAATATCCATTCCATACCTGCTCATCAACTTTCATATCTGCAATATCTAAGATATCTGCGCCTAAAATCTCGGATTTACCATCTAACCCGCCAAGAGTCAATTCATTGTATCTAGCAGGCAGCGGATAGCTGCCTTCCTGAATTAAGAGATGATTATCATTATAAAATAGCGTATCGGTGTCCACATATATGGCAAATTTCTGTGCCCTTTTGGATAATTTTCTTGTTACGAACATCAAAAGTAAACCCGCCCCTAGTATCAAAAACTCTTTTGCAAAAGGTAGGAATATAAGCATCATGCTTTCACCAGATTTATACGATCGTTTCCGTGCTTAGAAATTTTGTATCCACGGCTTTCCAGATATGCAACTGCTTCATTCAATTCAGCCTCATTTAAATTGTTTTCTTTTGCAGCAGAGTCTAGAGAAAACCCGCTGCCGCTCTTCTGGATTATAAATTCGGAGAACAGTTTTGCCACTTTCTTATTTGATAAAAGCAATGATTCCATAGCTGCGGAATTTTGTCTTTTCAGTTCTATTATTCTCTTAGAAAAGGCCAGATCAAGGTCTCTATTGCAATTAGATGACCTGCCCGCCATTTTCCTAGCTTCAGATATCTGTTCGGCGGATAATGTCTGCTGTATATATGGGAGTAAAGTTGAATAGTCTATGGAATAAACTGATTTCAGGTTTGATAAAATCAAAATCACCTTTATTATGGCATCTCTCAGAAAGAATTGGGGAGTTGATTCTGAAAAAATTAAGAATTCTATATAATCATTCTGGAAATCTATGAAATACGCATGATCACTAGCTCCAGCTACCTCTATCGAATACGTCAGCTCCCCTCTAGATTTCAATGATTTCATGTAAGGAAAGAAATCAATCTCTTCCCTGAGCTTATCCTGCGTTATGGTTAATTTTGCATCGATTCTTATCCTCGAATACAGTTTAAACTTGGAATAGCTTACGATTCTCATTTAAAATACCCTCTACCGCCATAGAAAAGCCATCTGCTATGTCTGAATCACTTATGCCTAACTGCCTAAGGTAAGCCAGTAAGTCATATCTTTCCGCATTCAATGTTAACAACTCCTTTATTAGTTCACTCAGGCCTATTGACTTCTCCTTCCTTATCTTAGAAACAAGATCAGAGGTATCCTTCTTGCACAGATTAGAGATTTCCTTGCAGAAATCATCAATTACCACATCCATTTTTCCATCACCAAAACAAATTTTAAAAGTACTGTGAATATCAATGCCGAAAATCCTCCTGATAGGCAATAAATCGATGTCCCCATTCTTCGCCAGATGAATAAGCAGGCACTGGCCCACAGAAAAGTTCTGAATTTTTTGGAGCATAGCTTTACTTATGCCATAGTTATTGGAAAGACGCTTTAAGCTATCTTGATTCTGAATTCTAAAAATAAAGAGTGTAGCCATATTGGATAGCACAGAAACCTCAATATCCTCAATTATCTGAGATGCTAAAATTATCCCAACATTGTACTTCCTGCCCTCTCTAATTATCGCTTCAAGTACTCCATCTTCCCCCAAAATCTTCCAAGCCTCATCAAGTAGTATAAACATTTGCCTTTCTTCATTAATGGCCCTAGACCTCATTTTTTCCAGAAGTTTCTGTATTAAAAACTTGCACTTCAATATTTTTTCAGCTTCTTTAAATTGCCTTAGGTTAAAATAAACAATTCCTGAATCGGCCTTTTCTATAAATTCGCTGTTCTCCGAACCCGCCTCCACTTCGCCCAGATACGACACCAGATCCATGTATTCTCCTGTAAAGTCGATAACAACGACGAGGCAATCAAGCATGAGATTAAGCCTGCAGATAAGACTTCTCATCAAATATGTTTTCCCTGAGCCGCTCATCCCAGTTACAAAGATGTGCGGATTATTTTTTGATTTCAAGTCCAAGAATATGGGAGCAGCCAATGCTTCTGAGAAACCTAACAGTAAGCTATTCTTGCTGTACTGCATGCAATCTGGCTCCTGAAGTATAGGTACATCGAAGAATTTTGATATATCGGAGATTCCAGAACTAATATTTGCCATATATTCACCAGGCAACCCATAAAAGTTCTTCTCCCTCCACTATCCTGTAACTCACGCCTAAAGACGAAGAGAAAGAAATGCATAGTTTTTCTAGGTTTCTTATAGAAGCTCTTGCAGCCTCAAGGCCGCTGTATGATTCTGCATAAGATTTCAGCCTTATGATCAAATTGAAATTTTTGTGATTATCGCGCAGGCGGCCTAGTTCATTATTTAATACGTCAATGTCTCTCTTTATCCTGGAAATCTGGTCATATTTTGCAGAGCCTATTTTCTTTAGGCTAAGTTCCTTCATTCTAATTTTTGTCTCAACGTTTTCCATTAGTTTTTGTGTATCTAGTTGTTCTAGTGCTATAGAAAACTCGAATGGCTCATCTATACTCCTTATAAAGGATGCAAAGGCTTCCTGAGAAAAATTATATCCTCTATCATAAGAGAGAATAGCCACCGAATAACTTACGTATTTACTGCCCAATTTCCTAAACACTGATTTGGTTTCTGTACTTAGTTTAAGTGTCCCCGCCACCTCAACTATTTTTGACTTTCTAATTAGAAGATTGTTTATTATGTGCCCGCTATTAAAGTATAAGGCAGCTAATAAAAGCAATGCAGAAGATACCAGAACAAGCCACGTATGATTTAAAAGCAAGCATGTAAAGAAGACTATAATTGCAAATACATAGAAAATATAAGAGTAAACCTTTCTACCAAATTGTTCATCAGCCATAACGTCACAGCATGCTAAGCCAGTTCAAATTTACATCTGCTCCTAAAACCTGTGTAAGCTCCCTAACTGAAATTCCTGTAACCACCAAGCTAAATGCTGGAAGGACAAAGGAGTAAATTATGAAGTATGAAACATCTAAAATCAGCCCACTCAATATATTTGATATAGAATCGCCTAAAGTTGAAGCCGCGTTAATTATCGGCTGAATGTATGTGCCGACATGGCTTTGATTACTATATTCTGTTGCCTGTGTCATGCTATTTTGCAGGTTTTGCGCCTGGCCTGTTATTTGAATAATGCTGCTGCTCTCTACGTTTAAAGATAAATTATTCGCCAATACGGCATCAAAAAGATAAGATAGTGGAAAAACAGTATATAATCCGATTCCTAGCGCCAGCAGGAATGCTCCGACTTTTTTTGTAGGATAAAAAGACCTGGCAATTATTCCCGCAGGCAATATAAGCGTCAAAGTGGCAGTAGATACGGCTATTAGCAATGCCGCTTGGACAGTTATGCCTATCATAATCGTTGTTAATAATTTTATAAAGTACTGTATTTCATTCATAAGCGGCATCACGAGGGAGCTAAACGAGATATTAACAAATCCAAAACCTATGTTTAAGGACCCGATAATACCCAATAGTACATTTATGCCTAACAGCCCTGTTGTCAATGTTGCTGTACTTGTAAGAACAGAATTATGCTGCACTCCAAATACTGTATAGCTGCCCGTACCAACTAAATAGTCGTAAGCAAGGCACAAGGCGGCATTATTTTGCATAAAATTCTGGCAACTTATACTTGTCCCATTGCTTACAGTGATTGAATATATTATATTGCTTATTATCCCTCCATTTGAAAATAATATTATTAGCCCCCCTACCAAGGCGCCATTCAATACTGATTCGATGATCCAGTCCCTTCCAAAATCCTTAAGCCGCTTTTCATTTAATGCATAGCCTAAACCCAAGGATATCCCGCTAACTGCAAGCATTATTGCTATTAATGATGTAACTATTGAATACTCCTGGAAACTCAAGAAACTCAATTTTACACCGTGTTAGCTGTGACATTAGTTAAAAGCTGAGTCGAAGCGACAGCTAGGCTTGTCGATGCTACAGATAATACTGCAACCACTATCGCTCCAACTATTATATCTATAGCAGCACTGTGGAAATTAGCCCTTTTGGTCGAAGGAAATAATTGCCCTACAGCATAAAAGACTCCGGCCAGAATAAAAAGTACTGCGCTCAGTACAGGCCCAACATTTACCAGCACCCTCTGTATATAATTAAGCGTGTTTATGACGTTTAGGGCGACTAATCCTAAAGATAGGGCAAACGCATAAAGCTGCCGATTTCCAGTAGATATGTTTATACTCATATTACCAACTATTTACTTTAGTAAAAGATTATATACTTAAATAAATATTTAAAGCTTGCGTTTTTGAGGCATCCGCATCATAAAAGCGCCGAGTAACGCTTAAAGATGTTTGACTCTTAGTAGGATACATGCAACTTAACATCGGAACAGATGTAAATGTGGATCTGCAGTCTGTTATGACCGGGAGGGGGTGCGTGATAGGACAAAGCGGTTCAGGAAAGTCGTTCCTTATAGGAGTTATAGCAGAAGAGCTCTGCCGGCTCCATGCGCCATTCTGCATTATAGATACCGAGGGAGAATATTCCTCTCTCAAGAGCATGTTTGAAGTGTTGGTTGTAGGAACTACTGGCGATATAAAAACCGATATAGATTTTGCTAAACTCTTCTCATCAAGCATTCAAAATGACATCCCTGTAGTCTTAGACATATCTGACGCTTTGGATAAAGAAGATCTGGTAGACAGGGCATTGAATTCACTGTATGAATTAGAAAGCGCGGTAAGGAGGCCATATCTTGTTATAGTTGAAGAGGCGGACAAGCTTGCGCCTCAGGTTGTGCATAAATCCAGGAATATGCTTGAAGAGATAAGCGTGAGGGGCAGGAAGAGAGGGATAGGCCTTATTGTGGCCACTCAAAGGCCTGCTAATATAAGCAAGAATGTTCTTGCCCAGTGCTCCTATGGCTTTATAGGTAAACTTACCATAAATAACGATGTAAAAGCTGTAGACATACTATTTGAAAACAAGCAGGAACTCAATAAACTGGTAAACCTTAAAGTAGGGGAGTTCATACCATTTGGCATAGATTACCAAGGCGTTTTTTCTGTTAAAAGCAGATTAGTCAAACACATCGGCTCGACTCCGTTGGTAGGCACATACAAAGCTCCAAGTGAAATGATGAGTACCATAGTAGAGCAGCTCGAGAAAAAAAATAAAGTGCCTACTCTGCCAAGAACGCCTAAAGAAATAGGAGCCAGCACCAAAGTCAATGCGATATTCCCAAAAGTTTCACAGCAGGATGCAGAATCATTCGCCAGAAAGATGCTGAAAAAGAGGTTCGTTTTATTCGGAGGGGAAGCAGAGTCTTTGGATTCAATAGAGAGCAGGTATCTGCAGATGGCATTATGCTCTATCAGGATTGGGACTGGAAGACGCAATGAGTATAAAGAATACGGTGTATTAATCAACAGCAGCGGATGTATCCTTAACGTAAATAAAAAACTTGAACTCATCAGACCTAAATTTAAGAGCAATGCACGGCTAAATGAGAACGAGGCCAGGTTATTATATGTTATTGCAGCACGAGGGAAAGCCAACATAAGAAAAGCACAAAAGCAGTCAAAGCTAGATGACGAGGCATTTGATAAAGCCATAATCGGGCTGGAGAGCAAAGGCTTCATCACCGAAATCAAGGATAACGTGGTTTCATATGATTACAGAAGATATTTAATCAGAGAAAAACCCTTGCTTGAAGAGAAGAAGGTATCCAAACAACAGATAATAGGCAATCAGCCAAAAGAGCAGGATGTCAAAAAGTTCATATCAAACTTATACCCTGGATCATCGATAATAAGCATCGAGCCGGTTTCGCTGCCCCTGTATAAAATAACCCTCAGGGGAGGTGGCAAAGTGCGTATCTTCACTATTGATGCGATTTCAGGCAGAGAAACAGGAATAGCAGACTAATGTGCTGAATTGCTACTGTCACTTCCCTCCTTTTTCTTCATAATAAAGATTTGATAAGTATTCCCTTGCCCGGAGGGCGCATTTAACCCCGCTTCCGCTAGCCGTTGCTGCCTGTCTATAATAGTGATCGGCGACATCACCGGCTATGAAAATGCCATCCTTCCCATCTACAAGTACCTCATCCTTAGTTATAATGTAACCCTGTTTGTCAAGCGGCAGACTTCCTACGAATGGTTTTGTGTTTGGCGTGTATCCTATGGCTATGAAAACACCATCAATTTTCAGTTTCTGCGTCTGACCGGTCAAAACGTCCTTCAATACAACCCCATTGACTCTGGCATCCCCTTTTATCTCTTCTACTGTACTGTTCCATATAACGTTTATCTTATCATTGTGGAGGACCTTTTCCTGCATTATCCTGCTGGCTCTAAACTCATCCTTCCGGTGCACAACTGTCACGCTCTTGGCAAATCTGGTCAGGAAAAGAGAATCTTCCATTGCCGTATCCCCGCCTCCAACCACTATTACATCCGCCCCCTTAAAAAATGCGCCGTCGCATGTGGCGCAGCTTGAGACGCCCTTCCCGCGGAATCTTTTCTCTGATTCAATACCCAGCCATTTCGCATCCGCACCGGTAGCTACTATAACTGCATCAGCCTCATATGCATTTCCATCTGTGAATATCTTGTAAGGCTTTGTGTTGAAATCCACCTTATTTACGAATTCATATACGAATCTGGCGCCGAAGCGCTCAGCCTGCCTTTTCAGATCGCTTATGAGCTTTGGGCCGTCTATCCCTTCAGGAAAGCCCGGGTAGTTCTCAACTATGCTAGTTAGCTCAAGCTGCCCTCCGCCCATCCCTCCTACCACTAATGGTTCGAATCCCTCTCTAGATGCGTATATGGCAGCAGAAAGGCCTGCCGGACCTGCGCCGATTATAATGAGTTTTTCAGCCAAAGCATCCACCGTGTAATTTGATAATAAATAACGCATTAGATGTATATAAACTTTTATATTGTAGAAGTTGCTATCAGGGCGACATTATGGGATTAAGGTTTAGCAATTATAGCATAGCTCTGGACAAGCACGATCCTGAAACAGAGTATAGCTTTGTATCACATGCCCATTATGACCACATGTCCGGCATAAGGAAAGGAAAGCCATGCATCTTAAGCCAGCCTACAAAGGAGCTTGTCGAAGCAAGGTGCAGCAAGACCATAAATGCAGCCGAGAGCTTGGATGGGATAAAGCTTCTAAATGCAGGGCATGTGCTAGGCTCAAGGCAGCTATACGGTGCTATTGAAGGAGGCACAATACTCTACAGCGGCGATTATCAGATGCAGGATTCCTATGCTGCTGAGAAAATAGAGCTAAAGCAGGCAGATACGCTCATTATCGATTCCACATATCCTGAAAAAGATGTTGTGTTTGATGATCGCAGCGAAGTGATAGCCTGCATACAAAAATTCATAGAAGCGAAGCTTGAAAAGGGCATAGTCCTATTTGGTGCATACTCGCTTGGAAAATCCCAGGAACTCATAAAGATCGCCAATGAGGTAGGCGTCGTACCTGTCGTTGGCAGTAAAATAAGCCGGATAAATAAAGTATATTGCAAATTCGGAGTTGATCTGGATTATGCGTCAACAGATTATAATTGGGAAGACCGCAACCTGCTTATCAAAGGAAACTTCATGGCAATTGCGGACCCTTCGAGCTTGCACAAAATTGGTGCAAGCCTTTCATCCAGGCTCAAGAAAAGAATATTCACTTCTGTCGCTACTGGGTTTGCAAAGACGATGCGCTTCGATGTCGATGCGCAATTTGCATTAAGCGACCATGCGGATTTCAAGCAGGCAAGAGAGTACATAGATGCCTGCAATCCAAAAGTCATATACACAAGAGGAAGGGCCGCTGAGGCGCACAGGTTTGCTAGAGAACTGCAGAATCTGGGATACAATGCTTCACCACTATATGAATATAACATGCAAGAATCATTGGTACAGGCATAAACAAGATTCAGGATCCATATGCGTATAAATCCAATATGTGCGGTTCATGTAATCAGGATATGAAAAGCCTGTCCAAAAGAGGCGTCAAGAATGAGATGTAAAGCATAAATGGGCGGTTCTTGCTATGCTGGGAAGAAGCATGCAAATTCAGGCGGAGCAATCACATTCAGCCCTAAACGGTGTCACTATCATGCACTATGCA
This sequence comes from Microcaldota archaeon, assembly GCA_021848025.1. GTDB lineage: Archaea > Micrarchaeota > Micrarchaeia > Micrarchaeales > CABMGC01 > JAJZND01. The sequence continues at coordinate 26,872 of JAJZND010000014.1, read as the reverse complement.
ACTGAACTTCCTCTTCATGGAGGCAAAGCGCCCAGATGGCTTTTCCAAAGGATGGTAAAGCTTGGCAATGCAATATGCACAGTAATAATTGATGAATATGGCCCTGGCGAGCTTGTTGCACGGCTAAGCGACAGCAACTGGTTTCAGGCGCTTGCCTGCGCGATTGGATATGACTGGCACAGCAGCGGCACTACGACAGTGACCATGGGCGCACTGAAAGAAGCACTTAATTCAACAGGCTCGATATACATAGCCGGAGGAAAGGGAAAAGCCGGGCTTAAGACGCCAGAAGAGATAAAGGCAGGCACTGATGTACTGTCAATCCCGGGAGAGGATGAAAGGTTTGCTGAATGCAGCCGCCTCGCTGCCAAGATAGATTCGTCTATGATATACGATAACATAGGCATATACCATCATTCATTTATTTTCTCCAGCGACAAGAAGTGGTCCGTAGTGCAGCAGGCCATGCCGCGGGAGGGAAACAAAGCCATACGCTTCCAATGGTTCAGCGGATCAGTAAACGCCTCCGACATAACCAATGAACCGCATACAAGCGTTTCTTCAGAACTCCATGTAAATTCCATGGATCTTACATATTCCCAGAATGGATGGGTAAAAAAGGCGAGCATAGAAGCGCTGAAAGATTATGATAAAATAGTGAAAAAGATCAGCTATCCGGAGAGGCATGGGATAGTTGCAAAAGTGGATGTAGGCAGGAGGGGGCTTGAGGTTATAAAGAAGGCCGAAGAGCTGGACCCTAAGGATTACAGAGACCTTCTTCTGATAAAAGGGGTGGGTAGAGCCACAATCCGCTCCCTTGCCTTCGTTTCCAGCCTTATTTACGGAAAGGAGCTTGCATATCGCGATCCAGTCACGTTTGCGTACAATGTCGGTGGAAAGGACAAGATACCATTCGAGATAAACCGAAAAGGGTACGATGAGCTGATAGAAACAATGAATCACATAATAGATGCAGCAAGAATAGAGAAGGGCGAAAAGTACAAGATACTAAAGAGGCTTAATTCCAAATTTTCATGATTTCAGACGCAGCTGCTGGTCACATGTTTCGCAAACGGTGCAACTGCTTAGCAGTTATAGTAAATCTACCTGCGTGCGCAGCTAAAGGTTCGGTATCCTTTTCTCTAGCTTGGAGTAGTTCTTTATTGCCTGTTTTGTATCCTTGCTTACTTCCTGCTTGGTCCTCTTCACGCTTGCCAGCCCGGTTTTCACTGCGGCTTCGGCAACTGCGCCAGCCACATTCGAGGCTACCTTGGAAGCAGCCTTCGGGTCAAGCACACTCGGCACTATATTCTCCTGAGACAGCCGGCCGCTCACACTCTTCGAGATGGCAATTGCGCCAGCATAAAGCATCTCGTAGTTGACGCCACTTGCCCTGACTTCGAGTATGCCCTTAACTATGCCCGGAAAAGAGACAAGGTTATTTATCTGGTTCGGGGTATCGCTTCTTCCTGTAGCTGCGATGTAAGCACCGCCTTCCCTAGCTTCTAGGTAACTTATCTCGGGTTCGGGGTTCGCCAGCATAAATGTTATAGGCTTCTCGGCCATCAAGCCTATTATCTCCTTTCCAAACGCGCCCTTCTTGGATGCACTTATAAGCACATCCGAGCCTTTTACCGCCTCTTCTATCCCTCCAGAAAGCCCTTCGCTGTTTGTCTTTAGCGCTATCTCCTTTTTGAAATCGTTAAGATCCTCCCTGCCTTTGTATATTATGCCATTCCTGTCAAGCGAATACAAGTTTTTGTAACCTGCAAAGCTCAGCAGTCGTATGATGCCCAGTCCTGCGGCACCCGCGCCGTTTACCACTATCCTCGCTTTTTTATCTTTCCCGACAAGCTTCAATGCATTGACTAGCGCCCCAAGCACCACTACGGCAGTGCCCTGCTGGTCATCGTGGAATACGGGTATGCTGAGCTCCCTGCTCAGGCGATCCACGATCCTGAAACACTTCGGCGATTCTATATCTTCTATGTTAATGGCGCCGAAGCTGGGCCCTATTGCCTTTACCACTTTAATTATTTCATTCTCATCCTTTGTGTCCAGACAGAGAGGCACGGCGTCAACGCCACCGTATTTCTTGAAAAGCAATGCCTTGCCCTCCATCACCGGCATGCCGGCTTCAGGACCTATATCTCCCAGGCCAAGGATTCTAGTGCCATCAGAAACAATTGCTACGGTGTTCGACTTGCTGGTGTATTCATAAGCAAGCATTTTGTCTGCCTTTATGGCCTCGCAGACGTAAGCAACGCCAGGCGTATAATAGACTGACAGGTCATCCATGCCTGAAATCGCAACTTTGCCTATCGTACCTACCTTGCCTCCATTGCGTTTATGGGCTTCAAGTACGCCCTCTTTATTTATCATAAGATTACCCTGCGGTGCTAAGCTTTTCTCTTCTTTCTATCAATGCGCTTCATATACATATATAAGACCAGGGCCGTAGCAATGGTAAATGCCGTTACAACTGCGAGAGAGTCGGTTTTGTAAACCTGTATGTTCTGGTACGCATTCCTTGCAGATTGCCTAGCCTTGTATGCAAAAGAAACTGCAGTAGAAGGCGATGAGTTGCTATAACTCCCGGCCTTAGAAAGGTAGGAATACGCTGTGGTCAAATTAGGGTAGAAAATGAGGTAGGCACTCTCGTTCACGCTCTTCACATATGCCGTTGCATTGGCAACATATTCCCTGGCCTGCAAGGCATTGTAGCCTGAAGTGCTTATGCCGGTGGGATGCTGTGCAAAAGCTAAGCCTGAAAATAAAAGAAAGGAAACGGCCACAAGGGCCGCTTCAATGCGCATCAGACCACTTAAAGGTTCACATCTATGCTGAGCTCCTGCTTGAGCTCCCTGTACCTGTTTCTTATGGTAACTTCTGTTACTCCTGCCACGTCAGCCACTTCCTTCTGGGTTCTCCTCTCGCCAACCAGTGCGCCTGCTATATAAACTGCTGCTGCAGACACGCCTGTAGGGCTTCTTCCGCTTATCAGGCCTTTCTTCATCGCCTGCTTAAGCAGTAACATGGCCTTCTCCTGTGCTTCGCCGCTCAGCTTCAGCGCAGCAACGTACCTTGGCACGTAGCTTGAAGGATCCGTCAGCGGTATCTTAAGATTAAGTTCATGCGCTATTATGCGGTATGTGCGGCCTATCTCTTTTTTCGAGACATTTGAGATTTGGGAGATCTCATCAAGGGTCCTGGGCATTCCTGCGCTCCTGCATGTTGCATATAGCGCTGCATTTACTACTGTTTCTATAGGCCTTCCCCTTATAAGATTATTCTTCACGCACTGCCTGTAAAGAAGTGCGGTCTGCTCGCGTATATTGTCCGGCAGGCCCAGGTAGCTTGCTACCCTGTTGAGTTCAGGCAGCGCCACCAGGTAGTTCCTCTCGCTTGAGCTCGCTATGCTTGCCCTCTTGTGCCACTTCCTCATTCTGTAGAGCTGTGCCTGTCTCTTAGAAGGCAGCTTGGTGCCACGTATGTCCTTATTATACATGTCTATCTCAGTGACCAGCCCTTTGTTGGGCTTCATGTACTTTATCGGAGCGCCTGTCCTCGCCCTTGCGTTCCTCTGGTCAGAGTCAAATGCGCGCCACTCCGGCCCTACATCGGTAACATTCTCCTCTATTACCAAGCCGCAGTTGTTGCAGATATACTCTCCTCGTTCATTGTCGAAGATAACGTCTAAACTGCCGCAGCTTGGGCACTTCTTTATCTCTGCACCGCCTTGCGGCGCTTGCACTGCCCTCACAGCTACGGGCTGCTTCGCCTGCGGTGCATCATCAAAGACTTCCTCGGTCTCGCTATCCCTAACCTTGCTTATTTGCTTTGATTTTGATTTTTTCGTAGTTTTCTCCATTATAACCACTTAAATGCCATCTGCTCTGCCTTCAGCATGCTAGCTTCGGGCTTTTCTATAATTAAATTTTTAAATCTTTCTAAAATGAGCAATATTATTATGGCTAGATAGATATTTAAATATTTCTATTGGCCTAAAACTGCACAAACAGTCATCAAATCAGCCAAAGAGCGTTTGCAGCAACGCTGATTAACGTCAGCTGATGGCAGCCTTGCGAAAGACATAAGTCTATTAATCTTTATAAGTAAAGGTAATAAGTAAAAGAGGTGTTGGTGCTGAGAGGACGAGAACCACTGGTAACTTGCGACAACTGCGGTAGATCAATGCCTAGAAATAAGGCAGTAGCATATGAAAAGACCATACGTTTCGGCACAGACCCGAACATGGGCGGAAATAACGTGCGGTTCATGTCAAAGAGAAAGATCTACTATTGCATAAGTTGCGCAAAGCACAGGGGCATATTCGAGAAGAAGAAGGAGGAAGCCATGAGATTCTCTAATAGCAATAAAAAGTTCTAGAGAAAAGAAGTGGTTTTTTGAGCGTAGACCCAAATGGCCTCCTAATTTTCAAGAAAAGAGGCTATGTAAGCAATAAGGGGAGCGTTACTGACAAAGGATCTGATATTGGGTCTGCTGTACCTAGCACTGCCCTGGGGGCTCAAACCGTACAGCAGAATGCTGCTAAAGCGAAGAAAAAGGGTTTTCTAGCCTCACTCTCCGGCGCATTTAGCAAAAAAAGGAAGCCGGTGCAGACATCGTCATTGCAGGAAGAGCAGGCGCATCCTGCATCCCACGAGATTATTACTACATCAGAATCACTGCCAAGCACACTGATCTTGCAGCAGCCAAAGCCCATACCACAGCAGAAGGCAATGCAGCATGCGAAACAGGTACAGCAGCCGGTGCTCAAACAGCCTGAACCTGTTCAAGAAGTGCCTGTTCCTAACGTACCGCCAAACGTTGCACCGGAAAATGTGGCAAGTGAGTATTACGCTCCTGAAATAAGCGAGAAAAAGAGCATCTCTGCTACAAAGAATGCCAGACAAAACATGGCGCTGGCAAAGGGCAAATCCTGTTCTACGCACCCATGGCGCCCGGCATATTCAATATGCAACTACTGCAAAAGGCCGTTCTGCTACTCTGACCTGATAGAATATAATGGCGCAGAGTACTGCCTTGAGGATATAGATACTGTAAGCAGGATATCGCCGATTCAGCTCAAGATGAAATATAATGAGTTTGTATACGTTTCTTCAGTCCTGTCGATAATTGCGGGAAGCATCCTCCTGTACTTCTCATTTCAACAGTTCTCATTCTTTACCTCATATGTAATGAAGAACGGCTTCCAGCAGTTCCTGTTCAGCAACAATTATAGCTATTATACTTCTGGCGCCAACCTGGCTATCGTTGTACTTGATTTTGTCTCAGCATTAATAATACTCAGACCTTCATCAAAGACGTTCAAGTTCTCTGCGATAGTAGCGGTCGTTGCATTTGTACTGCTTAGCTATGAGTACCTATATACATATACTACATATCTGCTCGCAACGAGCATACTGGCATTGGTAAATATGGGTGTGATGTCCTTGACAAGGGCAGATGTAGCCGATACTTCGGAAATGTTCTCACAGACCAAGCCATCAGATGTGGACTGGCCAAGAATCGAAACTTTCTGAGTTCAGGCGCGTTCCCCTGTGTTCTACTCTTTTCTCAATTTCCAAGCTAAAAGCAGCCGGAATTTCCGCAACCATGGCTTGTTACGAGTCAAGTGAAAGGTTCAACTGCCACCAGTTTTTTCCTGCCTTGTAAAGCCTACTAAAGCCAGGATGCCTCCTGCTAATATGAACAGCGGGCCGGCCAGTCCTACATCCAAACCATTAAGTAAAATGCTTAGTATCCCGGTAAAGATGCTTACTACTATCCAGATAGTCTTCCCGGTCTTGGTGGTGCTTTTCCTTACGAAAAACATATAAGCTGCCGCAACAGCCAGAAGTCCAAAAATCAGATTTATGCCACCTTCAAAGGCCAGGAACGAACCAACTTCGCTCTGATACTGTGTTTCGGTAATATTGTAAAGCTTAAGCCTTGCATTGAAGGCGTTTGCACCTATAACATTTATTGTATCAGGAACCGCTTTAGCAACAAAGGAATTTAAGTTGTAAAAAACCGCGAGAGATCCTATTATTAAAAATGCAGCACCTAAGACAATAAGGGCAAAGCCGACCCTATACGGCAGGTTTTTCTTTTTCTTATCTGCCGGAACAGGTTCAGTTCTGTGCTGCGTCGCCTTTTCCTCAATATATGCCTTACGTATCCTTTTATTCCTTGAAATAAAACCACTCTCCAGCATGCACGCTATAACGGATTAAAACAATAAAAAAAGCAAAAAGAAATAAATACAAAATTAAAATAAAAAAAGCAAAAATTGTTTTAGGATTTACCTTCGTTTCCTGCTTATTCTGCCCTTCCTGTTCATCTTTGTCCTTGCGACATAGCCACTCTTGTCTATGAAGTAAAGGAATCCTTCCTGCCTAGAGACTCTCTCCTGGCCTACTTTAGCCTTCCTGCCTCTCGGATTGTTCTTCATGGGCGTTTTCCATACGTAGCCATCCTTACCTAAGAAATAAAGATAGCCGTCTTCTCTGTCTACTCTTTCTTTTGTTACTCTTTCTGCCATCGATTCACCGGTAATACTACGACCGATATCTTTTTATAGTTATTCTCGAAGCATCGACATTAAAATATAGGAGACAATTTCCTCGAAGGTAGTCTTTACATTAAGTCATAATATATATTCTGCATAAATATTCGTGATTTACGTCAGGAAAATGTCTGTCTGAATGCCTTGCTGACAAATCAGCTTATTAAAGGCTTCGATTGCAATAAGATAAGTGATAATATGATAGAGATAAAGCTTTTCAAGGAGCAGGCACTAAAAGGCTATACGCTCATAGAGGGTTTTCCAGGAGCGGGCTTAGTAGGCCCTATGGCAAGCAGCTACATTATAGAGAAACTGGGAATGGAATACATAGGCAAAATAGAGAGCGAGCAGTTTCCGCCGATAGCTGCCATACACAATTCAAAGCCCATGTCTCCCGCAAGAATATACAAAAGCGAGAAGACAAAACTGATAATATTCCTTTCCGAATTCACCATACCTTCGCAACTGGTAAATCCGCTTGCAGATGAAGTTCTTGCTTTTGCAAGGAAATATGGCATAGCCAAGATAATTTCTGTGGGGGGCATGCCTGCCCAGAAGCTGTCAGATACGGTGTATGTGGCGTCCTCGAACCCTGACATACTGAAGAAGGCTCAGGCAAAAGGAATCAAGCCCATAACCGAAGGTGTCGTAGCAGGGGTAAGCGCATCGCTTATAGTGAAATCGCAGGAATATAATATACCTTCGCTGGAGATACTGGTCGAAGTAAACCCATCCATAATGGATCCTAGATATGCGGAACTCGCGATAACCGGAGTGAATAAGCTCTTCGATACAAACATAGATTTAAGCGAGCTGGACAAGGAAGCCAAGGAGGTCGAGGCAAAGATAAGGGACATACTGAAGAAGGTAAAGACTTCGCATCAGAATTATACAAACGCAGAAGAGAGCGCAGGCCCTTCCATGTACGCATAAGCAGATAGAGATCCATGCAGGGGTGGCAGAGCCTGGAATGGCTTCTTAAGCCACGGAAAATGCGCAGGACTTAAGATCCTGTGGCTTAGCGCCTTCGTGAGTTCAAATCTCACCCCCTGCACATAATAATCGGTCAAACTGGCAAAGGATAATAACTTAAAACTTTATCTGGATGCAGTTTTTCCGGTTTTGTTGATTAAGTCTAGTTTTATCAACATTTTTATTACTTTATCAACAAAAATGAATCGGCCTTATTCTGTCGCCTGAAGCCGAAGCACTTTTGAGAACAAACTTTAGCATGCATGATAAAAAGCTAATTAAAATGGGTAAGAAGCCGTTGAGCTACTGCACTCCCTCTTTGTGGGTGACCTTGCCTTTTACGTCCCTTACCATCTTCTTCATTGCTAGGCTGAATGGATAAGCCCACCCTGCCATTATAGCCACTTGGACGGTGACTAGCGTAGGAATGTTCTTCATTGCGGCATATGCAAGCCAATTGCTTTGTGCTGACGCATCCAATGAATATGCTGCCGGAGAGATGCCGCTTGTTGCAGCCTCCAGACCCCCAGTTTTCATTAACTTTGCGGATCTCCTGCTCTGCGCTAAGTAGACGAATGGTGCTGCGATGGTTCCTATCGCTCCAGGGATGTCCGATGGAGCACGCGCAACTATTGATCCTGCAATTGCTCCGGCTGCTATCGCAAACGGGGTCATCGAAGCCGCGTAGAATCTGACAACAGGATCCGATGCTAATCTTTTGAACCTACTGGCTTCTATGGGTTGTACTGCCTTCAAGGCCTCCCTTTTCTCTTTTGCAGCATGCAGCTGCTGGCTGAATACCAATGGGATTCCGGGAGCCGAAAAAACAATGCAACCCAGATCTGCAAGAATCAATGGAAGCGAATGCGTATCGAAACCAACCACGGTAAAAGTAGAAGTTACGATGGTATCTGCGCCATATGCTGGTATTGACGGACCAATGCCCTGCTTAGTAGATAATATTTTATGGGTCATCGGCGGATAAACAAGCAGGCCGGTAATTGCCGTGGCAACTCCTCCAGATATGTTCGGATCTTTTGTGACAATCGATGCGGTTATTGCACCAGGTATTGCAAGGAACTCCGCCATGACAACGGAAAGCCTTGCCTTGGGGTCACCCTTGATCTCTTCGTAACGCCTTGAAACCGTTTTAAATGCATTTCTCTTTACGGTCGTTTCTGCAGAATCAACCAAGCGTAATTCGGCACGATCCACTCCTGCAACTTTTTTGTGCCTAAACACAAGCTCACTTAGATAGCTCAACCCGGGCCGCAGAGAACCGCTCTTCCTACTTGGCTCTCTGCAGTTCAGTTAAAACATAGTGCTTTGCATTAACCTTGCCGAATCCTTCTTCCGGTGCCGAGACGGTAGGCACTATCAGTCCGGTACTTTCCTGCACAGCAAAATCTATGCCTCTTCCTGTCCTGCCGATGCCGGGCACCTTCACGGCGCCAAACGTTTTAAGGAGGTGACCCATTACTGGGTTTACGGTCCATGCCATTGCTGCATCTTTTCCTAACCCTGTTACTTCCTCTATAGAGGTTCTTACCAGGACTTTGCCTACTCCTTTACCCTCAAGTTTCTTTGCTACAGCGATATCTGCAAAGTAGCCGAAATTTATTAGAAGGGTATTAAATTTATCAGCTATCTTTTCGTAAGTCTTGAGCTGCCTTACCACGTCAGTATAATCCTCTACCTTCTCGAGCTTCCCTTCTTTCATCGCTCTGATGGATTCTGTGAATATGCTCATTCCAGTGACAATGCTGAATCCTGCAGGTTCTCCTTTTACCGTCGCAGTTACTACTCTCCCTTCTGAACTTGCAAGTACTGCGGCTACGAGCTTTGTGAACTCCTTCCTTGATTCCTGCACTGACATATTCCATTGGTAGGGGAACCAGACCTTGCTTGTAGAATCGGTTCCATTGAACCTTCTGAATGCCTTATCTGCAAGCCTTTCCATCACTTCCTTGTTGATCAGGAGCCCATCTCCATTCCGATTATTGAACACCTCCACTTCGGGAGCAGTACGTCTGCTTCTAACGTTCGTTGTCATGTTAATCAGTATTACCTGTTTATTTCCTCATATTTAAACTTAACATCTCCACTGGCTTTGTTGATTAAGTCCGGCTTTATAAACAAAATTTGGCTTTTTCAACAAAACCAGTTTTTCCGAAAGCCTTAAGAATCAAACTTAAGATAAAGAAATTGAATTAAGCAGATGCAGCGGTAGATTCCAATGGAGGTAAAAGTCGCAGACAAGACATCATATCGAACAGGCAATGGTAAAAATCCAGATGCCTCTGCTATTAGAAGGCATCCTATCACAGAAGAGGAGACAGTAAGGTGGCTGGTAGTATGTAAACCAAAGCCGATCACTGAATATATACGGCTGTCTCTTGGGCCAAATCTAAGCGTAAAATGGCATCAGGCAAGGGAAAAAGTACTCAATTTTGTAAAAAGCAACAACAGGCTACCAAATGCTATCGAATTTAATCATGTAGATCCATTGCTAGCAGACATGTCCAAACAGATGTTGCGGCGTGGTGGGAGAGGATACCCTATAGAAAGCCTATACGAAGCGATGGGTTTCAAGGAATGGGCAGTGAATGCCGGAGGCAAGATGTCTGACGGCCATCCGGCATCGCAGATGGTGTCTATACCTTCGCAGTTTCAGGATAGCTTACGCTCCGGAAAAGTAGAGTCATTTGGGATCTTATCCCGCGCACCCCCGGACTGGTGGTACAAGAACAGGGCCCGGAGCATGCTCCGGACAGTTATAGCCGTAACAGATTTCAGCATGCTCTACGGCAGGATGCCTAGTGTTAAAGAGATAAGATATGAGCTTGGTCTCAATGGCTTCTGCGAGGCTAACGGCCTTGCCGCTGAAAACGACAACACTGGAATTGAAAGCCTGCAGTCTGCATTAAAGCCGTGGACCGAGATGTGGAGGGTGCGTGGAGAGCCTGCTTTCAGGAAATTTGCGCAAGATATAGAAAAACTCAATTCACGAAATGCATCTGATGTGGAATATTCTGTCATAGCAAACAGATTGGCAGATAGCATAATTTCGGGCGGCGTTAAAGCAGCAGATGCACCAACGAAGCTTCTTGGCCTTTCAAATGTTGACAGGATAGAGTTACTGATAGTCAAAAGACCATGGCCAGGTGCGGTAAGCGCCATGCGGAGATGATCAATGCGCTGTTATTCCGCTATTCTGCCTTCCGCGCAATATTTATAATGTTTGCTAGAGAGTATTAATTGTCTTTATCTCATAATCCTAAAACAAGAGACCCCGCATGCATAAAAATCCTAAACTGCTAGCCCTGACTAGCTATACTAGATGGATGCTTGCAACGATTCCTGCGAACCTTGCATACGCCCCTTTAGCTACGCTTGTACCTCTTTATGTGCTTGCCTTGGGAGGCAACCTAGTCGATGTTGCGCTTACAGCAACAGCCTTCAATGCAGTTTCCACGCTCTTTTCCTTCTTCTGGGGTCGTTTGACCGACATGGCCGGTAAGCGGAAGCAATTCATACTTATATCTTATATCGGGGTAACTGCGCTTCTCTTCTTGATGTACTTCTCAAGCAATGTCCTAGAGCTCATCCTGCTTTATTCAGGCATAGGGCTCTTCCAGCAGGCGAATCCAACTGCTTACAATTTGCTGGTAATGGAGACGGACAGGCGGGAAAACTGGTCAAAGAACTTCTCCAGCCTGCAGACTGTTTCAGGGATAGGCATGGTAATTGGCCTTATTATAGCTGCTATAGTGGCTGGCTTCTCCTCTCTCAAGGTAATCATACTTCTGTTCGGAATCTCATCCCTAGTTTCAACGGTCTTCGCATATTTTGTTATAATAGAGCCCAATATCTCGGTAAAGAAGGAGGAGGAGGTGGGAAAGCATCTTGTCAACATCTTCTCCCTGCTTTCATATCCGTTAAGGTTTGTCAGGCTTCCAGAGCCTAAGAAGGTGCTCGGGATAGTAAGAAATCTGCATTTGTCAAAACGCATGCACAGTACGTTCGCGCTTCTCTGCATATCCTGGCTCATATTCAATATCGGCATGAGCATGGTCAACGCAGAGTATCCTGCCTCACTTAATGTACACGGGGTCGCAGAATCAGGTGTATTCATGGTAATACTGTTAGCCATGATCATCCAGACAGCCCTTTTTTACTATGTACATAGGATGCTAAACAAAGACCGGCTTGAATATACAATGGCAAGCATGATTGCAGTGCGGGGCATTTCTTATGTAATGATAGGCATGAGCTTCCTAATCATAGGCGTCTGGTTCTTTGCAGCAAACATATTCCTATATGCGCTCTTTGCAGGCTTCTCCTATCCTATATATTACACTTCATCATATTCCATACTCTTCAAGTCCATAGGCGATAGGGGCAGGGGAAATGCCCTTGGCATATATAATGGTATAGGATGGGTCGGTTACCTGTCCGGTGCAATCTTCGCAGGTGTAATTCTTGTAGAAGGATTCACTCTTTTCTATATAACTGCTGCGCTTCTGATCTTCGCAAGCATATATCCACTTAAGGCGATACTGAATCCTAACAAACATACAATTCCTGAGCGGCCTCAGCACGCATCCGTAATGGCGCATTCTGCACATACGCTCTAAAGATGGCAAATTAAGGGGAAGCAGAGATACTTAAATATATTCCAATATATGTAGTGTATAAGCCTCTGTAGCTCAGTGGTAGAGCGCGTCCTTGGTAAGGACGAGGTCGCGAGTTCAATCCTCGCCGGAGGCTATTCATCCAAATTCTGCAGGGTTCACCTGCTTCTACGGCTTCAGTATTTTTCCGATTCATGATGCCATGGTGCATAGATAAAGTTGCTGTAATTGTTGGAATAAGCTTTAAACTACTGCATCCAAACAGCCTATCTTATATTCTGAGCTGGACTTCTGGAAGTTCCGCTATTCAAAGAGACCTGCCAATCTTTAAATACAGAAAGGCCATTATAATGAAGTGGTGGTGGAAATGTTCTCTGGGAAGAGGAGCTGAATAGAAGGTGAAGCAGCCAGATGCGGCCCAGCAAGAGCAATAAATATTATAATAAGCCGTTGCTGGCCGCAATCGTTTATTTTATGCGCTGGTTGCGAAAGCAATAAATAGCAACCTATTAATAAAGTATAAAATCCAGGGTAAGAAATGGCAATTTCGAGGCTGGCGCCTTTATATAACAACAAAATACACTTTTTTGAGAATTACAGGCGTGGTCCGCGAATGCTGACCCGCACTGAGTACGCAACGATCAATAAGCTAAAAAAAGAGATAGCCCGTCTGGATCCCACGGGATTATTGCTAGGCAAAAATATTTTTCCTAATTTCAAGGCGTCGATGCCCTTTGGCATTGCATCTGGGGCAGCCTATGGCGGAAGATTTCTTAGCATATACAAAGAGCTCGGCTACGGCTTCCTGACTCAGAAGACAGTAAGGGATAGGAGATGGGAGGCAAATCCAATGCCGCATTCGTTTTATCTCAGCAAAGGCAGCTTTGAGAAAGGATTTGTGACAAGCAGCAAGCCTACGGAAATGATGGCCAATTCATTCGGGATGCATTGTCTAGGTCCGCAGATCTGGGAACCTGAACTTGCCGCTTTCAAAGGAGAGAACCGCACTGTGCCGCTTATTATAAGCGGGGTAATAACCCAGGCCAAATCCCATGATGAGATAATAGGGCAATATGTGGAGATAGGCAAAAAAGCAGAAAAGATAGGCGCAGATGCATACGAAATCAATATCTCCTGTCCAAACGAGATGGCAGGAAACTCAAAGGATATACAGGACGATGCTGCATTTACCGGAGAGATATTAAAGGAGCTTACCCGCAAGCTAGGCATACCAATACTTGTCAAGATAGGGTATAGGGAAAACCTTGAAACGTTTGCCCTTGTAGTCGCTCCGCTTCTGAGCGGCAGGGGCGGCATTGTCGCTATAAACTCAAAGCCAGCGGTAGTGAGGAACAGGGACGGATCATATGCGTTCGGAAGCAACAGGCAGAAGGCAGGCATTTCTTACAAGCCACTAAAACCATATGCAAAAGACGCGCTCAGGCAGTTGCTCAAGGTAAGAAAGGAGACAGGTTATAATTTCAAGATCTTCAGTGTTGGCGGCGTAGTTACTCCTGGAGATGTCCTGGAAAGACTCAGCATGGGCGCAGATGCAGTCGAATCTGCCGCAGCGGCAGTTTCAAGACCAACATTTGCGCTTGAAGTAAAAAAGCGCCTATTGCAAAGCATCTCAAAGGAATAAAGTACTATTACCAGTATTCCCTCAATTCCTTTACGCTAATATGCCTGTCTTTGAATGCAGCCGCAAGCGTCTGTGCAAGTCTAAAGTTGAGCACCATAGGTATATTCAGGTCGGCAGCGGTTCTCCTTACAGAATAATCGGTGCTTCGCATGTCATCCTGAGTAACGAGCATGCCCACTTCTCCTTCTCTCATAGCTTCAATCGCCTCTTCAGCGGACTTTACTTCTACATTGCTTGCTTCAGCGCCTTTCAAGGTCAGCAGATCGAAATCCGAGAGGCTCCTCGCGCAATCTTCCACATCCTTTCTTCCTGGACTTCCATAAAGCAGGATTGCCTTCTCGGGAATCCTGTTCGGATTTATCGAGAGCCAGCTCTTAAGCAATGCATCATTCAGGCTGGTTCCCATCGACGCTGCTTCCCCTGTGCTTCTCATCTCAGGCCCAAGAAGAGGGTACGCGCCCTTTATCTGGCTCCATGAAAATTGCGCTGATTTTGCTGCGTAGGATTTATGATCAGGTTCATAAAATTCGCTCCAATCAAATCTTCCGGTAATGCCCTTCACTCCATAATCAACCATGTTTATTCCTACTGACTTCGAGCTGAATGGCATTGACCTGCTGGCTCTAAGGTTCAGTTCTATTATATAAGGGTCGCCATCTTTAATCAGAAACTGTATATTGAAAGGGCCTCTAATCTCCATTTCGCGCGCGAGAGAGAGCGCAGCTTCATTCATCTTCTTCTTCACGCCTTTTTCATGGAAGAAAGGGGTTATTATTGTAGAATCTCCGCTGTGCACCCCTGCCTCTTCGATATGCTGCATGCTGACTCCTATTACATTCTTTCCATCGCTTGCGCAGTCCATCTCGGCTTCTACGCTAGAATCGAAATATTTGGATATCACTACTGGATACCTGCGTGAGACAACCGCAGCTCTCTCCATGAACCTCTCAAATTCCTCTGCGTTGTTGGCTACCTTCATTGCAGCCCCGCTGAGTATATAGCTTGGCCTTATCAGGACTGGAAAGCCAACCTCGTCTATGAACTTTTTGATCTCAGAGATGGATTTGGCGCTTGTCCATCTGGGCTGCTTTATTCCGAGCCTGTCAACGATGGTTGCAAATCTATCCCTGTCTTCAGCGCCTCCGATGCTCTTAGCGCTGCTTCCGAACAGCTTCGCACCGCCGTTTTCCAGCTCTTCAGCTATATTATTCCCTATCTGGCCTGATGCGAAAATCGCTATCCTGCTGAACCTCATTTTCCTATAAATGCTGAGTATGCTCTCACTGCTGAGCTCCTCGAAATAGAGCTCTGAGGCAGAGTCCCAGTCAGTGGAGACGGTCTCAGGGTTGCAGTTCATCAGCGCTATCGAATCAAAATGCTTCCTTGCGCTCTCTACCAGAGAGATGGCGCTCCAGTCAAATTCAACGCTGACGCCAATCCTGAAGCATCCTGCGCCGATGACAAGCAGACGATTTCCATTTTCCGCACTTTTCTTGTCGTCTGCAGAGCCATTATACGTAGCGTAGAGGTAATTGGTCCTAGCTGGCCATTCTCCTGCCAGTGTGTCTATCTGCTTTAAGAACGGCTCAGTGTGCCCCCTCCTGTTTCCTAGCTGATGATCGGAAAAGCCAAGCTTCTTCATCGCAGTGTACTTCTCCATTCCTGGGTCATCCTCTTTCATATACTCTTCATACGCTTCAACAATGTTCTTTATCTTGCCAAGAAAGAAGCGATCCACATGGAGTATCTCAAAGAGCTCTTCAAGCGGGTATCCCTCCTTGAACCACTTGGCTGCGTAAAGGAACCAGTACGGGCGCTTTTCCTTAAGCGCGATCTCAAGCTCATTCCTTTTCATCCCTGAATTGTACACGCTTCCGCAGGTTAATCCCGGCTCGCCTATATCCAGCATGCGTATCGACTTCTGGAACGCTTCCTCAAAATTCCTGCCTATGCTCATCACCTCTCCTATGCTCTTCATCTCGGTTCCTATGGAAGCAGATGCCAGCTCAAACTTCTCCAGGTCCCATCTCGGCATCTTTATCGTTATGTAGTCCAGGCTTGGCTCAAAGAAGGCCGTAGTGACCTTCGATACGCTGTTCTTCACTTCGTGCAGTTTATAGCCAAGCGCAAGCTTTGCGCTTACGTATGCAAGGGGATATCCTGTTGCCTTGCTCGCCAGAGCACTTGATCTAGACATGCGCGGATTTGTCTCGATGACATAAAATCTGTAGCTCTTGGGATCCAGTGCAAATTGGACATTGCACTCTCCAACTAGATTTATGCATTCAGCAACCTTTATGGCTGCGCTCCTCATCTCCTGGTACTCGCGATTGTCAAGCGTCTGTGCGGGTGTCACTACAACCGATTCACCGGTATGCACTCCCATTGGATCAAGATTCTCTATGCAGGCTGTCACTGCGCAGTTGCCAAGCGAATCTCTGACGACCTCATACTCAATCTCCTTCCAGCCGCGCAGGTGCTTCTCAATGAGCACCTCCTTTGTCTTGCTCTGCGCAAATGCCTTATCAAGGCCTTTTACCAATTCATCCTCATTCCAGGCAATTATCGATCCTCTTCCGCCCAGATTGAAGCTTACTCTGAGTATTACTGGGTATTCCAAAGTCTTTGCTATCTTAATTGCCCCATCTATACCCGTTGCATTAACGCTCGGAGGGGTTTCCAACCCTATCTTTTCCATAGCTTTCTTGAATTCAGCCCTGCTCAGCGCCTTCTCTATTCCTTCTAGATGAGTCCCAAGCACCTTGACATTATATTTTTCAAGCACGCCTTTCGAATGCAGATCTACCCCTGCATTGAGCGCGCTCTGCCCTCCGAATCCGAGGAAGATGCCATCCGGCCTCTCCTTCTCTATAACTTTTTCAATATATTCTGGAACCAATGGAATCATGTATATCCTGTCAGCCATTATATGGCTTGTCTGGACCGTTGCCACGTTCGGATTTACGAGCACTGTTTCTATGCCTTCTTCCTTAAGTGCCTTCAGCGCCTGGCTTCCGCTGTAGTCAAATTCCGCTGCCTCAGCTATCTTTATTGCTCCTGAGCCTATTACCAGCACCTTCCTATGTTCCATTCCTGACCATCTTTTCGAATTCGCTGAATATGAAGTGCGTATCATTTGTCCCTGGCCTAGATTCAGGGTGGAATTGCACGCTTAATAGTTTCTCCTGCCTAATGCCCTCAACTACCCTGTCGTCAGGGCTGACAAGCCACGGCTCAATTCCCGCAGGCATATCCTGAGTATAGCATGCATAGCCGTGGTTGTGCGTTGTTATATATCCTCTCCCTGTCTTCATATCTACCACTGCTTTGTTTACCGCCCTATGCCCATACTTCATCTTCGTTATTCTGCCTCCAAGCGCAGCTATGCTAAGCTGATGGCCAAGGCAGATTCCAAGCACAGGCAGCTTGTACTCAAGCACCGCAGCAAGGCTGTCCGATTCTACCTTCATTGTATTCGGATTGCCTGGCCCGTTGCTGTATACAACACCAACTGGATCATAGCTCATTATCTCGTCTGCCGTACAGTCATGCGGTAGCCTGGCGAGCGTGTATCCACTTTTTAATAAGTTCCTAAGTATTCCATGCTTGACACCCAGGTCAACAAGCGCTATCGTCTTATTGCTCCTTCCCCTGTAAACTATGGCCTTTTCTATGGAAACTGACCCGATGAGTCCGGTATTTGTGTCGTATTTCCTGGAGAGGTCCGTGAAAGGGTCATCCATCTTGCCTGCGTTTGAGATTACACAACTTAGCACGCCTCCCTCCCTTATTCTCTTTGTAAGTTCGCGCGTGTCAATGCCTGAGATTCCAGGTATGCCTTCATTACGCAGCCATTCATCAAGCGTGAGCTTTCCGTTCCATCTCCTGCCTGAAGTTGCTTCGCTTACCACAATCCCCTCCGTCTTTATGCCCTCTGATTCAAAATTCTCAAGTATCCCGTTCTCAGATATCATCTCCGGTATGCCATAATTTCCTATAAGCGGATGGGTGAAAATAAGCACCTGCCCCTTGTAAGAAGGATCTGTCATGCTTTCAGGATACCCGTTCATTGATGTAGAGAAGACCAGCTCCCCATATCTGTGCGTCCTTGCACCAAAACCTGCGCCTTCTATCACTGTGCCGTCTTCTAGATAGAGATATGCTTGATTCTCAGACATGCAAAACATCACCGATGGAAAAGTAGATCTCTAGCAGGGCTTGGTAAAAACTCGCCAAGCATGTAAACACTCGCATAAGCATACTTCTAAAAGAATATAAATCCCACGCTTACAATCGTGAATCTACTTTCAACAAGGTTAATACTATGGCCAAGATAGAGCCAAAATACCCTAAATCAGAGAAAGGACGGCTAGTCAAATTCCTCGCTACCGATGGCCTCGTCCTGGCAGGCTTCTTCGCGGAGGCGCGGAAAAGCATAGGATGCATGGTCTTCGTGCATGGCATGACGAGCAGTTTCTATTCAGGAATACTCCCATTTGCGCTTGCAGATAGTTTAAAAAATGAAGGCTATTCCACATTGATTATAAACACGCGAGGCCACGACATAGAAAGCTGGGGCAAGAAGCTTAGGAATGGAAAGGAAGAAAGCATAAGGATTGGCACGCGATACGAGAAATTTGAGGATTCAAAGTACGATATAGGCGGCGCAATAAAGTTCCTTGAGGACGAAGGTTACTCCAAGATAATCCTCTGCGGCCACAGCACAGGCTGCCAGAAGATTCTGTACTATCAGCTAAAAACTCGCAGCACCAACGTCTCTGCGATGGTCTTTCTCGCTCCTGGAGATGACTATAACGCGGCAAGAAAGAGGTACGGAAAAAAGATGCATGGGATGATAGTAAAGGCTCTCAGAGCGCCACTAGATAAGATTGTGGGTCTGGATGACATCGGATTCTCAGCCGAAAGATTCCTTTCAATCGCAGATCCGGAAAGGGCAGAGGGCAGGCTCTTCAATTTTGATGGAGAACTAAAAGAATTTGGAAGTATCCGACTACCTGTCTTTGTGGCGTTAGGCGCGAAAGATGAATGGGCTACCAAACCGCCTGGCGAATGCCGCAATATATTAGAAATGAAGGCAGGATCGCCAAATTTCAGATGCGTTATTATAGATGGCGCAGACCATGCATTCCACTTCCATGAAGAGATCCTGTGCAGAGAGGTTGCCAGGTGGTTGGGCGGACTATGAAATCTGGTGCAGAAGGAACTTTGAGCCTTTCCTTATGCCATATCTCTTACACGCGCCTGAAGCCAGCTCCAAGACATATCTTGCCTTCTTGTCCGGCCTGTAGACTTCACAATTGAAGATCGAGGTGCAGGGCCGGGCAGATTCTTTAATCGATATAACGGTGCCGGATTTGTCAAGCCACAGGATATCAATGGCGAATTTCATGTTCAGCATCCATATCCCATACCGCTCATCATGATCCGAAATAAAGAGCATGCCGTCATTTCCAGGCCTTTCCCTGTACATCAGCCCAAGGCTTTTCTTAAATACCGAATCCGCCAGGTCAACATGTAGAGCCAGTTTATTGTAAAATATGTCCTGTTGCCTGAATTTCAATGTCTTGTAAAGAAGCCAGGTGAAGACCATGCGTACGCCGCGTAACTATTTGACTATTGCCTGGCTTTGCTCTCTCATAAACTGCTGCAGGTAGAATCTGCTGCCGGTACCTTTCCCTGTGAGGCCGCTTCCCTTCCAGCCTACAAATGTGTGGAAGCCGACTATGGCTCCTGTAGTTGCACTGGTTCTCCTGTTCACGTAAAGGACGCCTGCCTGCATCTTCTCCATGAATTCGCTTATTTCTTTCCTGTTTTCGCTGTAAAGGCCTCCGGTAAGCCCGTATTCAATGTCATTTGCCTTGGCTATGGCTTCGTGAAAGTCCTTGTAAGTATCTACCGAGAGAAACGGCAGGAACAATTCATCATGCATCAGCCTGTTTCCATGCTTAATCTCAGCTATTGTCGGCTCCACATAGAAACCTTTCTCAGAAGAAACCACCCTGCCTCCGTATATTATCCGGCCTTCCTTTTTTGCTTCGGCTACAGCCTTATTATATTTCTCAAAGGCTCCGCTGCTGATTAACGGACCTACATAATTCTCCTTGAGCAGCGGATCCCCTATCTTGTATCCGCTGGTTATCTCCACCAGCTTGCTGATAAATTCTTCCTTGACATCCTCATTCACATATACTCTTGAGCAGGCACTGCACTTCTGCCCTGCGTATCCAAACGCAGCGCTGGCTATCCCGACAGCAGCATCTTCTATGTTTGCATGTTTTGAAACTATGGCCGCATTCTTGCCTCCCATCTCCACTACAAACGTTTTTGGATTCCCTGCAGAATAAGTAGCCGCAAGCATATTCATTCCTGTCGACTTAGATCCTGTGAAGGCTATGCCGCTCACATCTTTGTTCTTCAAAAGCTCATCTCCAACCTCCGAGCCTGGTCCTGTCACATAGTTGAATACTCCCTCAGGCATCTTTGCATCTTTGAATACTTCATAGATCTTCAATCCGGTAAGCATTGTCATGTTGTCTGTAGAAGAAGGCTTGAAGACAACGGTATTGCCAGTTATCAGGGCCCCTGTGCTCATGCCTACTGATATGGAAATAGGGAAATTGAACGGAGCTATAACTCCAAAGACGCCATACGGCTTCATCGCTATAGTCACAATCTCTTCCCTGCCTGGCGCGCCTTGGAAACCTGCGGACACAGCAGCCTTGGTGCCGCCAAGGAGCGCCCTTGTTTTGTAACCCTTATTCCTTTCCATATCAAGCGCATAGTAATTAAGGAAATCTATCGCCTCATCAACTTCACCTATCGATTCATAGCGCGTCTTTCCATTCTCTATGCTCATTATGGCCGCTATCTCAAATTTGTGCTTCGCAAAGAGCGCAGCCGCGCCTCTGATAATTGCTATCCTGTCCCGGTAATCTGTCTCAGACCATTCGGCAAATGCCTTCTTCGCTGCCTGTACTGCAGAGAATGCGTGTTCTCTAGTACCTTTCGGAAATATGCCTACCAGCGTATGGTCTATGGGCGAATATTCCCGCAACTCCTCATTTGCATACCTTTCCTTCCCTCCAATATACATGGGATGCCTTTTTCCAAGCAATCCCTTCTTCACAGTATTAACCGCATCATCAAAGAGAAAGTCAAAACCCTTCTCGTCTCCAACCTCGAGGAATTTCCTATAGGTAAATTCATTCTTGAATTCTGCCATAAGTATCACTTATACCTACCCAACTACAAAGTATATAATAATTAGAGAAGGAAGTCTTTATCGGCGTAAACTATTTATTCCTAAGTGAGTGAGTATAATCATGGCGACAGTAGAGATACAGGAAGAGAGCTTCCCTGCCAATTCAGATCTTAATCTGGCTAATCTGGTAAAGGAGGCTACATGGAAGGATCTTCTCTTCAATCTTGTAAAGAAAAACAAGATAGATCCATGGAACGTGGACCTGGTGGAAGTAGTCGACAAGTACATAGAGACTGTAAAATCGCTCAAGGTAATGGATCTCAGGATCCCTGCAAATATAATACTCGCAGC
Organism: Microcaldota archaeon; assembly: GCA_021848025.1. Taxonomy (GTDB): domain Archaea; phylum Micrarchaeota; class Micrarchaeia; order Micrarchaeales; family CABMGC01; genus JAJZND01. The sequence goes on along the minus strand of JAJZND010000014.1, from coordinate 5,480 downwards.
TGCGGTGCTTCTCAGGCTAAAGAGCGAGATGCTGGACTTCGAAGAAGCAGGAGACGAAGTGCAGGATGCTCAGGAGATATTGGCACGACCAGACATCTACGTGGAAGGGCTGTCAGTTAGGCTCAGGAAGCCGCTGCACAGCAGAGTCTCTCTTAACGAACTCATAGAAGCTCTTGACGAGGCGATGAAGCTGAAGCAGGCAAAGGAATCAGGCCGCGATGCGTATGTGCCCGAGCTTCAGATAAAGATAAATCCTGTAGATATAGAAGCGGCCGAGGAGCGGCTCAAGGAAGAGATAGCAAGGAGGCTGGACAAAGAGAAGATGACAACCTTTTCATATCTTCTGAAGGACATGCAATTTAACGATGTGCTTATTGAAATTTTCATCCCCCTGATTTTCCTTGCAAACAAAGGCACCATTGCGCTTATCCAGGAGAAGTTCTTCGATGAAATAATAATAAGGATGGAAGACGAATATGGATAACCTAGAATACAAGAAACTGATAGAGGCCGCGCTCTTCATGTCGCCAAAGGCACTTTCTGTTGCGGATATTTCAGGCATAACCGGAATAGCAACTATCGGCACACTGGAATCCCTGCTAAATTCCCTTGTGGAGGACTACAAGAGCGAGAAGACTTCTCTTCAGATACTTAAAATAGACAATAAGTACATGTTCGGTCTAAAGGAGCCCTACGCTACCAAGGTAAACAGTCTGGCATCAGGCCCTGACATAAGCAAGGGCGCCCTGAAGATACTTGCATATGTTAACAAAAACAATGGAGTCATGCAGAGCGAGCTTGTAAAGATCTTCGGCACCTCGACTTACGACTACATGAAAGAACTTCTTGAAAATGAGTTTGTCAAGACAACGCGCTTCAAGAGAAGCAAAAAAGTTGAAACGACAACTAAATTCAAAGAGTATTTTAATGTATAATGCGTTATTTGTTGCTAATTGATGGGCTCGTAGTCCAATGGTAAGACGCTACCCTCACACGGTAGAGACCGGAGTCCGATTCTCCGCGGGCCCACTGGGCATCAGGAAACAGATCTCAGATTTGCACGAAGTTCGTTTGCCTTACTATCTGCTTCTGAGTTTTCCATCTCTATTTTGTTCCTATTCACGAGCAAGTACAATGAAGGCATGCTTTCCTCATAAAATACCGATCCTGCTGCATCCTGTATGCGCTTTATCCATTCAATTTGCCTATCTCCAACTTTCTTAACGAAGGGCACCAGTCCTGAAATAAATCTGATTCCTTCTATGCTGGCTTCCAGAGGAATTCCAGATATTCTGCTTCCATCAGCAGTGAAGACACTCCATGCTATTCTATTCGAGCATCTGCGCAATTCCCATGCATTGCCGCTTGAGTCAGGTGCTTTACGAAGTTCCGAATCTGGACCTCTGATGCTCATACGAATGGCATTTACTGCACTATTTCTACGCTGCAGATTCATTGGGCATCAGGCGAATTTTATTCAGTGTAAGGTGCATCTAGCGTATATAAAAACTTTTCCTGCAAACTGCCTGTCCAAATGTATATACTAAAACAAGGGTATAACTGCAGGTATATATCTGGCAGCGACTATCTGGATTTCAATTTTGCGTATTACTATATCTCTTACCTTTCCCTTCCTTCTGCCTTGATTGCTCTTGCTGCATGTGCCTGTCTTCTTTGCCTCGTGTTAACGAGAATACCCCTGCAATTAAGAGCATCGCTATCAGAGAAACAAAGGCTATCTTCATTCCATAAACAAAGGAGCCTCCTATTCCTCCTATGACTTTTGATGTGCCAACAAATATCTCAAATGCTACATATCGCGGAACTGCAGAGGAAGCCGCTACAAATGCTATCACAAAGCTGCCTATAAGGCCCATATTCCCAAAAAGTCTCAGGGTTCCTGAAGCTGCGCCTCTGACTTCGTTACTGACATTTGCCATAACTGCGCTGTTGTTCGCCGGCCAGAACATCGCGCCTCCAAAGCCAGTTATCATAGTACCTATCAGAATATAGTAAACGGGCGATGATACCCCTAAAAGCATTATATAAAAAAGAATACCGGCTATCATAAAAACTATGCCTATTGTAGAAAGCAATCTAGCCCCATATCTATCAGAATACCTCCCCATTATGGGAGAGAGTATTGAGCTTACTACATATCCTGGAAGAAGCAGAAGAGAAGCATAAAGCGGAGTGAATCCTCTTACTCCTTGAAGATACATTATCAGCAAGAATGTCACGCCCATAAAGCCTAATCCCTGGAAAAGGGAAGCCATCAGCGAGTTTCTGAAGATCCTATTTTTAAACATAGAAAAATTAACAGTGGGGAGTTTTACTTTTTTCTCTATAAATATAAATAATATTCCTGAGATTATTCCAACCAAAAGGAGTCCCATGTTTAATGCATTTAGCCCTACAGAAGCATAGCTTACTCCTGCGTACGAAATCAAAGCTATTGCAATCCCCAGAGTACTCATTCCAAAAAGGTCAAAATTTTTCTTTGATTTTACTGTATCCTTAAGATATCTTATTCCAAGTATAACTGCAACTATGCCTATTGGAACGTTTATAAAGAAGATGTATCTGTATCCTATGAATGTTGTTATAAATCCCCCCAGTACAATTCCAAGAAGCGCGCCTATATTCCAGCTCATTCCTGTAAATCCGTATGCTCTTCCTATCCTGTGTCTCTCAAACGTATCTGCTATTATGGCACCGCTGTTTGAAGAGATTAGCGCCCCTCCTACTGCTTGAAGTGCCCTGGATATTATGAGGGTTATGTCGGTAGGAGCTATGCCGCAGAGGAAGGAAGCAATAGTAAATGTCGCAAAACCCAGATTGAACATCCTAGATCTGCCGAAAATGTCTCCAATCCTTCCAAGCTGTGTTGAAAGAACAGCTACAACTATAATGTAAATCAATATTACCCATATTATGGTTGAGATATTGGAATGCAGTGCTGTTGTTATAGCGGGAAATGCGAGTAAGACTATGGTCGAATCTATTGAAGCCATCAGTGTGCCTATTACTATTATAAGAAGTATTAGATTTTCATTAGTCTTCTTTTCGGCCGTAGTTTCACCTTTCCATATTATAAAGTTTGTATTATTTTCTTATTCATAGTGATGCTCTATCTGAATATATAGTCCTACATTGCAAAATAATATATGCGTGTCTAAATAGATTCAAGTGCAGCACTCAATTTTTAAAGCAGCTTTATTGAAAAGTATGCTCTCTGTAGTATATTATGCGAAGACTTCTTGCCGATTCTGAAGAAATGGTAAGGTAAATAGGAATATGCTAGAATTACTGTGAAATCTGCTCCGCGTATCCTTGCCTTCTCAGTAAATTTGGCCAATGCAGCTACATTTTATTTGCTCTATTTTCTTTCCCCCTGGCCAGTGAGATTATGCCTGCTACGGCAAGTATTGCTATCATAGCTACGAAGGAATAATGCATTCCTACTACAAATGCATTCGCAATGCTGCCAGTCAGCTTGGCCGAAGTGCCGGCAAAAATCTCAAATGCCTGGTAACGCGATATTGAAAGCGAAGCTACTACAAATACAACTATGAAGCTGCCCATCATTCCCATCGTGGAGAAGAGCCTTGAGAGACCGGAGGCTATGCCGAATCTGCGCTGTTCAGCATGAGCCATAATCGCGCTGCTGTTTGCAGGCCAGAACATCGCACCTCCAATTCCGGTTATAAGTGATCCCAATATGACGATGTATAGTGATGACGATGTGTTCAGGAAGAAGTATACTAGTACTCCTAGTATTTGCAGTGCTATGCCTGCCGTAGCTACTATCCGGGCGCCATGCCTATCTGACATCCTGCCCATATATGGAGAAACTAAACCGCTGACAACATAGCCTGGCACAAGGAGCAGAGAAGCATAAAATGGTGTCAAACCGCGCACACCCTGCAGATACATTATCAGCATGAAGACTACTCCGAGAAATCCAAGACCCTGCAGAAGTGCGGCAAATATGGAATTACGAAAAATCTTGTTGTTGAACATATCAAATGGGATTGTTGGGCTCTCGCTTTTCTTTTCCATGAAATAAAAGAGTATAAGAAGCACCAAACCTGATATGGCCGCCCCGATATTGACTGCTGTAGCGCCTGAAGAAGAATAGCCTATCCCACCATACAATAGCAGGGACAGTGCCACTGCCAGCGTAATCATGCCAGAGAGATCCAGCTTAGCAGCATAAGTCTGCTTGTCTGATATATACTTTATTCCAAGGACCAATGCAACTATGCCGATTGGTACGTTTATGAAGAATATATATTGCCAGCCTATGAATGTGGTTATTATCCCGCCAAGGACTATGCCGAGTATGGCTCCTATGTTGTACGCCATGGAAGTAAAGCCGAACGCTCTTCCTATTCTGTGTCTCTCAAATGTATCTGCTATTATGGCACCGCTTGTTGCCGATATCATCGCACTTCCCACTCCCTGCAAAATCCTGAATGCAATCAGTGACACGTCTGTAGGGGCTATGCCGCAAAGGAATGATGATACAGTAAATACGGCAAGACCGGCCATGAATATCCGAGCTCTCCCATATATATCTCCCACCTTGCCGAACTGCGTAGTTGCAACCGCGCTAACCAGCATGTATATCAGTATAACCCATATTATTGTTGCAAGGTTCGAATGCAGTGAAGTTACTATGGATGGGAACGCGAGCAGAACTATGGTAGAGTCTATCGCAGCCATCAGCACGGCTACGAGTATGACTGCAAGTATTATATTCTCATGAACAGGTTTTGCTTCTGACATAGATCTCAGGGTGGGAGGTTTAAAATTTATTTTCGGGTCGATACACTTGGCGCATGCTATGTATAGGATATCCTAAATTATATGCTACTGCAAGGTATTTAAAACAAGGTGTTATTCTATCAGGCCATAGCGCAAATTTTTAATTTGAACGCAAATAATCATAAGATTGAGCAATATGGGATATATAATTGTATTTGATTGCCCGGATAAGGAAATCCTGATAGATAAGATACTTGATGAGGCATCCAAGGCAGGCGCGGGCAGATATAAAAATTACAGCAGAGGCGCAGTTGTGACGCGAGGCTATGGCACATGGAAGTCTGAAAAAGGCGCGCACCCAAGCATAGGAAAGATTGGCAGCGTATCAAAAGTACCTTCTGTGCGGATAGAAATGACCTGCCCTAACGGAAAAGTAAGGGCAGTCTGCAATGCAATACGCAAAGTACATCCGTACGAGGAACCTACGATTTATGCCATAAAAGTGGAATACGGATAAGAATGAAAGCGTTAAGAGAATTTGCAAACCACGGATATAGTGCTCCGCTCCAAATGCATGCATCTTTAATCATAAAAGCGTAGAAAGCAAGTCAGGCATAAACGGCTTCCTCACTTGCGCTCATTTTCTTCGAAGATATCGCCGAAGCTTCTGCAGAAATAGTTTGTTGCAACCTTCACTGCTGCCCTGCCAT
>JAJZND010000008.1 GCA_021848025.1 Microcaldota archaeon | reverse complement strand
TAATAAAGGATTTTTATACTTTTATAGTTAAACATTTACCTATAAAAGAGTGTATTCCTAAATACCTACTAAACAAGGGCTCGTAGCTCAGCATGGTTAGAGCGCTGGTCTTATACAAGCTTTTGGAGAACTGCAGCCAAAAGTCCCAAGAAAGCCAGATGTCATGAGTTCAAATCTCATCGGGCCCATTGCTTTAAGGAACAACATTCTTCTGCAAAAGAATCCGACATATGCTATTATTAAGCCTGAAGGTGTCCTTTAAAAAGTCTGGTGCGTATAAAAGCAGCTCGAGCGTACTCTGTATCATTTCTTTACAGCTAGCTTTTACCAAGATAAGACAGTATTTTCCCATACTGCTCTTCAGAAATCTTTTCCATGTTGTGCAATACTTCCGCTATCTCGCTTATCTTCGCAACTGAATAGAGCTTTATGCCGTTCTTTTCCAAGTTCTCCCTTCCGCCTTCCTCTCTGTCAACAAAGACATAAGCAGAATCAACAGTTACCTGTATGTTTCTCCTCTTCGCTTCAAGCATGATGAGCTCCCTGGTCTCAATCTTGCTTCCTGCAGTAGTGATAAGGTCATCAAGTATTGCTATTCGTTCCCCGTCTTTCATCTCCCCGTCCACATACCTGGCTATGCCATAAGTCTTGAAACCGGAGAGCTCATTTATGTATTCTATAACTTTGCTAAGGGAGCCATTCTCGTCGCTCATCTTCCCCTCGCTTCTAAGCTTTTCAAGACTCTTCGCAAGCTCCTTGTACACGATGGGCTCCTTGCGTGTATATATAACCGGTATATTTGCGCTCATTCCTGCTGATGTTGCAAGCGAGACACCTGCAAGTGGTATGCCGCATATCCTGTCTATCCTCAAGCCAGATTCTTTAATTAGGTTTGCGAATTCTTCCCCTACTCTCCTAAGCACATCTATATTTGAAGGCAGCATTCGAAGGTCTATGTAATACGGGCTCTCCCGCCCGGATTTCAGCTTGAAACTGCCGAACTTGATCGCACCTATCTCCATAAGCCTGATAAACAATTCGTCTCTTTCCAAGATAATCCCATTTGAATAATATTGATAAGTATATATGCTTGTTATTCTATCCTAAGTATCCCTCCAATTATTTTGCTTTTTTCCTTAAGGCTCTTTACCACCAGATCAGCCCCGGCTTCTGCAAGATCCGATTCGGAGCAGATGTCGTTAGCCACGCCTATGGTATAAATGCTGGCCTTCTTGGCAGCCTGAATCTCCTTGACCGAATTTGTCAGGAAAGTCCCGTTTTCATCTAAGATGTTATATCTCTCAGCTGCGCTGCGCTTTGCCTTCTGTATTATCATATCAAAATTCAGATCAGCCTCGCCAAAACTCCCAAACTCAAATTTGTCCTTCAGCCCGGCTTTCTCAAGCCTCATTTTGGCTACCCTCTCCGCATCCCCTGTAGCTATGCCTATCTTTACTCCTCTCGAAATAAGCTCGTCAATCAGCTCCATGGCGCCATCATTAACCAAAACAGTATCGCTCCACGCTACATTATAATAAGAATAAGCAAGGTCTTCCATATACCTGTCCAGCCTCGCGTCTATCTCCGCTTCGGGAAGGCCATATTCCAAGAGCACTTCTTTCACAACCTGCTTCGCCGTAAGCCCATAATACTTGCCAAGGTCAGGAGTAACTATGACTCCATATATATTCATTATTGATTCAGCTACATATCCGGAAATATCCTTCACATTCTTGCTTATTGTTCTATATGGTTCAAACAGGGCAAAAGCCTCCATATTACCGCCAAATTAATTTAGGAATGACTGTCAGTAGGATAGGGCAAACATAATAGCTTAATAATTATTACCAGATAATTATTGTAGATGACAAAATATAATAAGTTAACATATTCCATTGCAACACAAAGGATAGAAAAGCTGATGCATCTTGCAGAGTCTGCGATTGAGTCAAAAAGCGAAGAGAATGAAAGGCTGGCAAGAAGATATGTGGAACTGGCGCTGAAGATAGGATCGCATTATAAGGTAAAAATACCTAAGGCGCTTAAGATGAAGATCTGCCATAAGTGTATGCTGCCGCTAATACCCGGCCTTACATGCACAGTAAGGCATTCTAGCATGGGATTTACCATATATAAATGCGAGTGCGGAGAGCAGAATAAGATTGTACTAAAGGGATCACTTGGCACGCATCTTCTCGAGAAGTAAGTCAACAAGCGCTTCGGTGTCTTCAGAAGAAGTTGCAGTTAATATGTTCCTGTCGCACTCTACATTGGAATCGGATACCTTTCCTTTGAAAAGCTTCACTATCCTCTCGCCTTCCTTGTCTTTGACGCTTGCTACTCTTATGCCGTCTACAACATCAGCCCTTGCAAGTATCTTCATAGAATCTCCAAGCGCTACGACGAACTTGCCCTTTTTGGAGAAATTCTTAACCAGATCTATTATGTGGCGGAGATCGTAGAGTTTGTAAGCTTCTACCCCGCTTCCATCTACAAGAAAAAGACCTTCAAATGAGTCCGGATCAAGCTCTGTAGTTCTGATTCCAGGCTTATATACGGCACCATGGTAACCTACGCATTCATGAGAAGAATAGCTTGTTATAACCGGCTCTACGCCCCATTTTTCCATTAACCTTTTGGCCTTCGATACAGTCTCGTCCCTGAAATCAGAGGGGGCTAAAAGCATAGCAACCTTCATAAGTAGTATCAACATCCCAAGAAATAAAAATCATTATGTGTGCTTTCGCCTGCGGTGCACGCCCCTCCTTTCAAATTCCATCAGGATCACTTCGCGCACTATGAAGGCCAAGGCTGCAACGCCAGTGAATATAAGTATATCATAGTAAGTAACTAATACTATCTTATCGGCGCCTCCCCCGTGCATGCTTATGGGGTAATCAATGCCATCCACTTCAGCATATCCTAATGCCTCCCCGTACGGCACACCATAGAGATAGATTAATCCTCGATTTCCTGAATGCATCGTAACTTCAGTGCCATTAGCGAATCTCAGATAATCAGTAGCGTTTACCGGTGCTCCGAATATGCTGCTCGTGTATATCTCTATATTGGAAACAGGCAGAGGTATGCGCACATTTGATGGAGAGCTTGCATTTATGGTATAATTTAATGGAATCAAGACCCCTTTGTAATAGGCTCCGGTTACGCTGTAACTTCTATTGGAAAAGAGAAAGGCGCTGGAATTGTACTTATTCTTGTCTATATAAAACTGCACTGGTCCTGCTATCGCGTCGCCATTCTGCAGCTCTCCGCTTATCCCCACAAGGTATTGCTTCCTGAAGCCTGCATATTCGCTAATCGGCCGATTTACCTTAATTCCCAGATTGCTGCTATTCGTGTAATTTCCGTTCCATGAATACAGGTGCAGTCTGGCAGTATTATTCAGATAAATGGTCGCAGGAGAGACAGAAATATTAGCTACAGATCCGTTCGCATACCATCCGGATCCTGTGGCGTTCCCATACTGTGAATAAGCCTTGACAAAATACTCCATCTTGTAGATCGGGCTGATCGAAAGAGGCCTATTGACTTCAGCAGATCCGTTAAGCGCGGTGTCTCCGTTACTCCATCCTGTAAATGCCTCTCTCGCGGTTGCGTTCGAGTAGATGAAGGGAGTGCTAAGATTAAACTCTACTATGGAGTTTGCATTACTCCACCTATCGCTAACATTTCCGGAATACGAATAAATCTTGACAAGGTACTGCTTTTTCCAGACTGCAACCTCAGAAACATTGGAATCCAATTTTACGGTTGCCCTGTTATCAGGTCCGCTGTACGCCCCGGCTCCGGTACCGTTCCATCCTAAAAAGAACTCCCTCGAGCCGTTGCTTTCGTTTATTTCCTGCGGTGCGTAAATCCCTACGTTGGAATAGGCAAGGTAGGTGCTGTTGCTGCTAAAGTTGCCATATCGCGAAGAGATAGCGAGATGATAGCCGATGCTCCAGAGCTGATAACCGTTTTCAGGTCCGGGAAGGTAAGATCCAACCTCAAAGTAATTCGACCTGTTATTTACCTCTTCGACTCCATATGGATTTGAAAGAAGCGTTTCGCTGCCGTATCCATACCCTATATAAGAGTAGCCATCGCGCGAAAGCAGCAATGTGTTGCCTTTATAATAGCTTAGATTGTACATGACCACTGGAGAAATATAAGTTTGTGAATTATTCGTATTTGCAATTTCACCGTATGCAACGGGAACTCCGGGGCCCGAATTGTTCGTGCCTAAATTCACTTCTCCTATCTTCTGCCCGTCAAAAGTGAAGATCCAGTTATTGCCTTCAGAGTAAAATCCGTAAGTGTGCCTGGATCCAGCACTTCCTGCAGATCCCGCCGGGCCTATGGCCCCCATGAAAGACGTATTGTATGAATCTGGAAGGAAGTACTCATAAAACCACTCTGCCTGCCCGGTCCCTAACTGCTCGTATCCGCTGCAGCTTAGATAGCTGCATGATGAGGGGTAATAGCCTGATTCGTTTTCTATGACATAGCCTGCCTGCAGAAAAGCCCCATTGCTCAGATCTTCGCCAACCCAGAATGCCAAGGATCCGCTTGTCGGATGCTGGTCAGTAACAGTATATATGGCCACACTGGCGCCGTTATTGTTCTGGGAAAATGGGCCTGCCTTGGCCCCAAACTGGAACCAGTACTGCCCGTTGACTGATGCGATTAGAACAAGCACGGCCAGCAGCAAGGAGAGCTTAAATCCTTTCATAGTCCACACCTTCTTCATTCAGCGCCTTTATCAGCCGTTCCCTCTGCTCAGCTTTAAGCCCTTTCCACTCTATAACTGCGCAGTCCACCTCCTTATTTGTCTTCTCGATGGCGTTCTTAAGCATGTCAAGATTGTCATGCCCTGCTTCGTCAAATAGCTTATACTTGGTTATCATATGCGAAAAGGCATAGCCATTTTCAATGGCAAGCGAAGTAAATTTCCTTGGATAATGCATGCATCCCAGCCCTAGAGCTACTTTTCGGTACTCAGGATTGCAGTCTTCCAGCCTTCCTATCGTTTCAGACAAGCATCTTGCCATTGCAGCAGCCAGAGGTTTGCTTTCAATTGCAGCGGAGTTGCCCCCTATCTCAAGGAAAAAAGACGGGGTTTTGAGCAGCGGTCCATGATGTGTGGCCTCGTATGACTTTTCAATACCGGCGAGATCCAGGCGGCTGATACCCCTAAGCGCCATGTGCATTTCCGAAGGCGCAGCAACAGATAATGCTTTAGGCGATCCACCCAAATCAGCGTTGGAATCAAAATTTCCGGTAGGATGCACTGTGAAAGCGCTTATTCCAGCCGCACTTCTATGCATGCTGAGGAAGATAACCAGGTCAAGGCCAAGCTCGTCAGCTTTATTATAGTGCGTAGCCTGCGATTCGATACGGTATAAATTGACCCCTTCAGCAGCGTATTCAAACTTCTCGCCATCTACCTTCTCAAATTCCCTGATGCTTACTAATGCTTCTGCAATATTTGTCGCAGCAATATCCAAAGAGGAGTATATCACGCCAATCATTTGCAACATCAACTAAACATGCACCTGCCAGATTTACCGAATAACCATTATAATGCCGGCGAAAGAGAAGTTTTTGGTATAAACATGAAAAGCAAGTTTAAAATATTCAATGTAACCATTTATTTATATTTAAATCCTGCTGAAGTTTGCATGAATATTGAATTGGTGCTTTTATGTCTATTTTTATGACGCCTGCAAGGATTACCGGGCATGAAATGAGCGAGATCATACGCACAGGCTCCATACCGCATGGCCTCCTACCACACGATAACTGCCTAGTAGTCTCGCTTAAGCAGACGCAGGAAACATGGAGGAACGACCCGAGCTTCAGATTCAGGCTTAAGAAATACGGGCCAGCATGGGTCTTTGAACTGGGCCTTAAAACGCACGGCATACATGAAATAGACAATTACGGATGGTCTAGAGAGATAAGTTACAGGACTGATCAGGTGCCGCTTTCAGTCAAAAAGAATCCTGAGAAATTCTCAATCCACAGTCCGTGCAGCGGTCCGGTAGCTGCGGGAGTAACGATGGAAGTGAAGCTAGAGGCGCAGTTGCTGGTTCTTGGAGATGCTAAAGCGGTGATAAATTTAAATTATGATTATCAGTCTCTAAAAAGGATAGTTGGCATGCAAGGCCTGCCTATGCTTTACATTGACAGAAATGTCATCTCGGATCCTGAAATGGTAATATCGGAAGCAATAAGCATAAAAAATTCGGCATCGGCCCAACATGAAATGGAGCCATATCTTGTAGCAGCCAGGAGGCATTTTTCCCCAGACTAAGATGCGCTTACTCTCAGCCCATCAATGCGGTGTCCATATTTAGAGCAGAAGCCGGGGAAGCAGAATGTTATATAATCTTATCTATCTAATCTGTATTATTATTTGTGGAGTGATAGCTTGTTCGAAATTAAGCTCGACAACGCAAAGTATTGGAAAGACTGCGTGGCAGCAATAGTAAGCTTGGTAGATGAAGGTTCATTTTCAATAACAAAGGAAGGCATATCGCTTAGGGCCATAGATCCATCCGGAATAAGCATGGTTTTATTTTCAATGCCAAACAAGGCTTTTTCCAAATTCAACATAGAGAAGAACACATCAATAGGCTTAAATCTGGACAATCTCAACAAGATACTTTCAAGAACCAGAGACGGTGAGTCGCTGGTCATGAAGGACGCAGATAACAAGCTGTCAATGGAGTTCATAGGCTCAAATAGCAGGAGAAGGTACAGGCTGCAGATGATAGAAGTCGTGAAGATGAAGGAAAATGAGCCCAGCGTAACATTCGATGCAGCTATAGAAATGAGCGGCGATCCATTGAAGGACATAATAAAAGACGCCAGCATGATCTCATCGTACATCTCATTCAAAGCTTCGAAAGGCCAGTTTTCAGTAAGTGCTAGAGGCGATTCAGGAGAGCTGGAGGAACTGCATGATGCTGACGGATCAATCATGAAGAAGATTGAGGCGAGCCAGAATGCAGAAGCAACATTCAACCTTGAGTTTTTAGAGAATATGGTGAGGCCATGTCCTACTGGCAATAACATCAATATTGCGCTAAAATCCAACGAGCCCCTCAAGCTGAGCTACAAGATAGGGGATTCGGATATCGTTTACTACCTCGCCCAATACATGGAAGAGTGAGCGCTTCCATAAGTGCCGTTCATGACAGAGATAGAAATCAGAATATACAAAGACATAGAGAAGTTTTCGCAGAGCATAAAAGAATTAAGCACGGATTCATTCACAGATAAGGAAAAGAAAGTAGTGGAGCTTTCAGGAATGTACGCAAGCGATGCAGCATCATTTCTTTCAAAGAAAGACTATTACACAGCATTCGCAAGCATCTCCTATGCGCACGGGCTTCTGGATTCAATACGCATTCTGCACGGAAGGGACTGATCAATTGACATCCATAAACGAAGGAAACGCAATGATCATCGTCAACGAAGGCGTTTTTTACAATCCTAAGATGAAGAAACTGCGCGACATTTCAGTTGCCTTTCTGATAGCTGCAGGTGCAGAGGGGATGCACCTGCTTGACAGCACATCAGCTACCGGGATAAGAGGTATAAGGTATGCCAAGGAAGCCGGAATTGGAGAAGTCCTTTTTCTTGACATAAATCCCCTTGCATATAAAAACACACGCTCAAATGTATTGAGGAATAAGATAAAAGCGCGGGTATTGAACAAGAGCATACAGGAATTCGCAGGCTCAGTGGGGCAGAGGTTCGATGTAATAGATCTAGACCCATTCGGTTCACCTGCACCAAATCTCAACGATATAATGAAGCTATGCAAGGACGGCACAATCCTGATGGTAACTGCAACAGACACTGCAGTGCTATGCGGCGCACATGAGGGCGCCTGCATAAAGCAGTATATGTCAAAACCCATCCACAATTATCTATGCAAGGAAGCCGGATTAAGAATACTCATCGCCTATATGATAAGATCTGCAGCGCAATTCAATCTCGGAATGGAGATCCTTGCATCCATCTCAGATATGCACTATATGCGTGTATTTGCCAGGCTTCGCTACGGAGCCAGCCATGCGCTTGCTTCAATAAAGAGCATAGGCTTTGGGGCATATTGCACTTCATGCAACTTCTTCGAGTCGGAGGCTGGAATATCTCCGCAGATTGATAAGAAATGCAAGGTATGCGCAGGCAAGCTTAATGCATTCGGTCCTCTTTATTTGGGCAAACTCAAAGATAGAAACATAACCGGAAAGATGCTGAAAGTAGCAGGAGGGTTCGGAGATAAAGCAGAAGCGCAGATAAAAGTGCTTCATGATGAGCTTGATGTGCCCTTTTTCTATTCAATACCTAAGCTTACCAAGCAATTAGGAATGAGTTCAGTTTCACATTTTAATGTGATGAAAAGGCTTGCTGACCAAGACTACAAAACCAGTGCAACCCAGTTTGACAGAGATGGAATAAAGACAGACGCTCCGCTGGAAAAGGTATTGGACGCAGTAAAAAGGGAGAATAGCTGATTACTTCTTTTCTTCAAGGCGCCTCGAGTGGGCAAATACCATGTGGTAGTTTGAATCAAATCCAAGCGCCGCTTTGAAGGCGTCAGGATCTATAGTAACCGTGCTGTCAGAGTATGGATCGTTTATATAGAACGCATTCTTGTCATAACCCTTAACAACCACCCAATGCGGCGAAGACTCCATATAAGAGTTTATTGTATTTGCATCTATCAGTACTATAGGTATGCTGCCTGCAGAGAGGGCTTTCTTTATCATCTGTATTGATACGTTCCCATGTTCCTCTTCAACATCAAAGTCCATTGCCTTCTGCCTTATTTCGTTGAATGATGACGTAAGCGTATCCAGGTTAACATTCTCGTAAACCGCTATCTTCTTGTCATAGCCTTCGTCCTTGGTATTGCTTACTATGCCAACCTTCGCGCCCCTCTTCGAAAGAGCATAAGCTATTCCATACTTAGATCCATGCCATACACTTCCATTAACTGCTTCCTGCCAGATGCTGTACTCATTCTCCTTCTTGAATTTAAAATCAGGATCTATGTATTTAAGTATCATCATAGCGCAGGCAGCAGAGCTTGTAAACTCTTCGGTCTGGGGATAGTGAGGGATATCAAACATCACTTTGTCCTTTATCTTGGTCTTTTTCAATTTACCAACAAACTTGTTCTTTTGTTTAGCCGATTCCTTTTTGTTATTATTTGACTGTTTTTTTACCATACCACCACCAATAGATATGCAGGGGGAGAGATTTGCTCAGGTTTTGAACTCCCGTAGGCCTAAGCCAA
>JAJZND010000007.1 GCA_021848025.1 Microcaldota archaeon | reverse complement strand
TGAGTCTGTCGCATTTGACCAGGCTCTGCCACCCCTGCATGACTACTAATTACAAAGCTATACATTAAAAAGCATTTAGAGTATACTACTTACTTATCCAACCCTGATATTTAATACTTTCGTTTAACGTGGACGTTATGTATAATTCCAGGATTGTTGATATCAGATGGCTTAATTATCGGCCCACTACCTATAGAAATGGCCTTGCTCTCAAAGTTTAAATATCATTGGCCTCATTATTTAACAAAGTGAGTGAGAAATCCCATCCCATCGCGGATAGGGAGACGTCACTCATTCGGATACTCTGTCATGCAGATGCATGCAAAACCGATGTTGCAAATGGAGATAAAGAAACTTGCCGATTTTAAGTTCCGCATAGAGAGAAGTGCGATAAGCGGGATGAACGGAGGGGTAAGCGTATATTCCACTGAGGAGATGCTCGGCAAGATGAGGCAGGACAAAACTCTCGAGCAAGCAGTTAATGCAACTACCATGCCTGGGCTGGTTGGCGATGTGCTAATAATGCCTGACGGCCATCAGGGATATGGATTCCCAGTGGGTGGTGTCGCAGCATTTGATGCAGACGATGGGATAGTCTCTCCAGGCACCTGCGGATACGATATAAACTGCGGAATCCGGCTGATAAGAACAAACCTCTGCGAAGACGATATAAAAGGAAAAGAGAAGAAGCTTGCAGATGCGCTCTATTCCAATGTACCTAGCGGGGTAGGAAGCAAGCAGAACCTTGGTATGAAAGAAGTAGACCTGGAAAAGATTGCGACTGAAGGAGCAGAGTACCTGATCAAGAAAGGCTTCGGCATTGCGGACGACGCAGAAAATACTGAGGAAGAAGGTACTATGAATGGAGCAGCATTCGATAAAGTAAGTAAAGAGGCAAGATTACGCGGCCTCAACCAGCTGGGCACTCTAGGCGCAGGCAACCATTTTCTCGAAGTGCAAAAAGTAGAAAAAATCATCGATGAGAAGATAGCCAAGGCGTATGGACTTTATCCTGATCAAATAGTTGTAATGGTCCATACTGGCTCGCGCGGCTTCGGACATCAGGTCTGTAGCGACTACCTGAGGCTGCTACTTGACTATCAGAAAGAGCACAACATAAAGCTTGTCGACCAGGAGTTAAGCTATGCGTACGTGGGAAGCAAGGAAGCCGATAGCTATCTGCAGGCTATGAAATGCGCGGTTAATTTCGCCTTCTCAAACCGGCAAATAATAACAAGCGAGGTAAGGAAGAGTTTCGAACAGGTGTTCGGCAAAAGCTCCGATGAATTGGGCATGGGTCTGCTTTATGATCTGGCGCATAATATAGTCAAGCAGGAAGAGTATGTAATAGAAGGAAAGAGGAGAAAACTTTACATCCACAGGAAGGGAGCTACGAGAGCTCTGCCTGCCGGATCAGAAAATGTGCCAAAGAAATACAGGCACATAGGCCAACCGGTTCTAATACCAGGCAGCATGAGCACTGCCAGTTATGTTCTATGTGGGGCAGACGGATCTGTGAAAGAAACATTCGGTTCAGCATGCCACGGTTCTGGAAGAGTGATGTCCAGGCATCAGGCCCTTCGTGAAATCCCTGCATCAAAGACATTCAGCATGCTTAAAAGCAAGAAGGTCGAAATAAGGATAAAAACGAGGAAACTGGTCAGCGAGGAGGCAGAATGGGCGTATAAGGGGGTGGACGATGTAGTAAGCGTTGTAGAAAAGGCAAACATAGCCCGGGCAGTCGTGCGTAATACCCCTATAATCGTCATAAAGGGATAATTGCGGTTCCATGTAGTTAATGGTGCTTATTTGGCTGTATCAGACAGAAAACGCGTTTTCCTATCAAATTCAATAACATCTGCACTAGAGCTTGACGGAGTCATAGACTGGTTTCCATGCCCGCGCTTCGATTCCCAGTCGCTATTTTCAGGAATACTTGATGATGTAAAAGGCGGCTATTTTTCACTAAAGCCTGTCTCAGAATACAATCTTGTAAGCACGTATGTGCAGGACAGCCTCATAATAAAGAATAGCTTTGCTGCAGAAGCCGGAACACTCGAGACATACGACTTCCTTCCTATGGGCCTGTCTGCAATAATGCGTATATATGATTCCGGGATACCGTTCATCGTTGACATCAAACCAACATTTGATTATGGCATGATAAATCCAGGGGTGGAAGAAGTAGAAAAAGGACTGATATTCCGAAATCCACAGTCCAAAGAAGGAATAGAGGTACTTATAGAAGGAAAGTATAAAATTGTAGAAGATAGCAAAGCGATAGTTGAACCGGGAAGAGGATATATCTCCCTCCTTTATTCAAAGGATCTGCGATACGGCCTTTTCAGCAACAAGGGTTTTGTATATGCTGACCCGTACGAATCCCTTGAGGCAACTAAAAAATACTGGCAGACGCAGCTTGCGAAGGCAGTCGAGGTAAATGAGTTCCGCAGGCATTACTATAGGTCACTTGCAGTAATAATCGGACTCACATATAATCCATCTGGAGGCGCTATCGCCGCTCCAACCACCTCGCTTCCAGAGATAGTCGGCAAGGGGAGGAATTGGGATTATAGGTATGTATGGATCCGTGACGCAGCATACGCTTCCGAAGCCCTCTCAAATAGCGGACTGCTATACAAATCGAAGAGAATGCTCAGCTTTCTTATAAGTCTTATAGACCCAGCGTCCAAGAGTTTTGATCACCCCCTTTACTCTATAGACGGAACGCCTCCAAGGGCAGAGGAGACGCTTCCATGGCTGAAAGGCAACCACGGTTCAAAGCCCGTCAGGGTCGGCAATGAGGCATACATGCAGATACAGATGGACTCGGAAGGAGACTTCATAAATGCGCTGTACTCTTACCTACGGCATTCTGGGGACACTGAATTTGTAAAGGAGAACTGGTGGGCAATAGAGGCAATAACAAAATGGGTTTCAAAGTCATGGAGAGAACCAAGCTTAAGTTTATGGGAAGAGAGGTCTGAGAAGCATTTTGTGATGCATACAAAACTCATGGACTGGGTGGCAATGGATAGATCCGCGAAGATGGCTGCAGAGATAGGCGAAGCAGGCCAGTCTCGCGAATGGTCCAGTATAGCTGCCTCCATAAAAACAGAGATGCTTGAGAAAGGGATATCAAAGGAGCGAAAGATCTTCACTCATTATTACGGCGGGAATACTGTAGATTCATCGCTTCTTACACTGCCCCTGTACGGATTCGTAGAATCTGACAATGAGATTTTCCTGAATACACTCGGTGTAATAGAAAAAGAACTTGTTTCAAGCAGCGGGTTGCTCCTCAGATACAAGATTGATTTTGCAGGTGAGGCTGCGCATCCATTCATACTTATCAATACGTGGCTCTCGCGCGTCTACACCCGGCTAGGTCAGCTTGAAAAAGCAAAGGGAATAATAGAAAGAATAATAGAAGGATCTACAGACCACGGCCTCCTAGCAGAGCATATAGACCAGTCCAGTAAAGAGCCAAGAGGTAACTTTCCTCAGATGTTTGCCCATGCAGGCCTTGTTGATGCCATATTGGAGTATGTCAATGCGGATAAGTCCGATGCGGCTAAAGCGAAGTCTCATCAATAAATGTCCTTACCCTGTGCAGCAGGTACGCTGCTTCATGCATTTCTACCTTGTCTATAAGCGCCTGAAGCACGTGTTCTGCATCCTTGAAGAGCTTTTTTATAACAAGATACCGGCCAAGATAATAAAGCGAATTTAGATTTCCGGATTCAGAAAGTCTGCCTATAATCTCAAGCGCATCTTCATCTGCGGATTCAGCAAGATAAGCCATTTCAGAGTACTCCAGCAGTTCACTCTTCTTCGCAGAAGCCTTCATCTCCCTGAGAATCAAGCCTGCCCGAAAGCGCTGTTTAAGCTTCAGGTTTGTTATAAATTGCATATATTGGAGAATCTCGTTCGGAGAAGCGGAGTATTTTTCTTTAGATACTTTTATGGCCTTGTAAAAAAATTCCTTATACTTCGCAGTAAAATCCAGCGATTCATAAATGTTCGAAGAGTTTTCCTCCATGAAGCCTTGCCTGTTGTAATCAAGATCATAATACTTGTAGTTGGAAAGATATCTGTAGAAACTGCCCTTGGCAAATAACGTAAACGGATCAAGCGTCTTAGGTTGCAAAGAAGCGAGCGCTTTTCCAAGTTCGTTCAATGCGCCTTTTTTTATAAAGCCGTGCAGCCCTGCCATCTGCGTAACGTCCTCCTCCCTGCCTGCCTCTACAGAGTCATCGTAAAAGCCTTCGCAGAAGCTGCAGAATCCGCTGCCATTTTTTCCCAGAGGAAACGTTGCGCCGCAGTACGGGCATTCAGCATAGTCTGACTTAAGATCCAAAGCGGCTAAATATTTGGAGCAATCCATAACGAACCAGTGCTTACACTATGCATGTTAAGAGCTAAAAAATTAATCAATTTTTTTCTTAAGAACAACGAAGAGGTGGTGCTTGTCATATGTGCCTATGTCTATCCTTTCCAGTATCTCAAAAGCAACAGAGACGTTCTTAAGAAAGCCGGCAAACACCTCGCTTGGCCTCTTCGATATATCTATGCTTTGCGACTTTATTGCAACATAAGCTGTGCCGTTTTTTTTGAGAAGCGCTGCATTTCTTAGCAGTATCCAATCCTGATCCCTCGCCGCCACATCCTGATATATCACATCCACGCTTCCGACATCCTCCTTATAAGCCTCAATATTCCTTGCGTCCTCGAATATCGGGAACATGTTTTTCCTGATATCGCACACCTTAAGCAAATCACGCATGCTCCTCTCGGATACCTCCACGCAAAAGACGTTGCCTTTCTCTCCTACAATATCGCTAACGTGGCTGCTTGTTGTGCCTGTCGATGCCCCCAGGTAAAGCACTCCTGATCCTCTTCCGATATCCATGCGCTTTAGGCCCTTCATCAAGGCAGCCGAGAGCTTGCTTCTGTACGGATTCCATAGCCTGTACTCCCTTCCATCCAATTCTATGAGCTCTTCTCCGTATACTGCGCTGCCCTTTACCATATTGACGGTGGCTAGCCTTCCGTCTATGCTGTAGATGCCTTCAAAGAGTTTTTCAAGTTTCATTAAAATCACAAAAATTATTATATTTATAAATTGCACTAGCAACGGCGCTAGTATCCCGTGGTACCTTGGGCAGCACAACAGAAATTATAGAGAAGATTTCAAATATAAATACCTCATCTGCAGGCCTAACAGAATTTTTGCGAAAGACAGCAGAATTTACAAAAGAGATAACTGGCGTTAACGAAGTCATAGTAAAAGATGTATACAGCAAGGATAAAGAAGCAAGCAGCTCTGAGG
Source organism: Microcaldota archaeon (assembly GCA_021848025.1). Classification (GTDB taxonomy): domain Archaea; phylum Micrarchaeota; class Micrarchaeia; order Micrarchaeales; family CABMGC01; genus JAJZND01. Next base: position 4,858 of record JAJZND010000007.1, on the reverse strand, counting down.
AATTTGCTTTAAATACGAAGAAGCCATACATAGACAACAACCTGAGCGGCTATTCCGCATTCGCAGATCTCATAGAATATTTTAACAAGGGCTTCAAGAGCTGCCTCGTACTGCCAATAACTACCGAGATAAAGCCAATAGGCGTAATAACGCTGCTCTCCAGAACCGAGAACAGCTTCAGCGAAGAGATAGCAGAGATTGCAGGCCTGATTTCAAAGATGGCGGGATACCAGGCGATAGCTAAAATCGAGCGGGACAGGAGCGTAAACTCGGCAAAATACTTCGACGCAGCTTTCAATACAATAATACCACAAGCAATAACAGATAAAGGCGGAACAATAGTAAAAGCCAACAAGGCGCTTCTGAATCTAATAAGCTGCAATTCCAAGGAGGCTCAGGGCAAGCCCATAAGCGGACTATTCTCCTCAACAGAGAAGGAGGCGCAGAGCCTGAGGGATTTCGGCAAAGGAGTGGCAAGCTATAAAGATGGCAAGAAGTTTGTCCTGTTTCAGTCAAAGATAAGCGACACCCTGCTCCATAACCTATTCTACGATATAACGGAAATCAGCCAGCTTGAGGAAAAAGCCAATGCCATGAACGCGAGCCCTGACGAAGTATACTGCTTTATGGATCATGAATATAAGATAAGCTGGGTTAGCAGCAACTCGGAGAAGATACTTAAAATAAGCCCCGAACTGCTTTCAGGCAGAAGAATCACAGACTTAAACCAAACAGACGAATTTATAAATCTCCTTAAAAAAGCAGACCAGGAGCCGCAGAAGATGCAGGTAAAAGCGACATTGGATAACAGCATTACTGCGAATATAAGCATATTTGTAGCCAAATCCGCCTCAGGGTATTTCGCGATACTCTCCAGAAATATAGAAGGGTACATAGCAAGCCTGATGCGGATGAATAGGGACATGGTGAATATGTCAAGCGATGCAGTGATAATGATAGACCCGCTTGGCTACATAAAGGATATGAACAAAAGCTCGCAGACAATGCTGAAATACAACATGGCGGAGATGGAAGGCAAGCCGATAACCTCAATATGTTCAAACGAAAGCCAGTACAGGTTGGAAAACGCCCTGGCGATAGCCAGGACAAGAGGCCAGATAACTGATATGCTGGTAGAGATGATGAACAGGGGCGGTGAGAAAATTCCATTTTCGCAGAGTATAAGGGTTCTGTACAACGATACCGGAGCAATGAGCGGCTACGTGCTGATAGGAAGGGAACTTGCAACCTCCACAAAGCTTCGCTTCCTCACCGCAGAGCTGGAAAAGAGCCAGAGGGAAATTGCGAACAAGAAGTCTGAAAGCGATTTAAAGACCCAGTTCATTTACAACATCTCCCATGACCTCAAAACACCTATAACGAGCATATTGGGATTTTCAAAGTTCTTAAAAGAAGGAGAATTCGGTCCGCTTAATGAAGCGCAGATATCCAACATACAAGTGGTAATAGACGAAGCAAACAGGCTGAGCACTCTTGTGCAGCAGATGCTCGATGTGGCGAAATTCTCATCAAGGAAGATAAAGCTGGATATACAGAAAGTGGATCTCAAGGAGATAGCGAAGAATCCGAGCATAAACGCCCTAGAAACAGAGGCCAGGAACAAGGGCCTTGAGTTCTCCTTTATAGTAGATTACGATGTGCCTGTTATAGAAGCAGATCCAAACAGGCTGATACAGGTGCTTGTCAACCTGGTGAACAATGCCATAAAATTCACAGAAAAAGGCTCGATAACGGTAAAAGCAACCCGTTCAGGGAAAAAGGTAAAGATAGAGGTCATCGATACCGGAGCAGGGATACCAAAAGAATACAAGTCAAAGCTTTTCAAAAAGTTTTATCAGCTCCCTAAAACAAGGCAGGACGGGCGTGGAACCGGCCTCGGCCTCTCCATAGTGCGCGCAATTGTAAATCTGCATGGCAGCAAGATACATCTAAGCTCAGAAGTCAATAAAGGAAGTAATTTCTGGTTTGCGCTCCCGATAAACTACGTGCCTAGCAAAAAGCAGCAGGAACAGTGAACCAAGGCACGGGTCTGAATCTAAGGTATAAATGCAGCGCATCCATTGCCTATTCCTGTTTCAGTGCTATAAACGCTTTTCAGATGCGTATAATTCCATCCTTCAAACTGGTTAAGATATACTGCATTTACTACTGCAAAAGAAGAGTAGTTGAATGTCATCTCGACTGAAGGGCCGCCAGTGTATTTCGGATTTCCTGTAGGCATGGTATAATTTACCATATACAAGTTTCCAGAAATCTGGCTAGCGCTTGCCGTTACCCCTGTAGGGAAGTATGCAAGGTTCTGTGGGCTTGTAACGTTCTGGTAGCTATATACTCCGTAAGGGCTATATCCATTGACTATACGGAATGAAGTGTTGTAAGCATCAGGTGTGCAGGTGCCTTCTTTGGAATAAATTGATTCAAATCCGTGCATTATCGACCCGATGCTGGTCTGGTTTGCTGCCTGTACCACAAGTGCTTCCTGCCCGGAGTTTATATTCTGCGCTATTGTAGTAGTTGGTGTGGATGTGGCTATGGTTGTACTGCCACCATGGGGTATAGAAGTTGTAGGGGTAGATGTAGTAACAACAGAGGTAGTATTGATTCCAGCGCTCCCCGTGTTAGATGTCACTGTCGGATTTGAGATGGAGACAAGCCCACTCTGCGGAGCATAGAAACCAGGAGGTATCCTTGTTATCGTTACCTCTGCCCCGCTATTACTACTATGCACAAGCTTAACCTCTATGTCTGCAGATGCGCTCTTTGAGATCTCTGTGCTTACATTTAAGCTTGTTCCGCCTGCCAGTGAAAATGAGGCTACCTGGCCTTCGAGTACTGGGAGCCTGCTCATCAGAAAACTGGCGCTGTAGGCGCTGGAATTAGCCAGATAAAGTCCAATTACGTTTCCTGAGCCCTGCAGCTCAAAATACACGGCATGCCCCTGACTAATATTGAATGTGCTGCTGAGGGTTATCATGTTCACAGGCTTATAAACATAAAGGAAATAGTATGCGCCTGCAATTATGGCTATCACTAGCGCTATAAGTATAATCTTCAGAAGCGGACTAGTCCTTCCAAGTTTAGCTGGTCTATTCTGCATAATACCAATAAAATGCTGAAGCTTAAAAATGTTGCCGTAGTTCCGCCGCAAGAGGAATGGAAATCAGACCAACTCTTTTATAATTTTCCCTGCATATCTTAATGGGCGATTGGTTGAAGAGTCTTGAAGACGCAGAGGCAGACATAATCTCAGCCATAAATGATAAACAAGAGATAACATATAACGAGCTAAAGAAATTCGCAAACGCCTCTGAAATAAGCGATGAGACATTAAGCAGGAGCCTCTTCGAGCTAGAGAAAGCTAATGCGATAGCGGAGAGGAACAGCGGCGGCATACTTACCTATTACATCCTGCAGGACAAGTCTGCGGCTCTGCAGAGAGTAATAATAGTGGAAGATGACAAGCATATAAACGACCTAATGAGCCTCTCAATAGGGAAGAATTTCGTAATCTCGCAGGTATATGATGGAAGGGAAGGTCTTGAGAGGATAAAGACTGACAAGCCCGATCTAGTGGTGCTGGACCTACAGCTGCCCGGCATGGACGGCTTGGAGATATGCCAAACCATAAAGAAGGATGCCAAGCTGAAGGACATCATAGTAATCATAGTAAGCGCAATGGATCCGACATCGAACAGGTTCAAAGGAATAAAGTACGGGGCAGATTATTACATACAAAAGCCGTTCGATCCAGGCCAGCTCAGAAATCTCGTAACGATATTCTTAAGGAAAAAGGGAAAGCGTTTTGACCCGCTGATAGACCTGCCAAACGAGGAGAAGATATCTGAGGCAGTCGATAAGGCGCTCAGCGATGAAGGCAGCGAATACGAGATAGGCAGATTCCGGGTGGAGGGCCTCGGCGGATTTGCCACGAAGTTCGGCAACCAGGCAGGAATCACGATCCTGCGCCTGGTTTCGCAGCTCCTTCAGGACAAGGTCAACGAGGTGGGGAAGAATGTTTTCGTGGGCTTCTTAAACAGCGAAGATTTTACTATAGCCGGTAAGAAGGAAAGCGTGGAGAGAATCATAAGTTCAATACGTGGCGAGTTCCGCGGAGTGCTGCCATTCATCTACCAGAGCGAGGGTTATAAGCCAATAGAGCTTGGAATCGAGGATATCTATGGCGCAGAAAAGCCAAAGCTCGAGCTTGTCTATACTGGAATAAAGAAGGATTCCATAATAGAAAGGAGGGCCGAGATACTCAAGAGCAAGCGCGGAACCAGGGAGAAAGGGGACATAGGCTCATATACGTATGAAGAACTCAGGCATATGCTTGGAAGCGACGATCTCGACATAACGATAACCAGGGATCCGACAAGCGGCGTCAGGCTCTCAATAGGAAAATCGAATGCGGATGAGCGTAAGGGCAAGGATTAGCCTATCCTGTTTCTCCTTTTCCTGCAGCCTTGGCCTTCTTCTTACCCGCTTCTTTGGTCATGCTCTTTTCAAGCAGGTCGAGCACATGGTCTTCTCCGGCAGGCCTGTCATCTCCACTATTCGAGAGGGCCTGGCTTTCCATGGTGCTCTTAGCCAGAAGCTGCGCGATTTCCTGTGTTTTCTTGAGCGCAAGCAGCTTCTTGCTGGAAGCCGACTTCTTGCTGCGGTTTTCTTTCATGCAATCAGGGATAAATAGTTATGCACAATATTATAAAGATTTACTTCTATTACGCTTCGCTTGCGGTGCAATTTGATGATAGATTACTATAAAGTGCCTTTTTCAAAGGAGGAGAGCCTGGAGAGCCTTAACCTCTTCATAAGGAAGTGGTTCGAGTCAAAGTAC
>JAJZND010000019.1 GCA_021848025.1 Microcaldota archaeon | reverse complement strand
TCAGGGTGGGAGGTTTAAAATTTATTTTCGGGTCGATACACTTGGCGCATGCTATGTATAGGATATCCTAAATTATATGCTACTGCAAGGTATTTAAAACAAGGTGTTATTCTATCAGATCATAGCGCAAATTTTTAATTTGAACGCAAATAATCATAAGATTGAGCAATATGGGATATATAATTGTATTTGACTGCCCGGATAGGGAAATCCTGATAGATAAGATACTTGATGAGGCATCCAAGGCAGGTGCGGGCAGATATAAAAATTACAGCAGAGGCGCAGTTGTGATGCGAGGCTACGGTACATGGAAGCCTGAAAAAGGTGCGCACCCAAGCATAGGAAAGATCGGCAGTGTATCAAAAGTACCTTCTGTGCGAATAGAAATGACCTGCCCTGATGGAAAAGTAAGGGCTGTCTGCAATGCAATACGCAAAGTACATCCATACGAGGAACCTGCGATTTACGCTATAAAAGTGGAATACGAATAAAGATGAAAGCGTTAAGAGAATTTGCAAACCACGGATATAGTGCTCCGCTCCAAATGCATGCATTTAATCATAAAAACGTAGAAAGCAAGTCAGGCATAAACGGCTTCCTCACTTGCGCTCATTTTCTTCGAAGATATCGCCGAAGCTTCTGCAGAAATAGTTTGTTGCAACCTTCACTGCTGCCCTGCCATCTGAAGTTATTGAATAAACGATTATCTTTCCGCGCCGGCTTCCATTTATAAGCCCTTTATTGCTCAGTTCCTTCAGGGCCGGGTATAAAGTTCCTGGCTTGGGTTTCTCTCCGCGTCTTTTCTCTATTTCCTCTGCGATCATCTCTCCATGCATCTTGCCCTTGGAAAGCAGCCAGAGTATCTGAAAAGAAAGCATGCCTCTCATATCGCAACTTTCCCTCCCGCCCATCTCAACAACTGAATATATAGGATAACCTATACATTTAAATATTTTGCCTGGTATTTGTGTAATGCGTTAATAGGGGCCGCATAGCATGTGCGAAGAGATTATAAAAGAGATCAAGGGCTTTTTAACAAAAGAGGAAAAGATGGAGATATTAAAGGAGTACAGAAAAAGCCTGCTTACAGAGGCTGAGAAGGTAAGCGTCAAGATAAAGGCACTAGAAAATAATTAAGCCTGCTTGTCAAATCGCTTGCCGAGGCGCTGTAATACGGTAAACTATTTTTGTGAAACGCCTTTTAAATGCCGTATATCAAGATAAATGGATCATCGTGGCTGGATTGATATCTGCTTTAGAGCTGGACAGAGCCAGGATAGATAAACTATTCTCTCTTTCTGATAAATTCAAAAGAGGCGCTGTTAAGCCTTTGGATAGGTCCTCGTCTGTTGCACTGGCTTTTTTCGAGCCAAGCACCCGCACATTCTCAAGCTTCGAGATGGCAGCAATGAAACTTGGCCTTAGTGTAACAAGCATGCGTTCAGACAAAGATTCATCAATGGCAAAAGGAGAGACCTTTGCAGATACGGTGCGCATGCTTTCCGGATACGCAGATCTTATAGTAATAAGGAGCAGGTTTGATGGCTCGGCAAGGTTCGCATCAGAGGTATCCGGCAAGGCAATAATAAACGCGGGAGATGGTCAGAATGAGCATCCTACGCAGGCGCTGATAGATATGTACACTATCAAAGAGCATTTCGGAAAGGCAGATAACCTTACGTATGCGATAGTTGCAGATCTGAGGCATTCGAGGACCACAAACAGCCTGCTTTACATGCTGAACAATTTCCGGCCTAAAGCAGTTCATATAATCTCTCCGCCCCAGCTAAAGCCGCTTGAGCAGGTAACATCAAGGCTCAAATACGAGTGCGAATGGTCGGATAGCCTGGCCGGAGTGCCTGGCGATGTAGATGTGCTGTATGTGAACAGGCTGCAGAAGGAGAGATTCCAGGATGAGATGGAGTACAACAGCGTAAAGGGAAGTTACTATATAGACATTCGTGTGGCTGAAAGAATGCCTGATGACTCGATCATACTGGACCCGCTCCCCAGAGTCGATGAACTGGACAGGGCCATAGATGGCACAGACAAGGCAAAATACTTTGTACAGGCAGCCAATGGCGTGCCTATCCGGCAGGCGATAATGTATAACCTGCTTTCAGAGAGGCAATAGAATGGAGAAGGACCTTCTTGTAAACAGAATAAAATCAGGGACCGTCATAGATCATATAGCCGCAGGCAAGGCCACGCTCATATATTCATTACTGTCCCTGAAAAAACCTAGTGAGTCAAAACTGGCGATTCTGATAAATACGGACAGCAATAGGACAGGTTCCAAAGACATAATAAAGATAGATAATAGATGGCTGACTCCGGAAGAGCTTTACTACGTTGCCCTCATCTCCCCGGATGCTACTGTAAATATAATAAAATCTTACAAAGTTACCGAAAAGAAGAAGGTGGTCCTTCCAGAAGTGATCGAGAAAGTTGTAAGGTGCCAGAATAGCAAGTGCATAACCAACAATGACCCTGAAGCACATACAAAATTCAGGGTTATCTCAAAGGATCCTATAAAGCTGGTCTGCGCTTACTGCAATATAACAATAGATGCGAACCAGATTCCGTCTTCTATAGCCGTTACGTGATCCAGGCCAAGGTCAGGCAGAGTAAAATCTCCTCATACATTTCTGACGCACATCATATCGGACCGTAAATCGCATTCTTCCTGTTTGCATAGGCCCATCCCCATTCACCGTACGACCAGTGCCACCATTCCCTTTTGTAATTCGCAAAACCCGCTCTGGACATCACTTTTATCAGCAGATTCCTATTTGCCCTTTCCTTCTGCGTGAGCTTGGCATTTGTAACTGACTTTCTGCCTGCAGTATTTACCGGAGAACCCATGTCGAGCTCTTCCAAGTGTCTGTCAACTATGGTCAAGTCCAGCGCACCTCCTGTGCAGTGCTGCGGTATTATCTTGTCGGGATTTGCAACCCATTTATCTGTCTCAAGCTCCGCCTCCATCTCCGAGATTCCCGGCCTTTTCCTTATATCGCGGAACAATTGCTTCCAGATTTTTCTTTGCGCGCTTAATGGCCTATACGAGTCTATAATCTTGAGATGGAAGCCAGCAGGCAGAAGCGCCTCTGCCTTTAGCAATCTTGGCACGATAGACTTCCTCATCATGCATGATCCTTCACGCAATCTTTGCATTTTCCTTGAAGTTTCCTCTATTTCTATGACTATTTCGCTGGAGTGCATGCCCAAGTCAACCAGGCTTTCGCCGCATTCCACAGTCTTTACCGAATGAGCTATTTCATAGTCTATACTATATTGTCTCATTTACTAACACCTGAGCAGTTTACCCCATTCTATCTCTATGCGCACATCCTTTGAAATAGATTCCCTTATGCCTTCCTTACCAAGCGTCACGTAGCCTGAGAAGGTGCCCTTGATTTCCTGACCATCCCTTTTCACTACGAACGAGTCGTTACCTTCTGTGCAAAGGTAAAGCGCCTCAGCCTCTTCATTGCTCATGCCCAAGAACCTCGCCTGGCGCCTTAACTCTGCAGGAGCATAATCTCTCCAGTTGAATGCTCCCATGTGCGGTATCTGCACCGCGGTTGTAGCAGCAAGCATCATGGTAGGCACTGTTGGAACCACTCTCCCTGCTCGCATGGCATCATAGATTTCACGTCCCTCTGCCCTGAAGGTGTCCGAAACTGTGACCGCATTCTTCTTGCTTCCTGTAGTTGACTCGCCGGAGAAGGTAAAGATGGGCACTTCGGTCCCGTTCCTTCTCGCAAAATCTATTTCAACAGGTCGGCGTATGCCATTCATGTCTATGCCTTTGAGATAGCCGGCATCCTTGAAACCTCGCACTCTTGCGCCTGTAGAATCAATGTACGATTCGCTCAACTCCATTTTATAGAAAGGTTTGCCGTATTCGAGTTCAAGTATCTCAAGCACATCCGGAACAAGACTTGTAGCTATGCTTGTAACAGATGTCTCCCTTACATTTTCGATTCCAAGCATTTCGAAGACCTGCTGCCTTGACTGCAGAATCGCCTGCGGCAGGTTTGCTATTTCTTTTGCCGAGGTTGAGCCTATTCGTATGTCCAGTGATTTCTGGTATCTGACCAGTATTCTGATTATATCAGATAGCCTTTCGCGTACTATATCTCTTGACTCTCCACTAAACGAAGCAGCAGTAACAGCTTCTATATCGCCAAAGGAGATTTCCTTGAAGCTTTGCCTTGGACTCGAGTAGGGCTTCCCGCCATCGAAGATGCGCGGAAAATTGCCCAGGTCTATTCTATGGCCTCCTGGAGCCGGATCGCACTGCGGCTTCCCATTGTCGTGCATGAGATTCAAGATGCTGCCATCTCTTATTCCCAGCTCTGCAGCTATCTCCCTTAATATAACATTTCCCACTAGCTGACTGGACCACGGGCTAAGATTTGCATGCGAGAATGAGCTTGCCATAACTATGCCTGCGAATACTTCCCTTGCCTTTGGAAATCTCGGCTCTATCTCCCTGTTCCGTGCAATCGTAGCAAGGCTTCTCTCAACTATCTCTGCTCGTGAAATGCACTTGGCATTATCAGAAACTCGTATACCTTCGGTTGGGGCAATTATTATAGGCATGAAGACCACAATGATTGTTTTTCTTACTGTGGCCTTATGCTGCCAGGTACCAGAAGAAATAGAAATAGGATCTGTAAGACAGCGAAGCTAGGCTTGCAATCTGCATCTGTGCCGGAATTGATTCCATCTGCTCCATGCCTTCACTTATATAATAATCGATGCATTCCTTATATATAAACATTTTCTGCAAAACAGGCTGCAGCTTATAAATCCCGCATATTAAATTATAGCTGTCCGGCCATTCATACAGCACTAAACCTATCCTTTAAAAAGAGTTGCATGCATATTCTCTTTGACCGATTATGAATATGATCTACATTTACGGCCCTCCGGGGGTAGGCAAGTACACTGTATCAAAGGAGCTTTCGAAGCTCACAGGCTACAGGCTCTTCCACAACCAGCTCAGCATAGAGTTCGTCATGTCGGTGTTTGATTTTGGAACACCTCCTTTTAACAGGCTTGTGCTCAAGTATCGTGCAGATATGATAGAAGAAGCAGCGAAGAACGGAATATCATTGATTTTCACCTCCAGCTATGCCAAAGGGTTCAATGACCCTATAATAAAGGACATAATGAATCGGGTCAGGAAGCATAATGGAAACGTATATTTCGTTCAGCTGCACTGCGAAACAGACGAGCTGCTCAGGAGGGTTACATCAGGATCAAGGCGGAAATACTACAAGATAAGATCTTCAAAGATGCTCAAGAAACTAATGAAAAAGTACAACCACACCTCATCGATACCCTTTGTAAAAAGCCTGTATATAGACAATACAAAAATAAAGCCGAAGGAGGCTGCAAAAAGGATAATGAAGTACTACAACTTGCAGTAGGTCTTTGCATAAAGCAGCGCGCAGACTAGCATGCCGTCTTTTTTATGCCTATTTTTTATAAACTTCTTAAGGCCATCAATCTCAAGTTTCTCTATCTCAATGTCTTCAGTTTCTTCCGGATGGCTTTTTCCATGTACAAGGTCCTTAGCCAAAAAGACATATAGGGTCTTGCCGGTGACTATCGAGCATGTCTCGAAGATCTGCTCCATGCTGCCAGCAGTGTAGCCGGATTCCTCTTCCAGCTCCCTCCTTGCTGCTTCAGCGGGAGTTTCCCCATCCTCTATTCCGCCTCCAATCAGGTTATAAGCCCTTGCTTTTAGAGCTTCACGGTATTCATTTGCGATAAGCACAGTCTTATTGTCCAGTACCGGAAGTACAAGTGACACTCCTTGCATAAAATCACAACAAACTCTATCCTTTAAGTTTTTAACCATTACTCTAATTCATTTCAGCCAAGACTGATCTTACTTGTAAAGCAATATCATTTCTTGAAGCACGTATCGTTCAGAACTCAAAGCTTCAGATACATGTATTCGAGGTCCATGTACTTCTTCCCTCTTTTTATGTAGCTCGGATGAATCTTCGCGAGGATATAGCAACAGATTTAAGCTTAATCTGCTCTTTTATTCATGTATATCATGAAAATTCTTGCAATAAGCAACGAATCCGGATTCGTAGAGAAGATATCAAATGAACTTGGCGATTCTGTCTCGCTCATAGCCAAAGAAATGGACGGGAAGAGCTTGGAAGATTTATGCAAGGAAGTTCACAATTCCATAAACAATCATTCTTATGCCGCAGCAATAGTAGCCACTAAAGATTACATAAAGGCAAACATAAAGCTAAACAAGGAGTTTAAAATAGATTCTGCAGTCTGCTCCTCAAAAGATGACGTAAAGCTAGCAAAGAGCGAAAATGTCAGGGTAATAATAGTTCCCACAGAAGGCGACTTAAGCTATCTTTCAGAAATAATTTCCGAATCCGGGGCAACTCACGGCCATTCGCCAGAAGAGAAGAAGAAATTGCATGAAAAGCATGAGAAAGAGGGAGAGCACCTCGCCAAGCCAGAAGAGCCAGAAAAGGAAGAAGAGGAAAATATGTCCAAGGGCAAAGGATTCCTGGGAAAAATCAAATATTCTCTTGGCATAATTGACAACGAGCAGGGAGAGGGTAAGAAATAATACGCTGCACAAGTATTATAAATAAACTCATTAATACCTTACTTATTATGGAGCCTGAATGTAGAAGCATAACGCTTGTAATAATACCTGCCATAAGGGCCTCAGTCGCAGAGCAGATGCAGAAAAAATATCAGTACACGCAGGCAGAGATAGCAAAGAAGCTGGGCATCGTGCAGGTTGCAGTCAGCAAGTACTTGAATGGGAAGTACTCAAAGAAAGTGTCCCGCGTAAAAGAATACATAACCAAACACGGTCTGGAAACTGAGATAACAGAAGGAATTGCAAGAAATGAAGACGAGAAGAGCATAAATTTAAAGGTGGATGCGCTTTGCGGAAGGATAGCCAAGGAGCTTAACTTAAAATAAAACTTGCAAATATTGCAATAATATACTGGTTGATCAAATGAAAGAAGAACTGGATCCTTTTAAGATAGCACAGCAGCAGCTAGACGATGCTGCAGAGATAATGAAGCTTGATAAGACCGCACATGCGCTTCTCAGGGAGCCCATGCGTACTGTGGTGGTGAACTTTCCGGCAAAGATGCGCGATGGTACGGTAAAGACTTTCACAGGCTTCAGGGTATTATACAATAATGCCCGCGGTCCTGGAAAAGGAGGGATAAGATTCCATCCTGAGGAGAAGCTTGATACGGTAAAGGCGCTCGCTGCGTGGATGACATGGAAGTGTTCGCTTGCGAATATACCATTCGGAGGAGCCAAAGGCGGCGTAATCTGCGATCCAAAAAACATGAATGCCGTAGAGCTTGAGAATGTCTCTAGAGGATTTATCCGCGCTGTAAGCAGTTTTGTAGGCTCATACATAGACGTTCCTGCTCCTGATGTCTATACAAATTCGCAGGTCATGGCATGGATGCTGGATGAATATGAAAAGATATACAGGAAAAATGAGCCAAGCTTCATAACCGGCAAGCCTGTAGAGCTCGGCGGCTCCGAAGGGAGATTCGATTCCACTGCTCTTGGTGGCATGTATGTGCTGCGCGAGGCAGCGAAGCTGCTGAAGCTGGATCTGAAAAAATGCAAGATAGCCATACAGGGATTCGGAAATGCGGGAGAGTTTGCGTTCAAGATAGCTACCGAGCTTGCAGGAGCGAAGGTCGTTGCGATAAGCGACTCAAGAGGAGGCGTATACTCTGAAAAGGGCCTTGATTTCGACAAGCTGGCGCAGGCAAAGGAAAAGACAGGCTCAGTGCAGGGTTTTGAGAAAGCGGAAAAGATAACTAACGAGGAGCTGCTGCAGATGGATGTAGACGTGCTGATACCCGCTGCACTTGAGAACCAGATAACAGCCGCGAACGCAGACAAGGTCAAGGCAAAGCTTGTCCTTGAGCTTGCCAATGGGCCTGTAACTCCTGAGGCAGATAAGATACTGTTTGAACGCAAGATACTGGACATGCCCGACTTCCTTGTCAACTCCGGCGGCGTGATAGTCTCCTATTTCGAATGGGCCCAGGACCGCGCAGGCTATTTCTGGAGCGAGAAGGAAGTGAACCAGAAGCTTGAAACGGTAGTTACGAAATCGTTCGCCGACATGGTAAAAACACAGAAGAAGTATGGCGAGTCAGGCAAGCAGATACCTCCAAGAATGGGTGCTTATATAGTTGCGCTTGAACGCGTAGCTTATGCGATGAAACTCAGAGGCTGGTACTGAGTCCGCGCATGCATTGACTCTAATAGCAGGCCCTGCTGCCCTCCCTCAAGGCAGCAATAAGGGCGCCAATAAGATATATAAGAATGCAAGACAAAACAGGAAACATGGGAACCGTGTGTGCCTTCGAGTTCAAGATATGTAAATACGCGGGGGCACAGGCTGGGGTTTCTGAGAAAGCAACATGTCATCAGGAGCCTTGCATAGTAAAGCAGTTTCAACTGAAGATCAAGCAATACCGGGCAAACGCATGGAAGTTACTGGCTTTTGCTTGGAGTAAGGTGCCACTAGCATGAAGCTGCAATCCGCAATAGAGTTCCTGACAACCTACAGCTTCACATTTATAATAATAGGGATAGCCATAGGGGCGATACTCTTCCTTGCTTTCAACAAGACAGCGGTGCCTCCAACCGTTTGCGATGCCTTTGGCTCCATCACATGCAGCTTCTCCTGGATATACACAAATTCATCCCTCTCGTTCTCCACTCTTACAATATCCATAACAAACGACCAGAAGGCGCCGATAAATATCACCAGTTTCAATGTGACTCTGGGCGGCCTGACCGGGCCAGGCACATGCTCTCCAAACCTTGTTTATCCAGGAGAGGAAGCTACGTGCGTAGGAGTCCTGAACGAATCACTGCAGACAAGCCAGCTCAGGAGCGGCTCATTCTCAGTAAACTCCAGGCTGTGCGATGTGGGGCTTGCGTACCTGCAGAATATCTCCGCCTGCACAGGGGACAACGCAACCTATCAGGGCTCGTTTTCCGCATATCCATCCACAACACCTGAGTACATCTTCAGCGTTATAGTCTCGAAGGCTCCTTCAAGCGTCTTCGGACCTCCATATAACTATGAACCGATAGTGCCAGCAGGATATACGATAGTCCAGAACGGCGACTGGGTCGCCAACAGCACAGCGTCTGCAGCGACTTATGCTTTCGGCACATTAAGCTATGTCGGGCAGAGCTTTTTTGGCGTCACTGTTAGCAATTACCCGCAGGCTGTCTCGCAGCTTAACTCCCAGATAAAATGCGTGCAGCCATACAACTCGACGCTCGAGATGGCTTACTCAGTAATATATATGCCGTATGTCAGCTCGCATGTAACCATAAATGTCTACTCATCCGGAGCAATAGAATTCTATTACAAGCCGCCCAGCCAGAGCTACTGGAACGAGCTCTTCACTAGCGCTGCTTGGAATCCTTCTTCCGGCTCAGTGATAAACAGCGAGAAGGCGTTCACTGCAAAGAACGGCCTGTATGACATAGCTACCGCATGGGCAAATGCATGCAGCAATGGCGGCGTAGTCCAGGCAGTAACGCTTAGCGGCATCTGATCATGCAGCTCCTTTCTCAATGCCGGCTATTCCGCCAAAGCTGCCAAGCTGCTTTCCAGCTTCATCTTCTTCATTGAAGATCTCTATCTTTACATTGCTCCTGTCTGCCAGATCAAGCGTACGCTTTATCTCCTCGCTGTTTATCATGGAGTCGTTTACCATCACTACGCTAAGCCTGTATTCGGAAAGCGCCTTATACACTTCATCGTTGCCTTTTATGCCGCGTCCAAGCCTGAGGCTGGTAAAGAATGCATTAAGATATCCGAACTCCTTCTTAACGTGCTCATTCTCGAGTATCTTCGAGACGGTCTCGCTCTGGGTCACCTCCCTTATTCCCGATCTTTCGGTATCGCTAGCCTGTGCATACACCACCTTCTTGCCTATCGCTATCCCCTTATCTTTCATATACGCTGCTATGTCATCTTTTGTGAACCCCGGCCCAGCTATTATGACTATCTCTATCTCCATACCTCTGGCTTCTGCTATTACCTCATCAAAGTACTTGCTCCTCTGTTTCTCGAACTCCTTCTCGCTCATCTTCTTGCTGAGCTTGCTGTATATTTCAGCAACAATGTCTATTCCGTAGCCGCGCACATACGCAGCGAGCGCCTTTTCATCATCCAGGACTATTATGCCTAAGCGTGGCCGCTTCGCTTCCTCAACCGCCTGCCTTATTCTCTTCAAGATGTAGTCCTTCCACTCATGCTTCGTTATCTCCATCTCTTCCATGGCGCCTATGTTGAGGGTATGGTAAGCCCTGAGCCTGATGTACTCCTCAGGCCTTCCCTCTGCTATCTTGCCAGTGAGCCTTAGCCTTCCCGCTCCTCTGTCTATCTCTACCTTCTCCACCTCAATGACAATGAAGACCTCTTTCTGCTCTCCTTCGTCATCCTCGGTGCTCTTGAAACGCCTGTAGCTCTTCGCACCGATCCTGTCTCCGCTGGCAATTATCCTGGCGAGAAGGTAAAGGTCCTCGAAAGATTCAGGCACAAGCCTGAGCCTGTTGGACACGGCATTAAATCCTAGAATCTTCATTTCTCCTCAACTAAAGAGAGAAGGAAGCAATAATATATAAGATACCTCTCCTGCAATATAATCTGCAATTATCCAAGTCCTTATTCCCAAGGTGTATCAATGCTAATAATGTTGCTAAGCATTTTTTCCCAGCTCTCGCCACTGGTATACAAGTACGGCTATGTGGGAGTCTTCCTCGTTATGATACTGGAATCCGCCTCGCTGCCAATACCGAGCGAAGTAATACTGCCTCTCACAGGCAGCCTTGTAGCTGCGGGCTTCTTCAATTTTTACCTTGTACTCCTTATCATACTGGCTGGCGAAATAATAGGCATGTTCATCGATTATTACGTGGCATATTTCCTTGGCAAGGACGTAGTCTATAAGCACCTGGACAAGCTGCACATAAAGAGGTCCACATTGAACTCGTTTGACAGCTGGTTCGAGAAAAATGGCGCGTTTGCTGTCTTCATAGCCAGATTGCTTCCTGTGGTGCGCGGACTGATCAGTTTCCCGGCAGGCTTCGCGATGATGGACAGAAAGAAATTTTTCCTCTATTCGGTAGCAGGCTCGCTGTTCTGGGATGTGGTGCTGATGATGTTCGGCTACTACGCGCTAAAATCCGGAAGCATCTATGCTGTCTTCACGCTTATAGCCATTTTAGGAATCGTGCTGTATTTAATATACAAGGCCTTCCTGAACAGGATAGGCAGGGAGAAATAAGGATAACTGCCTTTGCCAATATTCACGATGAACGTGACTGGGCGTCCTTTATTATAAACTTGGCAACTATCTTCACTACCTGGTCTATGGCCCTCTTTATGTCCTCTTCCGTCTTCGAGCCTGTGCAGATTATCTTTCCGTTTTTGAAGAGCAGCAAGGCTGTCTTCGGTTCATGGATCTTGCAGATCGCCCCTGGGAATTGCTCCGGCTCGTAGTCAACATCCGCAGATGCCTTTGCGATGGCGTACAGGTCAAGTTCAACGCCCAGGTCTGCGCTTGCCACGATGTTCTCTATCTTAAAATCAGGATGCAAGGAGATCTTGGACCCGTTCTTCTTATGCGCTGCATCTTTTGCCATTTGACCACTAAAAACCACTTATAGTTATACTGGAAGGTATTTATATGTTTTTCTGCAGATGAATAGTTATCTATCAAATGTGAGCAGAATGACCCAGCGTTCGCACGGTCTGTTTTCCGGAAGGAGCAGGAATCTATCAAGGCACGTAAAGGCATCAAAGCTAGGAATAAGCAGGCAGATAAAGAAGCTTGAGATAGGAAGCAGGGTGGTAATAAGCCCGAAGGGCAATCTCAGCAACATACCTCATCCGAGGTACCGCGGCAGGGTAGGGACAGTGCTGGAGAAGCGTGGAAGCGCTTATGTGGTAGAGATTAATGTTTCAAAATCAAAGAGCGTCAAGCTGGTAGTGCCGCAGCTGCATCTAGAGAAGCTGGCGGGTTAAGCAAAGATTATGCTTTTTGCAATTAGAAAGCACCGCATCAAAACAAGCGCGATCACTTGCCCCCAAAAATCAGGATAAGAAAAGCAGTTGAAAGCGATATCCCTGAAATACTGGAAATGATCAACAGCGAAGCCAGGCTCACTGGCGCTCTGCTCCCTGTTTCAAGGGAAGCGCTGGAGAAGTGGGTGGAAGCCCGGCTCTCCTACGTAGCGGTATGCGAAGGGGTAATTGCCGGTCACGAAGCTGTGAATGTCTGGCCTGAAAGCGGATGGATAGAGCTCAGGTCCCTGATAGTTAAAAAAGAGTACAGGGGCATGGGCATAGGCGGTAAGATGGGCGCTGTCGTGCTCCGGTCAATAAAAAGAAAATACAGGTCAGGCACAATAATAGATTTCACCAATCGCGCTGGAGCCGGAAAGAGGATGCTTCTTGCAAGAGGCTTCAAAGAGATAAGCGTCGCAGAAGTGCCAAAAGAGCTGCTTACCATAGGTCCAAAATACCGGGGGCAGGCAGAATTTGGATACCGGGTCTTTGTTCTCAGATTCTGATCCACGGCGTTTTTTAGACGATGGCAGAAATGTGCAGCGGCTCAGCACAATATCCGTGCATGTGAAATGGCTCAGTACCTCTGCTGCTGAGGCGGCTTTGTCAGTATGTAAAACCTGCTCTCCCCTTTGAGCTCTATTATTATCCTGTCGGTAAGCAGCTTGACGGGATTCTGGAGCATCGTTACCCGTTTCTCCATGTCGCTGAAGCTCTCGAAAGGCTTCTCGTCGCGCGCATCAAGTATCGCAGCCAGGTGTTTCTTTCCTATACCAGGCAGAAGCTCCAGCGAGTGCATGCGTATATTCAGCGACGAAGCGGTATTGAAGAACTCTATGAACCTCGCTTCGTTGCCTGTTATTATCTTCGATATTGCGTTGGGGAGCTCATTCTTGGAACCCTCTGTCAGATTCTCGTAGGCAAGCCTGCCTTTTATCAGCGCGATCTTCTCCCTTACGCCCTTGCCTATATACAGCCTTTCCTCTATCTTTATCTCGCTGCTCTTCGGTACCGCTTCAAGAAGCGTAAATTTAGATTCGCCTATAAGCTGCGTAAGCGGCTCAGACTTCACAGAAAAAGACTTGCCAGTAGGCAAGTAATCGAGTACAAATGCATACTCTTCAAGATCCACTCTCCTTTGTTCGCTTTCTTCCATGTTGACACCAGATCCTTGGACATGCTCTACTTCCCTCTGTAACTTTCAAGCGTTTCCATTGTCTTGTTAACAATACTCTCATCAACTGCGTTTTTCTCAGAAGCAAGTATCTGCCTGAGCTGCGCACTCTCCGCAGGGAAAATATTGACTATCGAGATTGCGCTCTTCTCGCTTATTCCAAGCCCCGTAAGCTCTTCCTTCAGCTTCTCGGCCTGCTTGCTCTCCAGCTTAGAGAACTTCTTGGCATAGTCGTAAGCGAGCTGCTGCTCATAGCCGAATTCGCCGTACTTCCTCCTCTCTTCAAGTATCTCAAGCACTTCGGCAATCGGAGCTATCCTCTTAAGCTCGCATTCTTTTCCTATCATAAGTATTGCACCTGCTATATAGTATCTAATGAGCATAATATAAATCTTTTGTTTCAGTATATACTCGTAGAATCTGGTGCTTGCTTGGACGGCAAAGAGAAATTTACGCTTGTAATGGAAGAGCTGAAGAAGCACATTTCAGGCAAGCAGGAGACCCTTGAGCTGCTTTTCCTGGCTCTTGTTGCAAACGGCCATGCGCTTCTTGAAGGTGTCCCAGGCGTGGCAAAGACAACGATGACCAAGGCCCTTGCCGACACGATACAGGCTGATTTCAAGCGAATACAAGGCACTGTGGACCTGAGCCCCGAAGACATATTAGGTTACACCTATCGCGATGCAGACAACGAAATAAAGTTCAAGAAAGGCCCTATCTTCACTAATATCCTGCTAATAGACGAGTTGAACAGGGCGCAGCCCAAGGTAATGAGCTCGTTCCTTGAGGCCCTTGAGGAGCGCCAGGTCAGCGTGGGAAGCGAGATGCTCAAGCTGCCCAGCCCGTTCATAGCGTATGCAACCCAGAATCCGCTTAGGATAGAGGGCACGGAGGCGCTGCCAAAGGTGCTCTCAGACCGTTTCATAATGCGCATAGAAGTGGGCTATCCAAGCATAGAAGAGGAGCAGGGAATGCTCAAGATAAAGCAGGAGGAGAGCCAGGAAGTCAAGAAAATACTTACGATAGGCGACATAGTGCAGATGCAGCAGGAAGCTAGGCAGGTCACTGTGCCAGATAACGTAATAGAGTACATAACCAAGATAGTAGGTGCGACAAGAACAGACATGCACGTGATAATGGGCGCGAGCCCTAGGGCAGACATAGCGTTCATGCAGACTGCAAAGGCAAGGGCCTACATAAACAACAGGAAGGAAGTGACAATGGAGGACATAAGATTTCTTGCAAGGCCTGTGCTAAGCCACAGGATAGCGGTCAGGACAACCGGCGGAATAGGCGTAGGCGGCATAATAGACGGCATCCTTGCCTCAACGCAGTAAAGCAACAAACACTGCCTGCAGAAAGGTCATTTGGCAGAAATAATATAGTTCAAATAAGATAGCATATCCATAAAATTGGAATTTAAAAGGTATTCTTAAACGCTATCTGTTGTTGCAGAAATCTTTTTATATGTGTGAGGTTTACCTTTAATTACAAAAGGAATTACTATGGACATAAATAAGATAAGAGCATCGGTCATGTTGACCATGCTAGTCGGAATGATTGTGACAGTTCTGTCACAGCAAATAGCCTTTGCGACAGGAATAACTACCGCACTGAGCACCGAACTCTGCAACGTAGTGAACAGCATAAAGACAATAATAGGTATATTTGCCTTATTGCTTTTCATACTTGGCGGAGTACTGTATGCGGTAGCTCATTTCTTGCCAACTGCAGGTAACCTGAGATCAGGAATGCAGGGATGGGGCATGGGTATGTTAATGGCAGGCGTAATCGCCCTCATAATATACCTAGTAGCGCCGTTCATCCTGCACACCTTGATAGGAATAGGCAGTACGACAGGCGGCGGATCTGGAAGCTATACTTCAGTAAGCATAGCTTGCTAATCAGAGGTATATAAAATACTCCTGATTAGTTGTTCAGTTTAAGGCGATTAAGGAGCAGCATTTTCACCATTGAAATGCTGCTTCCTTTTATTTTTTTCTTTTTTATGATTCCTGCGAATTTGTCTTTCTACTATTATTTATCTAGCTCTGCTTTCTTGATAGTCCTGTTTTATACTATATTGCTGGTATTCTATACAACAGCATATGTGATATACGGCAAGGAAAAGTATGCCACATATAGGCATATCTTATTTATTCTCTTATTGATTCTTTTCTTGGCATTCTTGCTTTACAATTCTCCTGTCTCTGGCGTAGCGAGGATTACTATAGTAAGTCTTCTGTATAGCAGTCTATCTTTGTACCTTGTCATATTCTTCTTTGCCTACTTTCTAATAACAATAGGTTTATATTTCTTCAAAAACATCTCTCTTGGTGATGCATTTCGTATAGTAGGTATAATACTTATTTTTGCAGCATTCGCCGCATTAATGTTCTATTTTGTTTCCGGTTATGTCATAAATATTAGGGGCATAAATGACGAAACGTACCTTTCATTCATGGCGGTCAATTCAGTAATACATGGAATTAATCCTTATACAACGAATCTCTCACCTCAAATATTTTCAAATATATCTAAAATTGGGGCCACTCTTACAACAAAGCTCACTGTCGTTGGGTCGATGGATTATCCTGATCTCTATTTCCTGGCATCTGCACCTTTTTATCTTGCAGGAAATATGGCCCCCGAAAGCTTATACGAATTTGGCTTGACTGCGCAGGAGGCCATTTACTCATTCATATTGATATTGGTAATGTGTTATGCCATATATGACAATAAATTCCCGAAGCCTAACATAGTGCTAGTCATTTTTCTATCTTTTGTACTAATAGATTTGCCTTCAGGGATACTCCCGCTTATGCTTGCGCTTATACTCCTGGCATACATGAGTTCGGATAATAAGTACCTATTCATAATCCTTGGATTTTGCA
Organism: Microcaldota archaeon; assembly: GCA_021848025.1. Taxonomy (GTDB): domain Archaea; phylum Micrarchaeota; class Micrarchaeia; order Micrarchaeales; family CABMGC01; genus JAJZND01. The sequence continues at coordinate 32,578 of JAJZND010000019.1, read as the reverse complement.
TGGCCATTCAGGAAGAGCTCTGGGTTCCAACTTTGTTCATATTAGCGTATGTGATGCGAAATAATGGATTTAAGAAAGGAGTATATCAAGGAGTAGGCACAATAGCGGTTTTCCTATTACTAAATTCTTACTTCATAATACTTAATCCTTCAGTATTCATAGGGTCCGTGCTGACCCCATTGAATGCCTATATTATTCCAGATGGTTTGTCTATTTTTGGTTTTGGAATACTCATGTATTATCATGTACTGCTAACTTTCCAGACTACTATCTTCATAGCTTCAGTAGTAGCGCTTAGCATGGCCCTATGGGTCTTCAATAAGAAAGAGCTAATATTCTTTTTCAGCATAATACCCTTCCTGTTCCTTGTACATAGCCTTGCAAGTTACTACACCTCATTTATTTTCTTATTTGTAGTAGCATTTTATATAGAACAGAAAAAACGCAGCCTGAAGAAATCAACACACTTTACTAAGGACAAATATGTAATATTTAGAAGAGTAGCAGCCCCTATAGCTCTTGCTGTAATAATCCTCTCCATTGCCTTCCTTTATACGTCCCACCAACAATTATCTAAAGATTTCGACTTGCACATAACAAATCAATCAGCATACTACTCAAATTATAATGTTACTTATAATGCGGATCTATATTACTCTAATCTTAAGAATGCTTCAGTATACCTGACCATAGTTTCTTCAAGTGTTTCCCAAATCAAATATTCAAGTTCATTATACGGGGTCATAGGGCCAACCAGCCTATTCCAAAACAGAAGCCCGTGCTATCAGTATTCCTGCATAGCAAACCTGAGCATAATAAGGCTTAATGGCTCTTCAGGAATTTATAAAATTAATGCTTACTTTAGTGGTAACAAATCCAATGGAAATTTCACTTATATGGATGCGCTTATATACAATGGAAAATACTTTTATGCCGCAGAGCCGATAAAGATATCAAGGCGTGACAATACCTCCAAATAAGTTTTTTAAGTTAAGATACTGCCCAAAGCCGTCATTGCCTGACAAATAATTTAAATTAGTGCTTTCTATAGGATATTGAGAAATCATGTCCAATATATTTGAGGTTTCTTGGGAAACCTACAAGTCAAATCTTAGACTTATGCTGCTTTTTTCGATACCTTTTGTAATAGCAGCACTGATACCGCTGCTGGCGCCTCTACCTACATACGTGAGTGTGGGAGCCATATTCATAAGGACAGCAAGCGCGTTCATAAACCTCAACCCGCTTAATCTTGCGGTAATAGTCGTTTCTGGCCTTTTCTCGTTGCTGTTCATAAGCTTCGGATTTGTTGCAATATCGCTCCTTGTCAAGTCAAAAAGGACGCACACTAAGGTGTCAGTCAGGGCAATACAGGGGATAGAAGGGTATATTATAAAGGTGTATCTGCTGCTGCTTGCTTATGCAATTGTGCTTGTGGTAGGCAATATTTTTGGGTATTATTATGGAAACGAAGCAGTCATAACCGATGTAATAGGGTTATTTGGGTTCATCTTCCTGTTCTACGCTCCAACTGCAATAGTCATAGATAACAGATCTACCCTAAAGGCCATAAAAAGCAGCCTGAAGCTTGTGGTCTACTCTCCGCAATACATACTTCTTTGGCTAATCTCACTTACCATAGTTATATCTATCCTTGATCTGGTATTCATAGCAGCAGCAGGCACCTTCTGGTCAAGGTATATAATGTTAGTGGTAAGTTCAGTATTTCTGCCGCCATTCTTCATTATCTTCCTCGCCGAGGCATACATGAAGAGATTTCCTTTGTTGAAGCACTGAATCTGTGCAACTAAAAGCATATAAAAGCAAATAGTCATATATAAAGAAAAAAGCAGGCGGGGTAGCTCAGCCTGGTTAGAGCGCTAGACTCATATGCCAAGCATTATGAGTAATGAGCATTTTGCTGTGATTGCTAAGAAATCTAGAGGTCGCGTGTTCAAATCTCGCCCCCGCCAAAATCCGCAGCATTTAATTAATAAAATGCCCTAAGGTAAAGGCTTAGGCTTCCAGACGAAACTTGATGTAATCAATAATGCATACTCATGCTTTCCAATAGACTGCTGAATCGTCATTCGAAACGGACCTGCATAGGATGATAATTGCCCTCATAAGGGAAATCCTCAGGCCTCAGTTCAGGATGTTTTGGCAGCTCTGCTATATTCACCAGTGCCTTGGGCTCTCTTTCAATAAACCATCCGATGAACGTGCGTATCTTCTCTGGATTTATATCCTGGAAATAGGCTGATTCTACAGTATTGGAGATATGCGGCACAATCCATCCTGCAACCAGCTTGCCATAGCTGCCTCCGAGCTTAGCTGCGCCATCAGCAAGATTGGCTACGCTATGGGCGGGTTCAAGGCCGTCTCTAAGGTACAGGCCTGTCTTGTATATGTGGAAGCCGAGAAGGCTTGCGTAGTGCGGTTCAAAGTGCTTCGCGGTCTCATTTACCTTCAAAGCTAGCGTATGGTCTTCCAGAACATCAATGCCCAAAGTGGCAGCTGCATGCCAGCGCCTTGCTTCGCGCACAAATAAATTAGAGACTCCTCTCGCAACGTTGATATCAAAATTCTGCAAAGATGCGGCAAACCTTGGCAGTATCTCGGGCGCGTTCTTTGTCTCCCTGGCTATATCCAGCATGTTTTTGGCTATGTGGCGCCCATTCTGCTCATCGAAGCCAGCAAGCGTCTTTGTTATTACTGCGAGAATGCCCTCGCTTCTTAGCAATTCATTATCACTCTTCATCTCATACCCGCTCTTCCAGCGCCTCTCTATCTTTATATAAGATTCTACAAAGCGCTCGGCTTCCTTGCGCGTCCCTTCGTGCATGCCTCTAAGTAAAGAGGCTATTCCTCCATCCTCCTTGTTCCTTGTACGAATCTCTGATGCTGCTGCAATTCGGTTCATTTTAGCATCTGCTGCACTAGAAAAGAATAATGAAATAGAATCTAATGTGATATATAATCCTTTCTGCCTACCTTTCCTTTGGCAGCAGGAAGGCGTATCCCAGGGTCAGCGAGATCAGCTTCGCTACCGTATAATCTGGCGCATGGTTCGCCTCAGCCGGGATCAGCCCGCAGAAATCAGCTCCTATAAGCTGTTTTCCGGCCAGCACTTCTTTGAGTATGGATGTAAGCTCATGGAAGCGAAGGCCTTCAGGCTCAGGCGCTGCAGTTGCCGGCATCTCGCTCGGATCCAGCACGCCAACATCTATAGTCAGGTAAACCTTCCCTTTTGTCATCTTCACTATCTTATCTGCCACTGCTTCGCTCTTCATGCTCCACATGTCTTTCCTGAAGATGGTCTCCTTTCCGTATTTCTTCGCAGCTTCTTCGTCAATGCTCCTCACGCCTACGCTTATGCAGCTTCCGCACACATCCCTTGCCCTGGCCATTGCGCTTGCGTGTGAGTATCTGCTGCCCAGGTATTCGTCCCGCGAATCGGCATGCGCACCGAAGTGTATCACGCTGAAGTCGTTGTATTTCTTTCCAAGGGCTGTTATCGGGCCTATGGCCACGGCATGGTCGCCGCCTATGGTCACCGGCACTTTGCCCTCCTCTATTATTGCATTTATCTCCTTCTCTATCCTCGCAATCATCTCTTTCGGAGAGTTGAGGTTAGGCTCCATCTCGCTGAATGTATATGTTTTAAGTTCGCGCAGGTCTCTGCCCAGGTCTATGCTGTACAATTCCATCTTCCTGCTCGCATCTATTATTGCATGTGGTGCTGACCTTGCTCCTGAGCTGTGCGCTGCAGATGAACTATAAGGCACAGGAAGCACGACTATCCTGGCATCTTTGTAATTAGGGTTCTCCAAGCCAAAAAGCGAATAAGGCGGCATCTGGTGCAAAATGTCCATGAATTACATTAAGAAAGAAGACTTTTATGCGTTTCCCAAACATGTCTCATCTCTTTGAATAGATAAAATTAAAAGAATTAAGAGAGAAAGATTAATTGTTGGTTACATGGAATTCAAGTTTCTGGACTGGATAGAGCATGCAGGTTTCAGGCTTAAGCTTAACGGCAAGACTATGTATCTGGATCCGTTCATGCTGAGCACAGTAAAAGACCGTGCCGATTCAATACTGATAACACATCCGCATTTCGACCATCTCAGCGTAGAGGACATAAAGAAGGTAGCTGATAAGAAGACTGAGATCTTTGTACCCAGGGACAGTGTAAGTAAGCTTGAAGGCTTCAATGCTAAAGGCGTTGAGCCGAACAAGGCGTACACAACAAACGGGATAAGGTTCAGAACAGTGCCTGCATACAACGTAGTTGAGAATCGAGTTCACAATCATCCGAAGGCAAGCGGATGGGTCGGCTACATAATAGATGCCAACGGAATCAAGGTGTACCATGCCGGCGACACCGACTTCATAGACGAGATGCACAGCATTGACGCTGACCTCGCGCTGCTCCCGATAGGCGGTTCAACATACGTTATGACAGTTGAGGAGGCGATAGAGGCATCGAAGGCGATAAAAGCAAAGCAGTACTCGCCTATCCACTACCGTGCGCTGCTTGGCAGGGAAGGTTCCAGAAAGGCAGAGGAGCTTTTCACAAGGATGGTGAAGAATGGGGTAGTGCTGGAGCAGATACAGGAGCCGAGATACTCGTTCCAGTGAGCTTTACCTGCCTGACAGCATGGCATCAAGTTCCCTGGCAAGCCCCAAGATGGTTTGCGGCCCGAGCTTGAAGATTCTCTCCTCTTTTTTCCCTATTTCTTCGGAGATCTCAAGAAGCCTTTTCTTCTCAACGCCCAGCTGCCTGTGCGAGTCAAGTATTGCGTTTCTTACTCTCTTCTTCTTGTGCTGCATGAGCAGGTTTATCAGCTCCGATTCCCTCTCGCTTATCCTCGCTTCCCTTGGCTTGATGTAGATAACCTCCGAGTCCACCATAGGAATGGGCCTGAAATTGCCCCTGTCTACTGGCATTATCTCTGTTATGCTTAACATCAGGGAGCACATGACGCTGAGCCTCGAATAGCCTCTTGTGCCTTCCTTTGCAAGCATGTGCTTCACGAATTCCTTCTGCAGGCAGAGCACAGCCTGCATGCGGTGCTCCCATGCCCACGCGATGACCCGGCTTGAGATGTAATAAGGTATATTTGCTATTAGTATCTCAACCCTCTCAAGTTCGAGGTCCTCAGGCGCTACCTCAAAGAAATCGCCGTGAATGAGCTTCAGATTCTTTTCGGGCATCGTGCTTGCAAGAGACTTGAAGAGCAGGTAGTCCTTCTCAACGGCTATCACTTTCTCTGCATTCTTTACCAGTTCCTCTGTCAGGATGCCTCTTCCTGGCCCTATTTCAAGGACAACCTTGCCATGCGCATGCTCCGCCTCTGCAATAGCAATGTCCCTGTTTACAAGAAAGGACTGCCCCAGTTGTTTCATTCTTCGTAGGTCAGGCATAAGCTACACTATCCGCGCAAGCCACGCACCATCCTGTATCGGGAATGGGTAGAAAAAGAAAAGGAAGAGAAAGGCTCTTTACTTGCTGCCCGACTTCTTCCTCTTTATTATCTTTACCTTTGAAGGGGTTATAAGGACGCGGTTCTCGTCGATCTGCCCAATGTCACCGTTTATCTTGTCTACGTAGGTTTTTAGCTTTGCGATAACGTTAGAACGCGTCGTAGGCCTCTTGTTCAATTCAGAAACGTCAAGCAGTATTATGTTCTTCTTGGACAGCTCCTCCTGTATAGGGTCTACGTCATCCTCGCTTACTATGGTCACTGGCTTCACATACATGTCTGCAGGCTCATGAAGAAGGTCTACATCCTCCATCTCAGCAGAGTTCATATACTCTTCTATGTTCATCCCTTTGGAGCCTGATCCGCCGAATGTTTGTCCTAGTTTGCTAAATACTCCCATTTTATCGCCAACATATTTTCTTGATATAGATTATAAGGTTAACTATTAAAACCTTCCCATCGCTTCCTTCTCTTCCCGTCCATATGCCTACAATTCAAAGTCACGCGAAAAACTAGCCCTGCCATGCCTGATCCAGTATTACCTTTCCTATCTCCTTGCCGAAAAGATTCTCGACAATCTGCCTTGCCCTCTCCTCCCTCAGATCAGCCACCTTCCTTATTCCCCGCTCGTACATCATGCGCGCCCTGACTCTTCCCACTTGCTCGAGCCTTACCAGGTCAAGCAGCTCTTTCCTTATGCCATACTTTACCCTTACCCTAAGCTCAAGTATCCTGGAAGAAGAGCCTGCCTTAATTATCCTGGCCAGTTCGCCGCATGAGTAAAGCAGCCAGTCGGCATTGTTCAGTTTCGTGAAGAGCGAGCCGGGAGTTTCAGCGTACTTCTCCACTATCTCGCTCTCCGAAGCCTCGTTGGCCCAATCCCTGAGCATGAGTGCTGTGCTGAAAGCCCTCTCCGGATCATCGTAAGAAAGGCTTTCAGAGTATCCTGCCTCTGCGCCTATCCTGCTCCAGTACTCGGCGAAGCCAGCCTCAGCTTCTTCGGTTAACCTGGAATAGGGCCTCATCTCCAGCGTATTGGTTATAGTATACAGAAGGCCAAGTTCGTTCTTCGCTTCAGGCAGCGCATCGACCATCCACTTGGCAGAGAGCGGGTCTATGTAGAGCTCGCTCACTCTTTTTCCCAATTTTGTCGCGCTGTATACTCCGTGTTCTGCCTCCTCTACGAACTTCCATTCCTCAAGCTCTTCCAGTACGCTCCTGCTTATGCTCTTGAGCTCACTTGTGCTTCCGTACTCGTAGCCATAGAAGGTCTCGCCAAGGAAGCCTACAATCGAATCCAGCCTGCTCAGGAAGCCTGACGCGACAAAAGCGAGTATGTGCGTGCGCAGCGTAGGCAGAACGCCAAGCTTCGAGACGACAGGCTGCAGCTTCGCAGTTATATATCTTTTCATGAGATCCTCAAGCTCTCCCTCATTCTTTGCCATAATGAGGGCGCGTCCTTCGGTGTCGTATCTGGGCCTGCCAGCCCTCCCGAAGATCTGGGTCACTTCATTCACTCCCATCTTTACCGAGCCTTCTCCTGCCTCGTACCTCGAGGTGTCCCTTACAAGCACTGTATGTGCGGGAAGGTTCACGCCCATTGCAAGCGTGGTGGTGGAACATAATGCCTTTAAATAATTTGACTTGAAGGCCTCCTCGATCGCATTCCTCTGCCTGTTCACAAGCCCGCCATGGTGGAATGCAATGCCATCCTTCACCAGCCGTGCCAGCTTCTCGCACTGCGCAGTCGGCTTTCCAAGTGCATGCAGCACTGCCTCGCTGACAGCCTCAAGTTCTTTCTTCTCGCCCTCGCTCAGCAGCGCAGCGGTAATCTCACGCATGCGCTCCGCACCGGCTTCAGTATTCCTCTTCGTAGAGTAAAAGATTATGAGCTGCTTGCCCCTGTGGAATGTATCCTTCGCTACCTTTATCTCTGGAAGTTCATTGCCGTCGCAGTGCATCCTCTCCTCCCCATTTTCGTACACAATGCTGTTTTTGAGCGTTACCCCTTTCCTGAGCGGCACGGGCCTGTAGTTGCTCTCTACCACCTCGCTGCCCAGCCACGCGCCTATCTCCTTTGCGTTTCCTATTGTTGCGCTCAGCGCAATAATCTGCGCGTTTCTGCACTCCCTTCTTAGCCTAGCAGTAAGTATCTCAAGCGTGGGCCCCCTCCCGTAGTCGTCTATCATGTGTATTTCGTCCAGCACCACGCAGCCTATCGAATCAAGCCACGGAAGTCCGTGCCGTATCAGGCTGTCCAGTTTTTCTGTTGATGCGAAAATTATGTCATATTTGTCAAGCCAGAGGTCGAGAGAGTCCAGGTCTCCAACGGACATGGCTATCTTCAGGAAAGGGTAGTCCCTCTTGAAGTCGCTGTACTTCTCGTTCACAAGAGCGCGCATCGGAGCCACGTATACTGCCTTCTTCCCATGCCAGATAACGCTTGTTATCATCGCCATCTCGGCCACGAAGGTCTTGCCGCTTGCTGTAGGCGAAGCTATAACCATGCCCTTGCCTCCGAGCAGGCCTTTGGCTATCGCAAGCTCCTGCGGTGGCGTAAGCTCATCTATCCCGTTCTTCTTTGCAGCATCCCTCAATTCATCGGGCAGCCTGCCATTCAAATCATCTATTCTCATGCAATATGTTATATCAAGAGAAACGTATTTGAAGCATCAGATAAGATTATGTAAAAACCTAAATGCCAACCCATACAAACATATTTAAATATGAGTTGCAACATATTCTCTAATTGAAAAAGGCAACGTGAAATGAATAATAAACATTATACGAGTGTTACAACCCGGTATAACAGTTATGGCTTTCCGGTTGCAGTTTTATTCTTGTTCTCTCAGATAAATCCAAAATAAATAGCGGTTTGTCTAAATGAAACCAATACAAAACCAAAAGTATGTCTTGTTGAACAAGGGTATGCTAGGTGAATATGGCGCCCGCAGTTCTAGAAAGGTCCCTATGGCTGTCAAGGAGCAGGAAAAGGAGACAATTTTTGCTCTCCACGTTTTCGGAAACCTGTACAAGATAGACCCTACTGTAATAAACGACCTTGAGTTCCTGAAGAAAACAATGCTTGAAGCCGTGGACATAGCTCATATGTCGCTTGTAGACATCAGGGCATGGGCATTCGGGGGCAAGAAAGGCGGCATCTCTGTGATAGCTCTTGTCGAGGAAAGCCACCTAGTGCTTCACACATGGAATGAATACAATTACGCTACGCTTGATATCTACACTTGCGGAGAAGACTCTGATCCAAAGGCAGCCTTCGACCACGTGATAAAGCAGCTCAAGCCTGAGAAGCACCAAGTCTTCACAATGGACAGGAGCCAGCTTGACATAGCCTAGCTGGCTCTTTTTCTTTCTTTTTCCTTTTCTTTTTAACAACGTGAGCGTGAAATCCCACACTCCTTAGAGGTGGGATGAAAGCGAAACGCAGAACAGAAAGATATAAAAGTTCCGGGAAATAGACAGATAGAAGGGAATGTAATGGAACTAACAAGAGCATATAAATTCAGAATCTATCCTGATGCCACAAGGCAGGAGGAGATAGATGAACGTCTAATCCTTGCACAGCAGTTCTACAACAAGATTCTTGAGAAGTCAATCGCATCCTACAAAAACGGAAAGACAAAGATTTCGATGGCACAGTTCAACAGGTTCGTAAAAGAGATAATCCAAGAAGACAAGAAATACCTGAAACTCTATTCGCAGACAAGATGCGAAATTGAATACAGGCTTCTAAAGGCATATTCAAACTTCTTTAGGAGAATAAAAGAGGGAAACAGGAAGGCAGGATTCCCAAGATTCAGGTCAGGGGACAGATACAAGTCAATAACATACCCGCAAGACAATGGTTCTTTCTCGGTAAAAAAGGGCAGGCTAAGAGTTTCAAGGATAGGAACAATGCCAATAGAGTTACATAGGAAAATAGAAGGCGCAATAAAGACGCTCACAATAAAGAGGGAAGGAAGAAATTATTATGCAGTCTTCACTACCATAAACGAAATCAAAGTTCCACAAGTGGAGAACATCAATCCAGTCGGAATAGACTTGGGATTGGATTCGTTTGTTGCGATGTCAGATGGAACAAAGATAGAAAAACCGAAGTTTATGCAACAGAAAAGAAAGAAGATTGCAAAGTGGCAGAGGATAGTAGCAAGAAGGAAGAAAGGCTCAAAGAGGAGGGAAAGTGCAAAGTTCAGGCTTCAGGAGGAGTGGAAGGCAGCAACCAACCAATCAAACGACTTCATGCACAAACTATCTGACAAACTCGTGCAGGGGGGATTCACCTCGTTTGCAGTGGAGGCGTTGCATGTAGACAACATGCTGAAGAACCATCGCCTCTCCCAGTCAATACAAAATGCTTCATGGAACAGATTCATCCAAATGCTTTCATACAAGGCTGAAAGTGCTGGTATGAAGGTAATAAAAGTGGATGCAATGAACACCTCGAAGGAATGCAGTAATTGTGGCAACATTCAGGATATGCCACTATCCGAGAGGGAATACAACTGCGTAAGATGCGGTATGCGGTTGGACAGGGACATAAACGCATCAATAAACATACTCAAAAGAGCTACCCTCGGACAGAGGGGAAGTAAAGCTCAGGGAGAGGGTGTAAGACCTCAACAGGGGGCAGTCCTCGAAGAACTGAGAACCGACAAAACACATCCTTTGCGGGATGCAGTGATTGCATGAACGCAGGGGAAGCCCACGCCGCTTGCGGATGGGAGGATGTCACATAGATAAGAGTATTGTAAAAAGCGTGTGTCATGGATAGCATAATCAGTGTGAACAGGCTAAGCAAGGAGTACGGCAGCCTCAAGGCTGTCAACAATATTTCATTCGATGTAGGCGAAGGCGAGATTTTCGGCCTGCTGGGACCAAACGGCGCGGGCAAGACAACAACAATAAAGATGCTGACCACGCTGCTGAAGCCCACTTCAGGAACAGCAACAGTTGCCGGATACAATATAAAGACAAGCCAGAATAGCGTCCGGAAGCACATAGGCATAATTTTCCAGGATCCCTCCCTTGATGATGAGCTTACGGGTAGGGAGAACCTTCAGTTCCATGCCATACTCTATAATGTAAGCAGCGACAAGCGCGAAGCGAAGATAAACGAGGTGCTTAAGCTTGTCGAGCTTGAAGACAAGGCAGATGTGTTGGTAAAGAATTATTCTGGCGGCATGAAGCGCCGCCTCGAGATAGGCCGCGGCCTGATACATGAGCCTAAAGTTCTCTTCCTCGACGAGCCTACCGTCGGACTTGATCCGCAGACAAGGAGGCATATCTGGGAGTACATCAAGAAGCTTAATGAATCCACTAAAACTACGCTAATACTCACAACCCATTATATAGAGGAAGCCGATTATCTCTGCAACAGGGTTGCATTTATAGACCACGGCAGGCTGGTGGCGCTCGATACGCCTGACGTGCTGAAGGACAAGCTTGGAGGAGATGTAATTTCACTTAAAGCAAAAACAGGTTCAGATGCGCTGGAGAAGCGCCTGAAAAGCACAAGCTGGGTAAAGACCATCTCAAGGCACGATGAAACTATAGACATCACTGTGGAAGAGGGCGAGAAGAAGATACCTTCGCTGGTAAAGATTGCAGAGAAGATAAAAGTCCAGATAGATTCTGTCAGCCTTCATAAGCCAAGCCTGGAAGATGTCTTTATACGCTATACTGGAAAGAGCATAAGGGAAGAGGAGGGCGAAGGCTGGAAAGGCCATATGCGGGCCATAAGGGCAAGGCGGAGCAGGTAGATTACATGGTAGATACAAACGCAATATATGTGCTCTGGCTGCGCGACATAAAGCGCTTCATCAGGGCAAAGTCGAGGATAATAGGCATGCTGGTGCTGCCAATCTTCTTCCTTCTCGGTCTTGGCCTGGGCCTTGGAAACCTCATACCATCAAGCGTGCTCGGCGGCAGCTATCTGGAATTCATAGTGCCTGGAATAATCGGCATGTCGCTGATCTTTACCTCTGTGGCTTCAGGCACTTCTGTGCTCTGGGACAGGCAGTTTGGATTCCTTAAGGAGATACTGGTTACGCCTAACTCCCGTTCTGCAGTAGTGATAGGCAGAGTTGCCGGAGGTGCAACCACTGCAATGCTCCAGAGCTTCATAATAGTCATAATATCGCTGCTTATAGGCTTCAATATACATTTCACAGCAGCAACCGCTCTCGCAATAGTCTTCATGTTCCTTATAGCTACGACATTCATAAGCCTGGGCCTGGTCTTCGGCTCCCTGATAAACGACTTCCAGGGCTTCCAGCTCGTAACTTCGTTCGTAACAATGCCGCTTTTCTTCCTTTCCAATGGCATCTTTCCGCTGAGCGCCCTTCCCGGATTCGTGAAGTACATAGCATACCTGAATCCCCTGAGCTATGGTGTAGACGGATTGCGCATAACCCTTGCAGGAGCCACAAGTTTTCTCAATCCAATCCATTTAGGCTGGCTTGTGATTTCTCCGCTTGCAATAGACCTATTCATGATGCTTCTTTCATCAGCAATCATGATAGCAATAGCTTCATACGCATTTAACAGGACAGATGTAGGCTGAGAGCATTTCACGCATGCTCTACCCTGCAATAAATAAGAGATGCAAACAGGCAGAGGCGTTGTATAAAAGGCGCAGTTGTTTTGCAACAACCTGCATCTTTATCTTTACGTATTCAAGCCGCTACTTCTCCAGTTTCTTTGCCTTAGAGTCAGAATCTTGGTCGCGGTCCAGCTCCTTTGTAAGCTCATCCGCAGCTATTGTTATAGGGTTTATTATCTTATTTATCTCCAGATCGGACAGGTGCATCTCCATGTCCGCGTTATAGGCAATTACTGAGATCCTCGTCGAATCCTTTATAAGCTTCTTCACAACAAGGACCACGTAGACGGTCTTCGAGCTGTCCCTTAAGTCTATTACTATGTCTGTGGCCCTGGAAAGCTCAAATCTCTCCATCTCTGCCTTGATGGTGTAGTCGGCAAGGAAGGCAGGGTATCCTTTTGCCCTCAGCGAATCTATCGCCAGCTTGTCGCTGCTTATTATGATAAAGTTCCTCCTCTGCCCCTTAAGCCTCTCAGCTATAAGGGCATTTGTTGTGTCATATCCTATAAGGACTATGTGGTTCTTCATCCTCCGTTTCTCAGGAGCCGATAAACCTGTATACAATTTCTCCATCCTGGAACTCAAAAATTCACCTGAGAGCACTGTCAGAGCGCTCAGGAATATACTCAAACCCGAAATTATTAAGACTATGTCAAAAATTCTGCCAAGATTGGTTACCGGCACAATATCGCCATATCCTACTGTAGAGATTGTGACAACTGTGAAATACAGCGCTTCAATTGCTGAGTTTATCTTCACGTTGAAGTTGTTCCCCTGGCCTAGCAGGTAAGCCCCTATGGTCCCATAGACCAGCACTATGGCAATGGCTACGCAATAGAAATACACTTTCCTGTCTATCTTCATGAATAAGATATTCTACAAACCTTATTTTAAACTATTCCATAAGGCTTTTCATCGTCTTTTTTTAAAGCGAGCTCGAAAGCCGCACCCTTCAAGTGCACAGGAAGTCATAGCAAGCTTATTAAAGCTTTCTGCAGAAGTAAGGCAAGATATAAATACTAAGGAAACTATAATTTACTATATGGTGGTGGAATGGGTGGGAAAAGAACCAGCAGGCTGGAAGAGTATGTGGAAGCCGCAGGATTGAAAGTGGAGAAAGAGTTTATAGAGACGAGCCAGGAGCTTGGAAGGATAAACGAACAGGTTTCTAAGCTATTTCGCGCTGCATCAGGCACGAAATCCCAGCAAGAGTGAAGATTGGCGCAGGAGGGGAAGTCTGTCTATAAAGATAAAAGCTTTAGCGTACAATAGCTGAGCATGGAAGGCAGGGAGCTTGAGCAGGTTCGCCAATTCATGAATGCAGCACATGACGGCAAGGTAAGGGAAGTAAAGAAATTTCTGGACAGGGGCATGAATGCCAATGTGAAGGGTCAGAACGGCCTGACTGCGCTGATGGTTGCAGCAGGCGAGGGCCATCTGGAGGTGGTAGAGTACCTTATAAAGAATGGCGCAGACCCGAATATAAAGAGCTCCAACGGGCTTACCGCGCTTTCCTTTGCAGTAACATGGGGAACCAACGATACCATAGCATATCTTATAGACCACGGTGCAGACGTAAATGCGCAGAGCATAAACGGCGCTACTGTGCTGATGGAAGCAGCGATAGAGAGCAAGCTTGATGCTGTAAAGTATCTGGTAGAGAAGGGCGCAGAGATAGATAAAAAAGATTCATACGGCAGGACCGCGCTTCTCTACGCTGATAACATAAATGTAATAGATTTCTTAATATCAAGCGGCGCGGATCCCAACTCAAAGGACAATGACGGCCGCACCCTGCTTATGCGCCTTGCGAGCCTAGGCAGGCTTGAATCCGTCAAATACCTGCTTAATAAAGGTGCAGAGATCGATGCTGAAGACAAGAACGGGTGGAACGCCTCTATGTTCGCAGCATTCAAAGGCCGCCTTGATGTCCTCCAGCTGCTCATGGGGAAAGGCGCCAGGATAAACTCAAGCAAAGGTCACGGGATAAATGCGCTCTCTGTAGCAGCAGGCGAGGGCCATCTTCACGTAGTAAAATGGCTTGTTGAGAATAAGGCGCTTGAAGCTGAGTATGGCACTCCTTCTGCGCTAACTGCAGTGATGTTTGCCATAACAAATGAGCATTACGAGACAGCGAAGTATCTCGAGGCAAAGCTCGGCAAACCCCAATTCTGATTATTTGACATTTATTATGCGGGATTCAATCGCATGTAAAAAGAGCGTATTTCCTAAAATAGGGCGTAATGGCTGCAAAGCTAAACAGATTACAAGCGTTCAGCAAAATCACAAAAGGCATTAATTAGTATATTATATACACACTCAAACGTTTATTGTGGCTATCACAGTACTCCCGTCTATTACTGAAACTGTCCCAGAATATAAGTTTGTTACATACATATACCCGTTTGATGGGTTATACATTATGTCATTCGGGCTAGATCCTACGCCAATCGTATCAACCAAACTTCCACCATTAAATACCGAAACGGAATCTGAAAAAGGATTTACATCATATAAATATCCATTGCCTGGATCATAAGCAATGCTTCTTCTAACGCTGCCATATCCCACATCATTATAGCCTGTAATGGTGTTAACTATGGAGGTGCCATTCACAGCAAGTAATTCAGATTCATATGAGCTTGAGTTTTCCACAACAAAATACATGTCTCCGTTGCCAGAGTCAAAGGAAATGGATACTGGGGCCACCGAACCCAGCTCAATAGTTCCGATTTCCTGCGTTCCGTTAATCACTTGCAAGGAATAATTATACGATTCGTAAGTGCCTATGTTGTCATACTTTGACAAGTAAATGTACCCTGTTGCATTGTCAACTCCTATCTCTCCCATATAGTATGTTCCTGTTGCAGTCACGTTTCCATATACGCTTTCATTCCTGATAACAGTAACCCCTTCTGAATAGAAATTACTAACATAAACAAGCCCATTCTTCGGATCGTATGCTATCCCTCCCGGCTTTACGACATAAAGCGTCTTGATGATATTGGTGCCATTGATTATATCTACCGTATTATTCCCTTGATCTGACAAATAAATCAAATGGTTCTGGGCATCATAGGCAATTCCTGTCAGATAGCTATAGTAATCTAAATTGATCGATGCAACTACCTTTGTGTTATTTATTACCGTTATGTTTCCGGTATCGCTAGCTTCATATACATACTTGTTGTACGGATTATAAGCCAAATAACTTGGATTTGAGCTTACATTTATATTGGCTACAAGCGTCGTGCCGTTAAGTACGCTTACCTGCCCTGAAAGGTAATCAGCTACGTATACATACTTGTTTGCATTGTCATAAATTAAGGCCTCTGGCTCTGAATTAGTTGACACTAAGCTGCTGTTTTGGGCATTGTAATAAGAGTAGACAACACAGGAGTCTGAACTCGAACAATATCCATCAACACAGATTTTTGGTACGATGTAACTATAACCAAACGATTGCGCGGATGTGATGTTCTTTGCGAAGGTCGCGTTCACTTTGTATATGCCTCCATAGACGAGGCTCTTCCCAAGATTCACGCTCGCGGTCTGGTTGTTGTACGTGTAAGTGCCATAAGTGAAATTGTACTGGCTGCTAGAAGTGGAAACCTTCACTGTGCTGTTGGTCGTATTCCTGAAGGAAACAAAAGAGAAGCTAACCGAATCGGGAGTGCAGTTCGGCGCGCCATTGTTTGAAGAGATTGCAAACGAGACAGGCACATTGAAAACGCTGCTTGGAACGTCTGTGCCTACATTGCTTGCAGTGACAGTTAAGAGAGGCGTAGTCTTATTCTCTGAAAGAAGCTGGTTGTAATAATTCTCGCTAAGGTTCAGGCTGAGCGGAAGGCCTGTCTGTTTGTCTAAACACAGGTATCCTGTAAGGGACCCATTGAAGGGCGATCCAGCGGGAGTCAAGTAACTGGTGCTGCTTAGCGCATAATTCTCACTTGCATTCAACAGACTGTTTATCTCTTTCTGGCTTGCAACAAGCCTGAACTCATCGCATCCCCTACCCGCTACTGCCCTGTTTCCCAGATAAGTCACATTAGTTTCATTAAGTATTCCTAATATCGTATTGGACTGCACGGCCAGCTCCTGCGCAGCAAGGCCACCTCCTCCAAGCACCGACGAAAGGCTTGTGCTGTTTTGATATGCGCATGTCAGCCCTGCAGATGAATACGAGAAGCCTTCATATTCATCACATATTACAAAATTGCCCTTTCCAATGCCATAGAGTGCGATAGTGTAAGTTCCTACTGAAGCGATAATCTTGGTGAGATTCCCGCTTTTAAATACAAGTGCCTGCAGAGGAGTACTGTTTGAGATTCCAAGTAAGCCCAATGCTGAACTTAGCGCAGGCACACTTACATTGTAAGTAGCCTCGTACGAAGGCGTTGTGTTGATCAGAGCCAGTCGATTCACAAGCATCTGCTTAGGCGTAAGCTGAGCCTGCGAACTCGTGCTTAAAGATGGGAATTTGAGAAGCCCATCCATAAACGCAAACGCAATGAAACCTATTATTACAATGATAAGAAGTGCTATTATAATCAGGTATACTTTATTGCCGCCGGTCATTTATTCACAGTAAGCATATAAAGACTGCAGTTTTTAAAGGTTTCTAATAAAAGGTTCTGTAAAATAGGTACTGCCCATCAATAGGTCATATGAGCCCTAATTATGGAAAGCCCGGGCATTCGGATCTTGGGCCTGGGCCGCTCCCTGGCCATCACGCTTAAAGTCAGTATTCTTCAGTGCCTGCGTGAACTTATTATATTGCTCGCCCGTTATCAAAAAAATAGGAATGGAGGTTTTTATGTTCCTATTGGCATATTTGGTAAAGTAAGTAAATGGTGCCCTGCCGGGAAGAGGCGGCGCATCTTTGTTCGTTATTAGCATAAAAATTAGGTTTGCTCCGTAGACAAGCGTTGGCATATAAAAACCCTTTATTTCCCGTACATCTTTCAGATCCATTGTGGCATCAAAATGCCTTAATAGCAAAGTTGCATAGTAGCTTGCAATTATTCTTTTGTTTGTAAGCGTTAGCCGGATTTCCGCATATTTAATAAAACAAAGATAAAAAAAGCCAGCCAGCAAGACAGCAGCCAGAGCAAGAGTAAAGATTAAACTGAATTCAACATAAGAAGGAATCAAAATTAATACGAAACATACTGCTAAAAACCTTAAAAATATACGTTTTTTTACCTGTTCTTCAACGGTCAAATCGCATAAAATTGTCTCTCCAGGCGTCTGGATCCGGATCATTTTCATTTAAAGACCTATACGATGGCTTGGCGTATCTCTTATCATATTCCTCTATTCATTCAGGCTGCAACTGTTTCGGCCACTCCATCCATAAGTTATGTAGAGAACAATTCATGTGTAATTAAAATTCAGGAAACATGAGTCTGCATCAGAGCAGTAGCCGTCTATGCAGATGTTTGGAGTAATGTAACTACCTGGCTGTGTTATGTTCCTGGCGAATGTCGCATTAACTCTGTACATGCGCCCATAGGCAAGGTTCCTTCCAAGATTCACTCTTGCAGTCTGGTTGTTGTACATGTATGCATTGTATGTGAAATTGTACTGGCTGCTTGAAGTGGAAACCTTTACTGTGCTATTCGTTGCATTTTTCAAGGAAACAAAAGAGAAGCTAACCGAATCGGGAGTGCAGTTGACAATGCTGTTATTCGTAGAGAGAACCCACGGCACAGGCATCTCAAAGGCGCTGCCCGGCACTGCAGTTCCCATGCTTGTCGCATTCATGGAGAAAACCATGTTGGTCTTGTTCTCTCCAAGCAATTGGTCATAATATTCATCAGTCAGGTTCAGGCTGAGCGGAAGGCCTGTCTGCCCGCTGATGCATGCATAAGCAACAAGCGTGCCGTTGAAGGTTCCGGTGCTTCCGGAAAGGGACGAAGCGAGGCTGCTGCCACTCTGCTGGCTCTGGTTAATAAGGCTATTAATCTCGCTTGCCTGTGCAGTTATCTTGAATTCGCTGCATGTATCGCCTATCACTGTTTTGTTTCCTATAAAGGTAACATTTGTTTCATTGAGCGTCTTTAGTATGCTATTTGTTGATTGCGCAGAGGTCAAAGACGACCCTGTGGTATTTGAATATGTGCATGTTATACTGCCTCCTGAACTTGAAGGCAAAAGGCTATCTTCAGTACATGTAACAGAAACGTTATTACCCAATGCTCCTCCGGAATAAGCTGCGGCAGTAATGCTTCCTAACGAGAAGACAACCTTGGCTGCTGTGCCGCTCTTGAAGATGAGTAGCTGTGTGCTATTGCCGCTGCCGCCAAGCAGGCTTAGAAAAGAGCTAAGCGCAGGTACATTCAGATTGTAGGCAGCCTCGTACGAAGGCGTTGTGTTGATCAGAGTCAATTCATTCACAAGCATCTGCTTAGGCATAGCCTGAACCTGCTGCTTAGGGGAAGAAGCAGCTGCAGAAGAACTTGAAGATACTGCCGGG
Source organism: Microcaldota archaeon (assembly GCA_021848025.1). Lineage (GTDB taxonomy): Archaea > Micrarchaeota > Micrarchaeia > Micrarchaeales > CABMGC01 > JAJZND01. The sequence continues at coordinate 13,989 of JAJZND010000019.1, read as the reverse complement.
GTCGATGTAACCCTGCCCAGTGTAAACCAAAGTACGGCAATTACTGCAATAACAACTATTACCGCAAATACAAGATACAGACTCTTGCCTCCAGCCATAAGCTCACGAGTAATATAAAAAGAGAAGTGATTTATAAGGCTTTCTATAAAACCGGCCTTATAGTTTAATTGTTTTTCTGTAGTTTTATTGATTCCTTTGTGGTTTTATTATTGCAGGACATGGCTAAACTATATAAATAAAGAAATTTACTCTGAAAGTAAAGATGGGATGAAGGCGAAAACATGGAAAACGGAACAAACAGGGAAAGGCCAGGCATGAAGGGATTGAGCAAGGAGGAGATAGCAGCCATGAAAGAATACCTCAAGGAGAAGAATTCAAAGTCCAACGGCGAAGCAGCGGTGCTTGCGCAGATAGCCAAGATGCCGGAGCCGGACCGCGCAATGGCCAAGCGCATACATGCAATAGTGAAGGCTGCTGCGCCGGAACTCGCTCCAAGGACCTGGTATGGGATGCCGGCTTATTCAAAGGGCGACAAGATTATCTGCTTTTTTCAGGGAGGGTATAAATTCAAGGCCAGATATGCGACACTTGGCTTCAGCGACAAGGCTAAGCTTGATGAGGGCAGGATGTGGCCTACCAGCTTCGCATTGACTGAGATAACCAATACGGAGGAGGCAAAGATCGCCGCTCTTGTAAAGAAGGCCGCAGGAGAAGCCTAGGCATGAAGGAAGAATATAAGAAAAAAGGGCAGAGCCAAGAATATAAGACAAGCTTATGTGCAGAATAGGCAGCCGCTTCTTGAAATTCCCTCTTTCTGAAAGCTGATGTCGACAGCATAAGCAAAAATAAACTTAGCTGAAGTTCACGCTCTTCAATATATCAATGTGCGCAGCGCAGGCAAGGCTGGCTTTTAGAATCGAATATCCGATTTAACTGAAAAGTTATGTGCTGAGAGTGCAAATCAGTTGAAGGCCTTGAACTTCCTTCTAGCATACTCTGCTATTCCATGCTTCAGCATATGCAGCTCTACTCCGTGCTTCTCCTTGAGGAATTTGGCTATGTGGCTGCCCATTGACCATGTGTAGAAGATAAAAATGTATTTGTTTATCTCCTTTATTTCCTTCTCTTCTATGCTATTCAGGTCTATCTTCACTATCTCGTCTTCCTTTATTCCGAGGAGCATGGCGACTTCCCCAATCGGCTCGACTCCAGTCCATGCAAACCTGGCATCCCCCTTCGATACCATTTCCTTTGCTTCGTCGAGACTAAGCCCTTCATGCTCCTCCTTATTTCCAGAATTAGCGTAAGTGTATTCTGCTGTCTCCTTTGCCTCGCCATTCTCATTCATCAGCTCCACTATCTCCTCTATGAATCGGGTGAATTTTACTGCCATATCTATTACTACTCCTTCGACATTTCCTTCCTTACCCATTTCAGGGCTCGAATCAGTAAAACCGTGTATGCGTATGTGCAGCGAGGCAAGGATCTTGCCTCTGTTCATCATTATGCTTATTACGTTCCGATACGGCACGAAGCTCAATTCTGAGGGATTGAGCACATCATGACCCATATACAGGCCCCAGAAAGAAGGCCTCACTATAATAAGCCTCTTGTTTGTCGCTATTATTCTGTCAGGAGAGATAGACTGCAGATAACTCTGCCTCAATTCAAACAGGATCTCCTCATCCTTGGCAAGCACATGCTCAACATGCCGCTGGCAGAGCTTGTTATGCTTATGCATTACATAGCCGTTAGCGGCAAGCGAAGCTTTTATCCTCTCGCAATCTTCTCCAGTAATTCCATTCATATACCCCACCTCCCATCACATCCCCAAAGTATACTTTATCGTAAAAATATATAAACTTTCCCATTTTAATTGTATATCATACAACTTATGTGATATTTTATGAAAAATATCCTAGTTACTGGCCTGATACAATATGTTTTTAGGCAGATTGCACCATATTGCACCATAAATGCGGTCAAAGGCCGAACAGACCATCCAGAGCGCAATGCATTTAAGCTTAGTACTTACTATACTATATGAAATATGCAGCAGCAGGTGCGTGGGCTTTGAAAGATACTTCAAAAAAGAGCAGTTCTAAAAGAGGAGGTTCAAAGAGCGAAGCCAGCGCAGCTTCAAGCCCGAATCCAGCAGCAGAAGCCAAGCCTGGCAAGCCGTATGGCGTAAAGGTGATAGTGGCACTCTACCTCATAAGCCTTGTTATTTCATTGACACTTACTACAATTACCTTTAATGCGGATGTTGCTACTGCTGTCAAAGAGGCGACTGCCCAGTATGGTGCAGCATATGCTCTCTCAGCTAAAAGCATTGTTGTAGATACGCTGATTACTGTTACAGTGATATCAGCTCTAATTTCCATTGCAATAATGTATGGTATATGGATAGGCAATAAGTGGGCCTGGTGGGTTTCCCTTATATTTACTAGCATAGGGGTAATAGCTGCAGTGTACAGCATCATAGTGGCCTCACTCGCATCAAGCTCAGGAATTATAACTGGTTTAATAAGCCTTATCATAGATCTGCTTGTGGTGTATTACCTTACAAGGCAGGAAGTCAAATCTTACTGCCACATAGGCAGCAGCGCCTCAGTGATATAATGCATGAAGCGGGAAGTTCAGTGAAGCAGAATTCCAATAAGCAAAGCAACTGCTGTACAGGAGCGTAATATCCGGCAAACGCGTTTTTTCCTGTGCAATCTGATGGATTTTTACAAGCCACAATCTATGCTTCAAGCGCCAAACTGCTATCCTATCTTCTTCTTGTCAGATGCAAACTTTAGAAGTGGGCACGGCATGGTTGCTATGCGCTTGCCTATTATAGTTGCAGAGTACTCTACTTTTCTGCCTGCTCCTGGAAGCTCCTTCCTGTCAAGAAGCTTCTCTCTTGTAAGCTCCTTAAGCACAAGTGCAAGCGTCCTTGAGTTCAGTCCGGATTCCCTCTCTATCCTGCTGTACTGCATTGGCTTTCCGCTGCCTGCAACAAGGCTCAGCACAACCATGCGCCAATTCATGCGCACAAGCCTTGCAATCTCCCTGCTGCTCACCCCGTATGATTTTACGACGTTCTCAACAGGGCACCATGGTGTAACCATGCTCTCGCATAAAATTATCAGCGAAGGTATTTATTCATGGCTATGCAGTTCAGCATCAATCAGCAGCATGCTTAATTCCAATGCTGCTTTATCCAGGTAAAGCATACAGCTGGATGTTTCTCCAGTGGAAGAAATTAATTATTTAAATAAGTTTCCATGCCTGATAGTAAAGTCTTTATACCAGTTAAGCCACTAAGAGTGTACAGGCAAGAAAAAGATAAGTGGCATTTTTATTAAATTGAATAGGAGTCGATATGCAAAAAACAAGTGCAATTGCGATGCTTGCTATGGCTGTGCTCTTTCTTGGCACGGTCCATGCAGGAATATCCGGTTCAATAAACCCGCAAAACGTAAATGTAGACTATAAGCAGTATGTATCAAGTTCATTGTGGCCTCCTGCGCAAGCAGGGCCAACCTGCAGTTCAAGTGATGCACAGTGCGTACAGTTCGTAGATACATACAGTGGAGCCAGCAGTTATTTCGTAAACACTGATATACTAAATAGCACTGGCATCTGCTATGTTGAGCAAGCCGTTCAAACATCAAGTACTTCTTACTCTCTCCCAGCACTTACAACCCTATCCATCCCCTGCATTAATAATAGCACCTACCAGAGTACTTTCAGTAACATGTATTTTACTCCAGGCACGTATACTATAGAATTCGATGTACAAAGTGCATCTGATAGTCAAATTTACTCTGATATCACAACTACTTACACTATCTACCCCAAATTTGAAGATGCGTATCTTTCGCTCTCAAATAGCAATATAGAGTCAGGGCAGTCCACCAGTGCAACTGTTAGCTGGATGGGAGGTACACCTCCATTTAATGTTACCTTATATTCAAGCACAACTTCATCCTGCTCATCTAGTTCTACAAAGGTTGCTTCAGAATCAACATCCGGCCAATCACACGCATTCAGCATATCTCCTACAAGCAATACATACTACTGCGCAACAATAACCGACAGCTCATATTCGCCGCAGACTCTTGATGCAAATCCTGAAGAGGTCACTGTTGTACCTGCAGTTTCAGTCTCAGTCTCTCCTTCGTCTGAAACCAAGATTGACGTAGGACAGTCAGTAACTGTAACTGCAACAGCATCAAGCGGAAGCAGCCCTTACACATATTCATGGTCGAGCTCCTGCCCGGGTTTTACATCACCAGGTAACGCGGCTTCATTTACATACACTCCGAATGCTGTTTCATCTTGCAGCATAAGCGTAACCGTAACGGACAGCATGAACGGAAAGGCATCAGCCTCAACAGGCACAATTGTAATAAGCAATGCACTCATCTCAGGAGCCATAACTCCAAATAGCTATAGCATGGATTCAGGCCAGTCAGTAACACTGACAGCAAACCCATCTGGCGGAACTACACCTTACTCATATCAGTGGTATAGCGGAAGTTCAAGCGCATGCAGCTCTGACACCGCCATAACTGGGGCCACAAGCTCAACCTACACTGCTTCACCTACCTCAAGCACTTATTACTGCTACAAAGTGACAGACTCTTCTGAAAGTCCGGAAAATGCGGTTTCCAACACCGTGCAAGTGGTCGTTTATCCCGCTCCTACTGTAACGCTTTACCTGAGCCCTTCAAACAGCATAGCATATGGGGAGAATGTCGCTGCAAACGCAATAGTTACCGGAGGATCCGGAAACTTCATCTATTCATGGACAATAAACAACAAACCTGCTGCAAATGTTCATATAACTTCAGGCACTGAGAACGTGTTGATCTACCCTGCAGTGGGCAGCTACACTTACAAGGTAAATGTGAAAGATGTAGGGGTAAGCAGCGCGTACACTTTAGTCGCTACAGGCAACGTGCTGAAAGTAGGCAAGGCAGCTCCGATACTGTCATTCCCTGACTTCCCAGGCTCATACACCTACGATGGATATCAGGCAAACGTAACTGCAAACATTTCAACCGTATACAACCAACTTGCGGGAACGCTCTCGCTCAGCGCGGCAGGGGTTAACTCAGTGCTAAGCAACAGCATCTACACCCAGAATACCTTCAAGGTAGGCCCTGGCTCTTCTGCATACACAACAACATATTACCTTACCTTCAACACACTCGGAGACGCAAATTACACAGCCAATTCAATAAGCGCAAACTTCACCATCTACCAGGTCCCTGGCGGGGTAAGCTGCAATCCAATGTGCGGTGTGCCTGCACCTACTACACTGCCAACCACAGTGCCGCAGCCACCTGCACCTACAACAACTATTCCGCAGAAGACGAATAGTTCCACGCAGACAAACAACAGCACTGCAGTAACAACAATACCCGCTTCAAATAACAACAAAGGCACAGGCTCAAACTCTACGCAGACAAACAGCAGCAAGACAAATGGCACTTCAATAACAACTACCATAGGCAGCACCTCCTCTTCATCTTCAACAGGAGCCAGAAATGCATCTGCAACAAGTTCAGGCACAGGTGCGAACCAGACAAGAAATAGCGGCTCGCTCTCAGAAAGCAGAGGCAGCGGCAGCTTCCCTACGGTACCTGCAGCCCTTGTGGCTGTGCTACTTGCGATAGTCGCAGGAATAGTGTACAATTCAAGGAGAAGCAGGCGGAACAGGTTTGGCCGGGCAAGGCGCTGAAGAAGTTTATATTCTTTACTCCAGCCCCAAAGCATGCGGCATAGATCACTGATATCTATGCTTAGCCTCAATCTACCTAATTGTTAAGTCCATTTTTATTTCCTGTAAAGCCTCGCAGTGCCGTTCTCCATGTACAGGGAATAATTGTTAGCCCGGAGGTATGCGAGGGTCTTATTCTCTCCTGTGTATGCGTTCAGGCTCACGTTGAGGTTGAAGTCAACCAGAACATACTGCGGCTTGAAATACCATTCTGTTTCAGTATAGCCTATGTCCTCGATGTACCTTCTGTTGAAGACGTGAGGCAGTATGAAGTACTCTGTGGCAAGGGAGGCATTCTTCGGCACGTAATTGAGCAGCGAGTAAATCTGGCTGTAATATGCTTTCTGCGAAGCATTAACATTGAAGAGGAAGTCCTGGCTTAAATTGTTTACATTGTCTGAGAGAACGAAAGTAGGATAAAAGAGAAGAAGCAGACAGTTAACTGCAAGGGCAGAGATGAGTATATACGCCATGCCTGTGCTGGCATAGTTTTTACCATCCCTTCTTTTCATAGCGTGTGCAAGGAAGCCCTTGCCTTCAAGAAGCATGAGCATTCCAAAGAGCGAGCCGACTACGCTGCCGCCAAGAACAAAGCCGAAGTACTGCTGGAAGACAAAGAAGAATCCGACGTTTTCAAAAAGGCCGTATACCAGCCAGGGTGAGATAAGAATAATGGAAGTAAGAGGGTCGAAGAGCACAGCTATTCCAAAGAAGAAGATGCCGGCAGCAAGTGCATATGCCACATAAGTAGGGTAATGTGAAAAGGCAGTATTAAATGCATTTGAGACGTTTGCAGAGGCAAGCGAGCCTGCAAGCTGAGGGAGCCTGCTTGCAAGCTCGAGGTATGGCGGCAGCGATGGATATGCCCCTGCGCTGTACTCCCTTATCAGCATACTAGTTATCCCTAAGTAAAGCACATAAAAGACCACTGAAATAATAACTGCTGCCATTGCCATGCGCAGCCGTTTTTTCCTTATCTCCCAATTTTCCGTATAGAAATCATCAAAGAGCAATAAGCTTATTCCAAGCGTGGCCCCAAGGAAAGGCGCCTCTTCGATGGTGGAAAGAAGCAGTATAAGACAGAGGAGGAACGGTCCTGCTCTGTTCTTCATGTAGAAGTAAAAAGCCAGGACGTAGAAAAGCACTATAAATGATTCAAGATGGTAGTCAAAGATGACCATTCCGTATAAGCCCGGATTGATTATAAAGGCGAGGAAGAAGAAAAAGGCCAGCCTGGGTCTTCCAAGCAGGCTTCTGGCTGCAAGAAAGACCGCGAAAGCCGAAAGCGCAAGCACCGCATCCTGTACTACAAGAAGTGTCATTGCGCTCTGGAAGAGGTAAAAAACAGGAAGCACAAGAAGCTGGAGAGGCGAGATATGGTTTCCAAAGACAAGAAGCTGCAGGCCGTGTGCATAGGCTGGGTAGTGAAGATAAAACCACATGTTAGTTGCGAAGATGCCAAGGTCGTCATATTCGTGGAAGGTGGAGTATGCGTTCGATGAGAAAGCTACCCAGTATGCAAAGCTGAGCATTGTAACAAGCAACGCCGCATAGAAATACCTGTCATAAAACTTATACACGCTGTTTGGCATGCATATCCACTGCCAGTAAAGTCCAAGATAAGTAATAAATGCAATGTATTATAAAACGAGTCCCTGCAATTGCAGTGCTCTGAAGCGCATATTCAAGAGCGAAGTCTGGAGCCAAGAAACAAGAATTTGTTTTGCCTAAACTTGCCAGGACATAAAATTATAATAGCGTTATACAAAAACCTTTTAAAGATTTGCAGCAAATTCTGCAAAACCAATCGCAAGATTTATATACCAGTTCAAATTCATTCATACCATTCGGAGGGCTTGATGGGCAAATAACCTGTCGGGATATTGTGGAGGCAATAGCTCCGGAAGCAGCACTGTGGTAATTCATAATAAGAAAAAGTAAAGAGTAGCAATTCCTGTGCATTAAATTTGTATTTAAGTTTTAGAGAGAGATTGCATGAAGGATGATCGGAAGTCAGAGGTTTCAAATAGCGATACGCCATCAAGCGGCGGCAAGCGGAACACAGCATACGCACTCTTACTATTCTCGCTCCTACTCTCTGTTTTTCTCTCCCTTAGCGTAAGCTTTGCATCCTCAAGTGCAAAGCCTATCTCGCAGAGCGTGCAATTCCCTGCGCTTACTACAGGAATAGTGGGCGCATTCTCAAGCCTCCTTTCCACTTCAAACATGCAGCTGATCACACCTACTACCTATTCACCATCAACGCCATTAGTAGAGCTCACCGCAAACAGAACAACAGTCTCCGCTGAGCCTTATACTCCAACTAACCAGAACATTGTTCTAACCGCCACAGCCACAACAGGCACTTCACCTACATATGAATGGACCATTCCATCCGGGCTGAGTGTTGTGGGCAGCAGTTGCAGCACATCCTCTTATTCATCAGCTGACACGTGCGAAGTCAGCTCAACAAGCGAATCAGGAACCTATACTGTAAGCGTTTCAGCAGAGGCAAACGGCGTTCCAGACGGCACAAACTCAATAACATTATATGTAACCAAACCGCTTGAAGTTAGCCTTACAGCGAACAGAACGCTAATAAGCGCAGGCCAGTCAGTTACGCTTAATGCAATTCCTTCGCAGGGAACAGGAAACTACATGTATACATACTCATTCTATTCAGGAGAAGGTATAACTGAGAATCCTGACAACGCAAATGTCTTTACCTTTGCAAATCCCGGCATATACACAATAACGGTAAACGCTAACGATCTTACGCTCGAAACAGCAGCAAACACTGTGTCAATAACTGTGAATCAACCTCTTCAGACAAGCATAACAGCGAACAGAACGCTAATAAGCGCAGGCCAGAATGTGATACTTACAGATTCTGCATCGCAGGGTACCGGCTCATATCAGTACAACAACTCATTCTACCTATTGAATTTACCGCCTTCAAACATACCTGTTAATCCTTCAGTAACAAGCACATTCCAACTTACCGAATTTGATAACGATTTCCTTTGGACTTCAGTAAATGCATTCTTTGCGCCTGCGGCTCCTTATGGCACATGGTCAGCGACACCTGAAGGCTGCTATAATCAGCCTGTGCCAGGAACAGGAATCTGCGCTACTTATCCGAATGGATATGCAAACCTGGGAGGCTCAAACGATCTGGGACCTATAGAAGTGCTCTCAAACGGCAATCTGCTTACCCCTATATACGGATACCCTTCAAATGTGCTCGGGAACCAATTGCTCTTTATCAAGCAGAAAGGATACAATTACACCTTATTCAGCGACAATTTGACACTCCCTTCAAGTGTCACTGGAACACCATTTACGCAATATGAATACTGGTCAGGCTCCCTTACCTTTAATGGACTTCCAAGTGAGAGTTCTTTCCTACACGGAAAGCTCTATCAGTGGGATCTCGTGCATGAACCACAGTCAGACTCAAGCGCGGTGCTTGCTGCGTATCCTGAAGCAGTCTATGACAGCGCGGCAAATGCATGGCTCGTAGGTGTCAATGTATACATACTGGAAAACCAATGCTACCCTTCAGGATGTCCGATACCTTCCAATGCATTCAGCATGGCTTTCCCAACATTTTCCGACACACTTTCATCCTTCCCTGCAGTATACGGCGGCTTCACCAATGTAAGCATAGTCAAGACTGGCGCAAATGAATGGCAGTTCAACACACCTGGCAATTACCTTGCAGTAGTCAGCGCAAATGACTTAAGCGGCGAATATGCTTCCAGTTCAGTAGCAATAAGTGTTACGCCTCCTCTTGAAGTAACTCTTACGCCAAGCAAATCATGGATAATCGAAACCAGCACTGTGGACTTCTCAAATACAATCACAGGAGGCACAGGAGATGTAACTTACTACTACACTGTAAATTCGGTCGATGGCGGAAGTTATACTAATGAAGGAAACAATGTCTTCCAATTTACCCATGTCTCAATTCCTGACTATAATCCTACATTATACAATGTGACATTGCATGTAACAGACCTGACTGGAGAAACGAACCAGTCAAGTGCGCTAGTATACGATAACGAGACTTTAAACGTAAACAGCACTAAGATACTATACCCTGGACGCGAAAACAAAGGCATACCTACCTTCAGCAGGGATCAGGTAGTAACTGATGAAAATCTTGGCGTGACTGGCGGAATGCCTCCTTATACCTATGAATGGCTTGTTGCTCTGCCTGGCAGCAACAATTTCAATATAGCTAATTGCGGCCCTGGTGCAACTGGCCCGGTAACTGGCAATACCGTTTCATGCGAATTCGCGACAAACTCTTCAAGCCCGCTTGGACAGTACAACTTCAAGCTCCTTGTGACAGACAGCGAATCGCCTACTGGTGCAGCATATTCTTCAGTTGAGCTTTGGAATCTTACAGCTGAACTTACAACCTCCCTCACAGCAAACAGAACCTACATCTCCGCAGGCCAAGGAGTATATCTAACAAACACAACAACAGGCGGCACAGGTTCAGACCAATATTCTTACTCCGTTTCTCCTAATTCAGGCGTAACCTTCACAGGCAACAACGCAGTCTTCTCAAATTCAGGCAACTATGTCCTCACTCTCACAGTGAAAGACATTTCAGGCGAAGTCGCAACATCAAATGTGCCAATAACAGTAACTCCGCCTCTTGAAGTAACCCTCAACGCAAACAGAACCTATATAAGCGCAGATGCGAACCAGAAGATCCTTCTTGAGCCTGCAGTTACTGGAGGCACGGGGAACGTAATCTACACCTACAAGGTAAACAACGGCATTTCAGGCACTGACTATGTATTAAATGGAAATGTCCTTCAATTCAATACCCAAGGAAACTATGTTGTTACTATAAACGTTGTAGATACAACCGGCGAAACAGCATCTAATACGCTCGCGGTGCAGGTAACTCCACCTCTTGAAATAACCACCTTCAATGCAAACAGAAGCTACATCTCCGCTGACCAGGGCGTGACATACACAGTCGCGACTTCAGGTGGAACGGGCAGCAACGTTTACACCTACACGGTAAACAACGGCACTTCAGGAACCGATTATGTAATCAATGGAAATTCAATAAAGTTCAATACCGCAGGAAATTATCTTGTAACACTCACTGTCACTGACTATTCAGGTGAGACCGCAACAGCCACAAATGTTATCCAGGTTACGCCTGCACTTACAACCTCGCTCACAGCAAACAGGACGTTGATCTCTCCAGGTCAGGGCGTGGCATTCATCAATATCACGCAATACGGAACAGGTTCAAATGTATATACATATTCAGTAACTCCTAACACTGGATTCACATTCACAGGCAACAACGCAGTCTTCAATACGCCAGGCAACTACGTAGTTACGCTTACAGTGAATGACATTACTGGAGAGACTGCTTCCAATTCTGTAACAGTCGATGTTACGCAGCCTCTTACTATCACATCATTTACAAACACTTCTACCTCATTCATAAGCAATGGTCAATCTGTCTTTTTCAGCAACACAGTAACAGGCGGCACAGGCAGCAATGTCTACACATATCTTGTAAACAATGTTCCAGTCTCGCCTAATGTAAACGGCTCTATAACATTCCCTGGAAATTCAGCAACCACCTCTTCAGGCCCATATCCAACATTCATGCTTTCTGCTCTAGCCAATGTGCCAAGTTCATGGACGCGTGTCCTAAATGTAAGCTATTATGTAACCAACGATGAGGATAGCGGTTTCAAGGGTTACTGGGCGCTCGACAATTATCTAAAGCATATAATGGTCTGGCAGGAAACAAACGGTACCTTCTATGCAATAGTATTCTACAATGGCACATTTACAACCTTCAATGGTGCGATAAGCCCTTATAACGGAGTCCCTGTCCCTGAGACTGTAAATGCAACAGGCACATTTAAAGGAGGGTATGTGGGTACGTTCCAGGGCACATTTAATTCATTAGCGCTGGCTAATTTGCAGAGCACGTACAACTACGGAGGCACAGTCTCAGATGTACTTAAGGGCACATATGGCAATGGCCAGACAGGCGATTCTAGTCAATTCGATTACCTTGCGTTCCTCTTCGGAAGCAGAGCTGATTCCACATTTAATTTTGCCAATGACGGCGATGCATGGTCCTGGACATACAATTACTGTGGCCAGAGCTTTACAAATGCAGGCAGCGGCAGCTCAGGAGACATAGTGACCGGGGAATGCAACACGAACAATGTGGCGCTTAATGTAAAGGATCTTACCGGCGAAACAGCAACTTCGGGCAATATAACAGTAAATGTGGCACAGCCTCTTTCGCTGGCCCTGATTGCAAACAGAACCTATATTAGTGCGGATCAGCCTGTAGTTTTCTGGAATATTACTTCAGGCGGCACCGGCAAGAACACATATTCATACTCAGTAAGCCCAACAACAGGCTTCACATTCAATGGCAACATCGCTAAATTCACCACTCCTGGCAATTATGTGGTAACCTTAAAAGTTGTCGATAGATCAGGTGAAGTGTCATCCAATTCGGTTAATGTAGACGTCACACCTCAGTTAACTACTCAGTTAACAGCAAACAGGACGCTAATAAGCGCAGGCCAGTCAGTGCACCTCACTAACACAACTTCAGGCGGCACCGGCAGCAACACCTACACGTACACTTCAGTGCCAAGTAAAAGTGTAACCTTCAACGGAAACAATGCCGCTTTCTCGAATGCAGGCAACTACGTCCTCACTCTCACAGTGAACGACATCTCAGGCGAGGTCGCAACCAACTCAGTAGAAGTTGACGTAACGAATTCGCTTGAAATAACTACCTTCAACGCAAACAGGAGCTACATCTCCGCTGACCAGGGCGTGACATACACAGTCGCGACTTCAGGCGGCACAGGCAGCAACGTCTACACCTACACGGTAAACAACGGCATTTCAGGAACCGATTATGTAATCAATGGAAATTCAATAAAGTTCAATACCGCAGGAAATTATCTTGTAACACTCACTGTCACTGACTATTCAGGTGAGACTGCCACAGCCACAAACGTTATTCAGGTAACTCCGCCTCTTCTCACCTCACTCAATGCAAACAGGACGCTAATAAGCGCAGACCAGTCAGTCTACCTCACCAATTCAACCACAGGCGGCACCGGAGGCAACACCTACACCTACACTTCAAACCAAAGCAACGGCGTAACCTTCACAGGCAACAACGCGCTCTTCGCAAATTCAGGCAACTACGTCCTCACGCTTACAGTGAAAGACATCTCAGGCGAAGTCGCAACATCAAATGTGCCGATAACAGTTACCCCATTTCTTGAGGTAATCAAATTCAATGCAAACAGGACGCTAATAAGCGCAGGCCAGTCAATAACATTTTCCAATATGACAACAGGCGGCACCGGCGGCAACACCTACACGTATGCAGTAACTCCTAATACTGGAATAGTCTGGACAGGCAACAATGCAGTCTTCAATACTGTCGGAAATTATATCGTGTCTCTGACAGTAAATGACATAACCGGGGAAGTCGCCCATACGGGAGATGAGAAATTGATACATATTCAAGTAACTCCTAAACTGCAGATAACCAACTTCGCATTCAATTCAATAGTTCCTATCTCAGCCGGCCAGTCAGTCTTCTTCAAGAATACAACAATAGGTGGCACAGGCAGCAATGTCTGGACTTACTATGTAAATGGCAATGTAGTCACTCCAAATGTCAACGGCTCAATTACATTTGCGAATGCGGGCAATTACGTAGTTAACCTCAATGTTGTTGACAAGACAGGCGAGACCGCAAATGCGCCTTCAACCCTTACAGTTGAAGTCACACCTGCCTTAACTACCCAGTTAACAGCAAACAGAACCTATATAAGCGCAGGCCAGTCAGTGCACCTCACTAACACAACTTCAGGCGGCACCGGCAGCAACACCTACACGTACACTTCAGTGCCAAGTAAAAGTGTAACCTTCAACGGAAACAATGCCGCTTTCTCGAATGCAGGCAACTACGTCCTCACTCTCACAGTGAACGACATCTCAGGCGAAGTCGCAACATCCAATGTGAAAATAACGGTAACGCCACCTCTCCTCACCTCGATAACCGCAAACAGAACGCTAATAAGCGCAGGCCAGAATGTGATACTTACAGATTCTGCATCGCAGGGTACCGGCTCATATCAGTACAACAACTCATTCTACCTATTGAATTTACCGCC
>JAJZND010000012.1 GCA_021848025.1 Microcaldota archaeon | reverse complement strand
AATACCGGCGGCATCTTTGCAATTGTGCTTGATGGAGTGATAACGCAGAGGCTTGTTGAGCTCTCGGTCCAGAAGGGAATAAAGGCAATATACGGGCTTCGTGCAAATCCAATGCCAAGAAAGCATAGCGGAATAGTGCTCTACACAAAGGAGCAGGGAACGCAGAAATGAGGTTGCAGTTTAAGCGCATCTGCGCACTGCAGGTGCGTGTTCCCTCTGCACCAGAGTAAAAGAATTGCTTATTGGCAAGGGTACCGGCCAATTTTCCAGCTCAGAGCATCTGCTTATACTACTGCTCATACTGCGGAAACAGCTATATCGTTATGCCGAAGTAGAGTTTAACAACAGAGCCAAGTATTATGGTAGCGAATGCAGCTCCAAGCGAGATCGCCAGCATCTCGAAGACCCTCCGCTTTATGCTTGAGCTGCTTATTATTGCAATTACCACTGAAGCTATGGCGAGCACAAGGCTTACCAGCACCACAGATACGACTATGCCTGCATAGCCCTGCAGGCCTACGATAAACGGTATAACCGGCACTAGCGCCCCCGCGAGATAAAAGATGCCTGTATAAAAGGCCTCGCTGCCTGGCGTGGACTTTTCCTCCTCCCTATCGCGTTCATTTTTGGGATTTATCGAGTCCTCTACAAGGCCATGCGATTTCGCAGAAAGATAAGCGCCGCCTGCCATGGAGAGCGTTCCTGATACTCCAACTATCAGACCTCCCACAACAACCGTTATGGGCGAATTGGCCAGTACTGCCAGGCCTGCAACAGCAGCAAGTATCTCGACCAGGCCGTCATTCAGCCCAAATACAATGGAGCCTATATGATTTAGCGTGCCCTCATATTCCTGCACTGATTTCTTCAAATCTGCTTCCGTTTCTTCCTCGTCCTTTATTATCTCAGTGATATGCTTCCTTTCATCTGCCGAAAGCTGCATATCGGATATAATCTGCTTGTACCTCGCGAGCGTTGCCGATTCATTCATACCAAGAAGCTTTGAGACGAAGGCTGTTCCGAGAAATTTCCTTATTGCCAGGTACTCGAATATCTTCAGGCTGCCAAGCACAGGCTTCCTTACTTCACCTGCGCGTTTTTCGCCTAACAGCCCGCGCCATGACTCAGCATGCCTCTTCTCAGTGTCTGCAAGCTTCTCAAGAAGCTTCTTAAGCTTACTATCTTTCTCGGCCCGCGCAAGATGCGAGAAGATCTCGTGGTCCATAATCTCCTCTGCCAGGAAGCTCTTCTCAAGCCTTATCCTCTCGCTTTCAGACATACACTCAATCTTAATAATGTGCTGCAATAATTAAAAATAGTATGCCAGTTTTCGGCCGGAGCAGTTATCATTACAGCGGGAACGAGTCTTACAGGCATATAGACAGGCTGATACGCAGGTCAAGGGTGCTGTATATTGTCTCACCTTACATAGACGCGCATTACGCCAGGATGCTTTTGCGCCAGTCAAGATGGAAGAAGATATATGTTCTGTCATCTTCAATTGCCCCTGAAGCAAGGAGTGTGCTCGGTAAAAGGGCAGGAAGAGAACACTTCCTGCAGTACGCTGTTTATGCGATAATTGTAATATTTAACTATATTTTATACACGCTAAACAGATGGAGCATCTACATGCTCCTGCCGCTTGCAGCAGCAATCATATTCTTTCCATTCTATAATAAAATCTCTGAAGCAAAGATGGATGTGAGAAAGCCGAAGAGCTTCACGCACTCAAAGATGTACATAAGCGAAAAGGAGGGGATAGAGGGATCTGCCAATCTCACTTTCGCAGGCACGCACAGGAATATAGAGAACATAGAGATAATAAAGGATATGCGGGAGTTGCGCAGGATGAAAACCGAGTTCTGGAAATTGTGGGACAGCAGCAGGCCCGCGTAAGGCCTGCCATCCAGGCTTACGCTTCTACGTTAATGGCCCAATGCAGTTAACCGAATGTTATTTCCATAGGTCCTGCATAGTTGAATTCAGGAGCACGTATGAAGACGGCGGCAATAAAGCTGTCCTTTTTATCAAGGGCAAACGGCAGCTTTGGCTCTATACCTATGATTTCAAATGGCTTGTTTACCGTAACCGAGCTGACTTCCTGCTGATACTTGAGGACTTTGTACAGCTGTATATCTTTTCTGATTATCTGGTACTTCTTCAGCGTCATATCCGCTTTGGATTCTTCTAGCTCAATGCTCTTCCCTCCATTTACGAGAAGAATTTTTGAGATGCTAAGGGTAACATTATCCTTCGAATCGGTCTCAAATTTTATAAACATCGGACCTTCATAGTTTGAATCCGGAGCCTTTATCTTCAGCCTGAAATCCTCTTTCTCCATATACTTTACCAGGCGCGGCGTCTCCGGCGTCACGCTTATCAGCGAGAAGGGCTTCTCCACCGAGATGCTGCTTATTGTTATGTCTGGCCCTTTCAGGTTGTCCGGCAAGATGCCTCCGCCCAGCTTGTTGGAATAAGGTATATAAAGATCAAATGAATCGCCTGTTACCTCCTTCTCACCAAGGCTGTGTATGTCTATGCCCAGCTTTATGTTTATGCTTGTTATCCTTACCCTCTTTCCAGCCCCTGCTCCGCTTTTCTTCCTGAATAGATTGGAAATCGGCTCGAGTAACGACATGTCCTCATCCAGCATTATAAATAGCTTTTTGTATGAGGGTATTTGTTCAATAGCCTATAAATCCTTTGCTATTAATAATTAATCTGGTGTTGGCATGGTTAATGAAGGAGAGAAAGCGCCCGATTTTTTGCTTGTGGGATCTGACGGGAGGAAGCATGCGATGAAAGAATTCAGGGGAAAGTATCTTGTGCTTTATTTTTACCCTAAAGACGACACGCCCGGGTGCACTATCGAGGCAAAGGATTTCAATGCGAGCATTAATGAGATAAAAGAGCTCGGTGCAGAAATAGTCGGCATAAGCAAAGACAGCCCTGAATCCCATGGCAAGTTCTGCTCCAAATACTCACTGAATTTCACCCTGCTCTCGGATCCTGAGAGCTCGGCGATAAAGGCCTATGGCGCATACGGCGACAGGGGTGTATTCGGCAAAGGCACGCTGCGAAAGACCTACATAATAGACAAAAGCGGAATAGTAGTAAAGGTCTTTCCAAAGGTAAAGCCGGGCGGCCATGACAAGGAAGTTATAGAGTTCCTGAAATCTGTAAGCAGGTAGGTTATATAATGCAGGCAAACCACAAAACCCTCGGTGACAGCGTCGTTCCGTTAAACTACTGCCTCTATCTTGAACCTGATTTTTCTACTTTCAGATACCATGGCAAGGTAATCATCAGCGTGAAGGCCAAGATCAGAACAAAAAAGATAAGGCTCAATGCTTCAGAGCTTACAATAAATAGCGTATACGTGGATGCCGGGTCTGTGCATGGAAAAGCTGCCTTCAAGGTAAATGAAAAGGAAGAGGAGATCGGGATAGAGCTTCCTGCGCCTGTACTTGGGGACGCAGAGCTTACTATCAGCTTCGAAGGAGTCCATAACGATCGCTTATACGGATTTTACCGCAGCATGTACAGGGAAGGCAATTCTACCAGATACATCTTAACTACCCAATTCGAAGCTGCTACTGCCAGAAAGGCGTTCCCATGCTTTGATGAACCAGAATTCAAGGCAACATTCGACTTATCGTTACGGGTAGACAAGGAACTCGAATGCGTTTCAAATATGCCTATAAAGTCGGAGAAGCAGCAGAAAGGCGGAAAGAAGCTTGTCATATTCAACAGAACGCCGGTAATGTCCTGCTATCTGCTTTACATAGGCGTTGGCAGGTTCGAGCGGATAAAGAGCAGGGTGAATGGCATAGACATAAGCGTGTTAAGCACGCCAGGAAAGAAGCAGTACCTCTCCACAGCACTGGAATACGCCAAGTCATCCGTAGCTTTCTATGAGAAATACTTCGCTGTGAAGTATCCGCTGCCAAAGATAGACCTGCTGGCGATACCTGATTTTGCCGCAGGGGCAATGGAAAACTGGGGTGCCATAACCTTCCGCGAAGTCGAGCTTCTTGCAGATGAAAAGACGCCATTGGCAAGGAAGCAGCGCATAGCAGAAGTGATAGCACACGAGCTGGCGCACCAGTGGTTCGGCGACTTAGTCACAATGAAGTGGTGGAACGACCTCTGGCTCAATGAAAGCTTCGCTACATTTATGGCGTCAAAAGCCAATGATTTCGTGTTTCCTGAGTGGAATATCAAGACAAAGTACATAAGCGATACTGTTGCGCTCGCCCTGGGCGCGGACCAGCTCAAGTCTACGCATCCCATCAGCGTAATGGTAAATACGCCTGAAGATATAGAGCAGCTGTTCGATGAGATAAGTTATGAGAAAGGCGGCTCTGTGCTTAACATGCTGGACAATTACGTCGGAAAAGAGACATTCAGGAAAGGTATAAGCTCTTACTTAAAAAAATATAAGTATTCCAACACAGAGGCAAAGGATCTCTGGAACTCCATAGACGAAGAGGCAAAGAAGTCTGGCAAGGACAGGAAGGTAGCGTACATAGCCAGATCATGGATAGAAAAGGCCGGCTACCCTGTGATATCTGTCAGACGCAGCGATGGATCGATACTGCTCAGCCAGTCGCGCTTTACGATAACCCCCAATTCTGATCCTACTCTCTGGCCGGTGCCCATAAAGTACAAATACGAGGGAAAGTCGCGAGAAGAAGAGATGCTTCTTGAAAAGAATGAGTCAAGAGTGCATACCGGAGAAAAGAGATGGATAAAGATAAATTACGGCCAGAATGGCGTATACCGATGCACATATGAACCTACCCTGCTTGAAGGACTCGGCGAGCTCATACGTGACAAGGAACTCAGCAGCATAGACTCGTGGGGTGTAGAGAATGACCTCTTTGCAATGATGCGGTCTGGCAGGATAAGGCTGGATGAATATCTGGAGTTTGTAAAAGACTACTGCTTCGATGCGCGGTATCCTCTCAACAACAGCGTTATGGGACACCTGAGATTTTCCTTCGGAATGTTCTATAATAATACTGCAATAAGGAATTCAGTAAGCGAGGTGCTTAGAGACTACAGCAAAGACATAATAAAGCAGGTTGGCTGGACCAGGTCAAATGATGAAGATTCGAACACGACGCTGCTGAGAGGCTCTGCAATAATGGCTTCGGGGCTTTCAGGCGAGCAGTCCACACTGAGCAAGGCGACCAAGATGTTCTCTTCATATATCACATCTGGCAAGGAGATAGACCCTAACATAAAGGGAGCAGTCTACGGCCTGGCTTCCTGGACAGGGAAGAATGAAACGGCAGAGATATTCAGAGAAAAATACGTGCGCGAAGAGATTCCTGAAGAGAAGAACAGGCTTCTTGCTTCAATGGCGATGAGCAGCAGCCCTGCCATCGTAAGGAAAGCACTGGACTTTTCCATGTCGGGAAAGGTAAGGCTTCAGGATACCTATATACTTCCTGCAAATGCTGCTGCCAATCCGTCCGGAAGGGCTGTCGTGTGGGAATGGACAAAGTCAAATTGGAAAAAACTGATGAAGATGCACCGGATAGGTACGCATATGCTCGGCAGGTATATCGACAACCTCCGGTTTATTTCAGACGACCGCCAGATGGCCGACGTAAAGCATTTCTTCTCAATGAAAGCAAACATGCGCGATGATCTGAAGATGCCTTTACTACAGGCACTTGAAGTAATGCAAGCAAATAAGAGCTTCATAGCAGCAAATAGTAGAAGGTAAGCCAGAAAGCGGCGAGACTACTATGGACATGCTCTTCAGATTCGATAAGCCTAGACTGCATCAGGACAAAATGATGGAAGATATCTACAATGCGATCTCGCAGAGGAGAAGCATCTTCATAAATGCACCTACGGGTATAGGCAAGACTGATGCCTCTATTTCAGCCTGCCTTTCATATGCCCTGAAGGAAGAGCTTGACGTCTTTTTTCTTACACCGAAAACTTCGCAGCACAAGGTAGCGATAGAGGTGCTCTCCGGCATAAGGAAGAAGTTCAATGTCAATGTCAATTACATAGACATAGTGGGGAAGCGGAATCTCTGTGTAAACCCACGTGTAAACATGATAGAAGGCGAGCCATTCTACAAGGCATGCGAAGATGTGGTCAAGGGGAAGAGATGCTCATTCTACACGAAGGCGAAGGAAACCGTAGAGCTTGGGCAGAACTTCGCTGAAGCAGGAATGTCAGGCCATAACGCCCTCTTTGCCGAGTCTTTCGGGCACGGCCTCTGCGCTTACGAGATAGCTGCAAAACTGGCAAAGAAATCGAACTTCATAGTGGCGGATTATGCCCACATCCTGAATCCGTATACAAGGCAGACTTTCATGAAGAAGATAGCCCATTCACTGGAACGTTCGATAATAATATGGGACGAGGCCCACAATATCGTGGAGACTGCTTCTTCGTACCTCAGCTCCTCGCTTAGCCTGCAGGCTGTTGAATACGCTTCCAGGGAACTGATGTCTATAGGAAGCAGCATAGACCTTGGATATATGGCCTTCATGCTTGAGGAGCTGGCAAAGGCCAAGATCAGGGACGGACAGGAAGGCGAAGCCTTTGTGGATAAAAAAGACCTGCCGTCAACGCTCAGCGACAATCTCGAAGAGATCTGCGACCAGCTAGAAAAGGCAGGAATGGAGTATATCTCCAGATCAGGAGCAAAGCGCTCGTCACTGATGCATATAGCGCGCTTCATAAGAGCCCTTAACGCAGAGAACGATTCTACTATACGCATAATATCCAGGCGCGGGAAGGCGATAAAGCTTTCGATTTCATGCCTTTATCCTTCCGAGTCCATAGATTCCATAAAAAGCGCATATGCAAATGTATTCATGAGCGGAACTCTGCTTCCTCTCGGCATGCATAAGGAACTCCTCGGCTTTCCCGATGCGCATGCAATCAACTACAAATCGCCGTTTCCAAAAGAGAACAGGATCTGCCTGCTGGACAGCGACGTCTCGACCAAGTACGAGAACAGGTCGGCAGAGCAGTACAACTTGATAGCTTCCAAGATTTCAAAAATAAAGGAGCGTGTACACGGCAATCTCGCAGTCTTCTTTCCAAGCTTTGATGTGCTTGAATCCGTGTACAGGCATATGCCCTACGAAGTCAGGTTCATACAGAGGAGGGAGATGCGGAGTTTTGCAGTGGAGAAGATGATAAGGGATTTCAAGCAGGGCGAGGACTCACTGCTCTTCGCTGTCATGGGCGGGAGCCTGAGCGAAGGCATAGATTATGCAAACAACGTGATAAAAGGGATAATAATAGTCGGCATACCCCTTGAAAAGCCCAATCTGGAGCTGAATGCAAAGATAGAGTATCTGAACAAGAGGTTCGGAATGAAGGGAAATGAGTACGCCTATACGATACCGGGAATAGTGAAAGCGGTGCAGGCATCCGGCAGGGCCATAAGAAGCGAATCTGACAGAGCCTTCATAGTTTTCATGGACAAGCGCTATTCATGGAGCATGTATAAATCAATAATAGCAAACTTTATGCACATAGAAGAGGGCCCAAACTACATAAACAAAATCTCGCTCTTCATGTCTGGCTCTGAAAAGATGAGGTCAGAAGTAAACAAATAGGTTGCCGCTCTCCGGATCTGCCTCCACCCTGAATGAATTAAGGCTGGTAACCCATGGCGTGTCTTCGTTTGCCATTCCTCCTTCCAGATAGAAAGCACCGCTATGCAATGGGCAGATAAGTTCTTCACCGTCAATGTATCCCTGCGAGAGATCTCCAGTCTCATGCGTGCAGAACCTGTCCATCGCGTACACCCTGCCCATGTGCAGCAAAACTACCAGCTCCTTTCCGTCTACACTTCCCGCGATAGGCTGGCCTTCGGATAGATCCTTTATTGACATGCCAAGGTCATGCTTCTCCATTATTCATATATCTTATCCAGAAAGCAATAAAAAACAGTTGTTATATACAATTACCCTTTCGGAAGCGCGTATGTTGCGCCCCTCCATCGTATACTCTTCATTCTGCTCCCAATTACAAGGTTTGCAAAGTAGACAAATGGCGCAATAATCACTGCGATTGCCAGAGAAGGGTCCCTAATATGCGCCCTTCTGTATGAAGACGCAAGGCTTCTGATAAGGTGCAGAAAGAGGGCGAGAAAAAGAGGAGAGACAAGAACCGAGAGCGCTATACCGGATGCAAAGGTAAGCATCTCTGCGCCGTAAAAGAGAAGGCCAAGATACAGGTTTTTCCTGTATCCAAGTATCGTAAGTGCAGTCTGCCTGTTGGACCACTCCCAGAACCTGCCGAAATCATCGTCGGAATTAACTACCGGCTGCGACCTCTTCGCAAAAGCTATGGAGAGTCCTCTGCCTTTGGCTATTCTGGTCAGGCAGATATCATCCGAGACCGAGTATCTGGAATATAACATGAACTTTATGGAATCTTTGTCTATAAGGCCTTTCCTGAAAGCCATAGAACCGCCCCATGCAAATCTCGTCTTCTCGTTCTCAAGAAGGCTCTCCCCTACAAAGCCCCAGACGAGCTTGACCTTGGACCAGAAGCCTCCCATAGGCTTGAAGTATGGAAACATGGTGGATATCCCTACTGTCGGATCAGCGAGCGGAGCAATCAGGCTGCCCAGCCATCCGCTGTCTACATTAATGTCTGAATCAGCAACAGCATAAATATCATAATTCTTAAATTTTTCAAGCGCGCTTACTATCGCCTTTACCTTCCCACTTGCCTTTCCGTCTATTCTCTTGGATGTGATATAAGGGATCCCGGCTTCTTCTATAGCCTTTTTTGCAGGGTCATTTTCAGAGTCCAGCACTGCAATTACCCTGTAATAGCCGTACCTCTGCTTTTTAATCGACTCCAGGTTTTCTTTAAGGGTGAGGTCTTCCCCCTTGCACGGAACAATTACCAGAGTCCGCTCTCTTCCAGCAAGCCCATTCCGCAGTGAGCCACTTTTCCGCCTTCGCATGGCTCTTGCAATGCTATCGGTGTCAATCAGCAGCAGCATTACGAATACAAAAATAACAAAGTATTCATATGCCATTAAGATTAATCCGTACATAGCAGCACCAATTTAGATAAGTCTTTATTAATATATTTCATAAGTTAACAATCATGTATCATACTTTTCAAACCATAATAATTCCTGGCGCACTTGCCTTTATAGTCACGCTTATAGGCACCAGATTCCTCATGGCATATCTCTACGGCGCGGGCATAATTGCAGAAGACAGCAACAAGGAGCACCCTAAGAAGCTTGCAAGCAGCGGCGGCCTCGCTGTGGCTGTAGGGATAATGGTGGGCCTGCTTTCCTATACCTTCGGCGGCTCGTTCAACCTTTATTCTCCACTTATCAATCTAAATGATCTTCTTGCCATAGCGCTCTCAATAATCCTTATAGCACTTGTGGGTTTCCTTGACGATGTGAATGTAAAGGCGAACCCTGTAAAGTCAACGGACAGGATGGACGTGAGGGAAGGGCTCAAGCAGTGGCAGAAGCCGCTTCTCACTCTCCTCGGCGCTCTGCCGATAATGGCAGTTAACGCGGGCACAAGCATCATAACGGTGCCGGTCATAGGCGCGCTCAATCTCGGCATAGTCTATCCCCTTATAATAATCCCGCTTGCAGTAATCTTTGTCTCCAATTCGGTGAATCTTCTCGGAGGCTTCGACGGCCTGCAGCCGGGGATGATGCTTATAGCTAGCCTTGCATTTCTGCTATATTCAATAATATACGGCACCTACACCGGCACACTGCTTTCAGCAGTGCTCTTTGCATCGGTGCTGGCCTTCATGCCGTTCAATATGTACAAGGCGAGAATAATACCTGGAGACAGCTTCACTTATGCTGCAGGAGCCACGCTTGTCGCGATAATGGTGATGGGCAACATGGAGGTCTTCGGAACAGTAGTCTTCTTCCCTTACATAATCGAGTTCTTCCTGCACCTTAGGAAAAGATTCAAGGTAAATGACCTTGGAATAAGACAAAAAGACGGCACATTCAAATCGCCTTACGGCAAGAAGATATACAGCCTGACCCATCTTGTGATGAGCACAGGCAGGCGCACTGAACAGCAGATATCTTACTGCATCTGGGGAATAGGGCTTGCGTTCGTTATTTTGGCCTTCGCCCTAAAACTTCTGGGCTTCCTCTGAAAGGCACTGCTTCCAATGTAAGCTTTCTTGGAGCCAGACCTGAGCAGAAGTATGTCCTCGCGCTTTATCAGCTTCCTCCTTCCTGCATGGGCTGCATATCTTACCGCCTTGTTTGTCATCTTTTCAGCCAATTTCTCCAGCTCCCTCTCAAGATCAAGCACTGCATCCTCGGTGACCCGCTCCGCCCCTGCCTCACGTATAAATTGCTCAACATCGTATAAACTAAACCTTCTTTGATTATTCACTAGACCACCAATTTAAGCGTGTATATGTTCAAAATAAGCCTTTAAAAAGGCTTGCAATAAAAAGCGAATAGTGGAATCCTGTAATATTACCCTGTTCTGAAATCCCTCTTATTTGTACCTGAGCAGCGCACCAATTCCCTTGTAACCCATCGCAAATTCCTTGCCGTATGAGCTTTCGCTGGAGACGAAGACAGTCTCCACTCCTCCTGCATCGGCAAGGTCGAGAAGCTCACCTATAGCATCGCTCTCGGAAACTACTTCAAGCTTGTTTCCTGCGCTGTCCTTGGATTCGCGCTGGTTCCCATATTCAATCCTCTCAAATGTCTTGCCGTCTGCGCTTGATTTGTAGACAACTCTGTGCACCTCTGCATCCTCATTCACTATCAGTGTGGAGGCCTGCCTGCTCTCAAGCGCCTTTTTCGTATCTTCAAATCCAAAGACCGCAAGCCCATTCCTGACGCGCTCCTGCATGAATCTCTCAATTACCTTTCTCTCCTTGGAGGCTTCCTCTTCCTTAAGCAGCTCCTGCGCCTTCTCAAGCAGCTCATGAAGCCCATATTCATCTGTGTAGCCGGTATCGAACATGCCAAGTATCTTTATCTGATAGTTCAGCGTATTCTGCTTTACGAATCCTTCCTTGGCCGGCCCCGGGCCACCTACAATAAGCCCCTTTATCTTGAATCCGTTCTGCTCGAAGATTGTGTTGACGTTCTCGCTTATTTCCTTGTAGTAATCGTCTATGCTTTCCTCTATCGCCCTCTCATACCTTCTGGCAGACTGGCCTCCTTTCCTCACCTTTGCGTGCGCATTTGACGAGAGCCTGCGCATTACCTGTATATGCGGACCGCGCAGCGTTCCTATGGTCGCTTCCCTGCCGTCCATTGCAATCAGCGCGTAGGTGTCACGCGTATCCATCACTGCCTCGAGCGGCTCAAGCAGAAAAGTCGAGTCGCATCTGTAGATGTTGACTTTTAGCGGCACAGGCGGCTCAATAGAAAAGAGCTCTATGTCGGCTTTGCTCTGATTGTCTGAAAGGTTGCCGCAGAAGACCGCAAGCCCGTTCTTCGGCGTCTGTTTGTAAAGCCTGAGATACTGTATTATCTTGTCTATCGCACTCTGCACGTTGGTCCTGACGCTCTTTGACTTTATGTTGGAGGACTGGCTGTGCTCTTCCCGCAGCTTGGAGATCTCCTCGCTGATCTGGTAGCCTGCAGGCACGTATATGCTTATAAGCTCGGTGCCGTAGCCTCTCACAGACCTCAGCTTCTTAACTTCCTTTATTATATTATACTCGTTCTTGGCCATGTGCTCCCTTCAAGTCAGCCTAGCCTGCTCTTTCCATTCATGTAAGGGACAAGCACGTCAGGTATCTTCACAGTGCC